>JBGPPG010000001.1:0-95694 GCA_041488455.1 Gemmatimonadota bacterium
CGGCGCGCCGGCCTGCGGTCTTGAACAGTCGTAGCTCACTGGGACGGGTCTAGCGCACCAGCCGGAAGCCGAGGTTGGAGGAGCCCGTGGTCGCGTCGCCGCGACCCCGGCTGCCGACAAGGTATCGGGTGCAGTACTGGTCGCTGCACAGAAACGACCCGCCGCGGATGACGCGGGTCGGCGCGTCGGGGTGGGAGGGGTCGAGGCTCTTCGGTGGACCGGTCGGGTTCATGGCCACGCCGGAGGCGGCCAGGCGGGCGTACCAGTCCGCCCGGTACCAGTCGCTGGTCCACTGCCAGACGTTGCCGCCCATGTCGCGGAGCCCGAAGCCGTTCGGCGGAAACGCGCTCACCGGCGAGGTGCCCGCGTAGCCGTCTTCCGCCGTGTTCCGGGTCGGGAAGCGGCCCTGAAAGATGTTCGCGACCCAGTGCCCGCCCGGCTTGAGCTGGTCTCCCCAGGCGTACCTCTTCCCGTCGAGCCCGCCCCGCGCCGCCCACTCGAACTCGGCCTCCGTCGGAAGCCGCTTCCCGGCCCAGCGGGCATAGGCAGCGGCGTCCGCGTAGGCCACGTGGACCACGGGGTGGTCCTCGCGCCCCTGGAGATCACTACCCCGACCCTCGGGATGGCGCCAGCTCGCGCCGGGCACCCAGCGCCACCAATCGAGATAGCGCAGATAGGGGAGGTCGCGAGTGGGCGGGGAGAACACCACGGAGCCCGGCGCGCGCCGTTCGGCGGGAAGATCGGGAAACTCCTTCGGATCGAGCTCGCGCTCCGCAACCGTGACGTATCCCGTGGCGGCGACGAAACGGGCGAACTCCGCGTTGGTGACGGACGCCCGATCCATCCAGAAGCCGCTGATCGCGACCGGGTGCACCGGCACGGCATCGGGAAGGTTGCACCCGCCGCAGCCCATCCAGAACCGCCCGCCCGGCACCCAGACCATCCCCTCCGGAGCAACGCCGGGCGCCGGCTCCCGATCCACGGACGGCATAAACGCCTCGCGTGCAGGCTCGCTGGCGGTAGCCCGGGGCGCGCCCCGGCAGGCGGCCAGCCCGGCGAGGGCCAGGTAGATCAAAGGAACAGCTCGGCGGACCATGCCTAGGAGACGGCCGGGGCGCGCCCCGGCCCACCGGCGCCGCGGATTGCGTCGCAAGAACCGGATAGCGGGCGAACCCCCGGGCACCGCACTATTGTCCCCAGGAGGGAGACATGACAGCCTTGAGAGTTCTCGAGCATTCGACCGTCGATCCGGAGCAGGCGTGGGAGGCCGTGGTCAGCCACGACCGGCGCTTCGACGGGCGCTTCGTCTACGCGGTGCGCACGACCGGCGTCTATTGCCGGCCGTCCTGCGCGTCGCGGCGCCCGAACCGCAGCAACGTAAACTTCTTCGCCGGCCCTGCCGCCGCCGAGGCCGAGGGGTTCCGCGCCTGCCGGCGGTGCCGGCCCCGCACGATTGCGGCCGAGGACGCCGATCTCCGCGCCGTGCGCCTCGCCAGCCGGACGCTGGACGCCAGGCTCGACGCGCCGCCAACCCTTGCCGAGCTCGGGACCGAGGTGGGCCTGAGCCCCTGGCACCTTCAACGGGTGTTCAAACGGGTCGTCGGCGTGAGCCCGCGGGAGTGGGTCGAGGCGCGCCGGGTCGAGCGGCTCCGGACCGGCCTCCGCGAGGGGCAGACGGTGAGCCGGGCCGTGTACGCCGCCGGCTACGGCTCCGGCCGCCCGGTCTACGAGCGCGGCCGGTCGCCGTTGGGGATGACGCCGGCGACCTATCGCCGGGGCGGCCGGGGGCTGGCGATCCGCTACGCGGTCGTCGCCTCGCCCCTTGGGCGGCTCCTGGTGGCGGCCACCGACCGGGGCGTCTGCAGCGTGCGCCTGGGCGACGACGACGCGGCACTGGAAGCCGGTCTCCGGGCCGAGTTCCCCGAGGCCGGGCTCGCCGCCGACCCGGACGGCCTGGGAGCCTGGGCCCACGAGATCGTGCGCCATCTCGAGGGCGAGACGCCCAGGGTGGACGTCCCGATAGACGTGCGTGCCACCGCCTTCCAGTGGCGGGTGTGGAACGCGCTGCGGGCGATTCCCGCGGGACAGACGCGATCCTACGCGCAGGTCGCTCGGGCCGTCGGTGCGCCGCGGGGGGCGCGCGCGGTGGCCCAGGCCTGCGCGGCGAACCCGATTGCGTTGGTGGTGCCCTGTCACCGGGTGGTGCGGGCCGACGGCGACGCCGGCGGCTACCGTTGGGGAGCGGGACGCAAGGTGCTTCTGCTCGAGCAGGAGCGGCGCCGCGCCGAGGCGGTGGAGAGCGAGCTGCTGCGCGAGCTGGTGGCCCGGTCCGCCCCGGTGGCACGCGGCGCACTGCCGGCCGGCGCGCCCGGGATCGGCCAGGTCATCGCCGGCCGCTACGAGCTTCGCCGCCACGTGGGCACCGGCGGCATGGGCGTAGTCTACGAGGCCCGGGACCGCGTGCTGGACGAGAGCGTGGCGCTCAAGCTGCTCCGGGCCGACCTCCCCCTGGACGACGGTGGCCTCGGCCCGGTGGTGGCCGAGGTGCGGCTCACCCGCCGCGTCACCCACCCGAACGTGGTCCGCACGCACGATGTCGGAAGCGCCGGCGACGCGCGGTTCCTCGTGATGGAGTACGTGGAGGGCGTGTCGCTGGCCGATCTTCTGGCGCGGCACCGCCGCCTGCCCGTAGCGACCGCCGTCGTGGTCGGGATGCAGCTCTGCCGCGCTCTCGATGTGGTCCACGCACGGGGCGTCCTGCACCGCGACGTGAAGCCGCAGAACATCCTGCTGACGGCGGAGGGCCAGGTGAAGCTCACCGACTTCGGCGTTGCCGCGCTGCGCGAGGCCGCGGGCGCGCAGGAGCCCGGGTTCACCACGCCGGGCACGCCATCCTACATGGCGCCCGAGCTTCTCTTCGGGGAGCCGGCCGACGCGCGCACCGACGTCTTCGCCGCCGCCGTGGTCCTGCACCAGACCCTCACCGGTCGGCTCCCGTTCGAGGCCTCGACACCGACCACGCTGGCCGCCCGCATGCTGCGGGGCGGGCCGCTCCCCATCGCGGAAGACGCCTCGATCCCGGGACCGCTGGCGGAGGTGATCACGGCCGCGCTCGCCGCGGAGCCTGGAGAGCGCCCTCCCTCGGCGGCGGCGTTCCACGACGGTTTGGCTCGAGCCGGCGCCCGGTAGGCAGCGGGCGGAACGCAGTGGGCCGGGGCTCCGTAGTGATCGGGGCCCCGTTCAACGTTCAGCGCCCACCGTTTACTGTTCCCTGCCTATGCCCAATACCCTGAAGCCCGTCCTCCTGCCGTGGGCAGTCGCGATCGTTGCAGCCTGTAGCGCGAGCGCTCCCGCGACCGCTCCCGGTCCCTCGCCCGTACGCGCGGCGCCCCAGCCGGCCACGACCGCCATCCCGCCCGCCTTCCGGCTGGAGATTCCGGAGGCGTTCAGCAGGGCGGTCGCGCGGGGAACACGTACCACGACGGGCGTCCCCGGCCCCAACTACTGGCAGCAGTACGCGACCTACCGGCTCCAGGCCGAGCTGAATCCGGTCCTCAAGCGCATCACCGGCCGAGGGCGGGTCGTCTACTACAACCGCTCGCCCGACACGCTTCCCGTCGTCTACGTCCAGGCCTACCAGAACCTCTTCCGCGCCGACGCCAAGCGGAACCAGCAGACGCCGAAGCTCGGCGGGATCGACTTCGATAAGGTCGTCGTCGGGGGCAAGGCGCTGAGCGAGTTGGCGAAGCAGGGAGAGCCGGGGTACACGGTGAACGGGACCGTCATGGAGATTCGCCTGCCGACCGCGCTCGCGCCCCGCGACTCGCTGGTGATGGACTTCGACTGGCAGTTCCGGATCCAGTCGGAGACGGCGCCGCGCGGGGGACAGGACGGTGAGGTCTGGTTCATCTCGTACTGGTACCCGCAGATGGTGGTGTACGACGACTTCAACGGCTGGCAGATGGACCAGTACCTGGGACGGGGCGAGTTCTACATGGGCTACGCCGACTATGACGTGAGACTCACCGTGCCGGCTGGCTGGGTGCTGGACGCCACCGGTGAGCTGGAGAACCCGACCGAGGTGCTGTCGCCGCAGACGCGGGCGCGCCTCGATTCGGCGCGCTCGGCCACGGGGATCGTTCACGTCGTGACGGAGAAGGACAAAGCGGACAGCGCCGTCACCCAGCGTGGTACCGACGGCAAGCTCACCTGGCACTGGACCGCGCGGAATGTCCGCGATTTCGTGTGGGGCACCTCGCCCCGCTACCTGTGGGACGCAACCCGGGCGGTCACCGACAGCGCGAACGGGCGGGTATCCTCCTCGCTGGTGTTCGCCTTGTACCGGCCCGAGGGTGTGCGCTCCTACTGGGACGAGGCTACGCGCTACGGCCGCCATGCCGTCGAGTTCTTCTCCCGGAAGCTCTGGTCCTATCCCTACCCGCACATGACGCCGGTGGACGGACCCGACGGCTGCGGCGGCATGGAGTACCCGATGATGACGTGCATCGGCGGGACCTACGACAGCCTGACGATGTACGAGGTGGTGAGCCACGAGATCGGGCACATGTGGTTCCCCATGATGGTGGGCTCGGACGAGAAGCGCTACGCATGGATGGACGAGGGCTTCACCCAGTACGACCAGTCCCAGGCGATGGCGGACTTCTTCAAGGGGTTCGACGACGAAGCACGTAACCGGGACTACTATTTGCGCGGGACCGCGGCGGGCTACGAGGAGGAGATCATGAAGCCCGCCGACAAGATCAGCAACGACGCGGCGTACGGCGTCGCGGCGTACTGGAAGCCGGCAACCGTGCTCGTGGCGCTGCGCACGATTCTCGGGCGGGAGACCTTCGAGAAGGCGTTCCGGGAATACGGCCAGCGCTGGCTGGGCAAGCACCCGACGCCGTGGGACTTCTGGAACACGTTCAACGACGTGACCGGCCAGGACCTCTCGTGGTTCTGGAAGGAGTGGTTCTACGAGACCTGGAAGCTGGACCAGGCGTTGGACACGGTCCGGGTCGAGGGGGACTCGGTGGCGATTGTGCTCGAGAACCGGGGCAAGATCATCATGCCGGTGCCGCTCGCCATCACCCGCGAGGGCGGGGCGGTGGAGCGAGTGCAGGTGCCGGTGAGCGTGTGGTTCAGCGGTGAGCGCCGCTACACGCTTCGGGTGCCGGCCCAGCCCAAGGTGACCAAGGTGGAGCTGGACCCCGACCACGCGCTGCCCGACATCGACCGCTCAGGCCAGGTCTGGCCGCGCGGGGCAGGGGTCCGGCAGCGGGGCTCCGCCCCTGAGGTCAGGCGCCGCCGCCGCTGAGCTGCTTCCGCGCGAACGGACCGACCACGGGCAGCTCCCATTCCTTGCCCTGGTAGGCGTTCCACATGAGCAGCAGCCACAGGATGAAGCCGCCCAGCCCGAGCACGATCGAGATGAGGAGTCCGAAGATCCATCCGATCACCGGAACGATGCCGCTCAGCACCGACAGCGCGATGCTGAAGATGATCCATGCGACGCCGAGCACGGTGGACTGCATGGCGTGAAAGCGCACGAAGTTGTTGGTCCGCTCGAGAACCAGAAATATGATGCCCGTGACGGGGCCCAACAGGTAGGAGAGTGCGCCCGCGAGATTCGGGGTGAGGCCCCCGCTGGTGCTGGGGGTGTTGCTAGGACTCGGGACCGGGCTGGACATCGGGCTCTCCGGGTTGCGGGCGTGAGGGCGTGCAGAACGACAGGGCCCAAGGTGCAGATCGGCTGCGGGGCTGTCAAGCGAGGTTAGCTTTGGCCGTAACACCGACTCGGGACCCCGCTTTGGCCACCTTCCATGAGCGTCTCGCCGGCGCGCGCGCAGCCTATCCGCTGCCGTTCGAGCTGCGCGAGCTGGCGGAAGCGTTCGGCCGGGGACTGCTCGAGTTTCTCTTCCCCCACTTCGCCCGCTCGCGCCACGCGTCGCCCGCCGACCTCGCCGCCGAGGAGCCCCGGCTCCGCCAGCTCCTGGCCTCGGCCCAGACCGACCCGGCCGGCGTGGACCGGTTCTTCTCCGAGCTGCCCGGCATCTACGACGCCCTCCTGGCCGACGCCGACGCCATCTACCAGGGCGATCCTGCCGCGACCAGCCGGGACGAGGTCATCCTCGCCTACCCCGGCTTCTTCGCCATTGCCCTCTACCGGCCCGCCCACGCGCTCCACGTCCTTGGGGCACCCCTCTTCCCCCGCCTCCTGACCGAATTCGGCCACCGCGAGACGGGGATCGACATCCATCCGGCGGCGCAGATCGGCGCCCGGTTCGCGATCGACCACGGGACCGGCATCGTCATCGGGGAGACCGCGGTGCTCGGTGACCGGGTGAAGCTCTACCAGGGCGTGACACTGGGCGCCGCGTCGGTCCGGAAGACGCTGTCCCAGACGAAGCGCCACCCGACCATCGGCAACAATGTGGTGATCTATGCGAACGCGACGATCCTGGGCGGGGATACCGTCGTGGGGGACGACAGCGTCATCGGCGGCAACGTCTGGCTCACCCACAGCGTGGCCCCGAACTCGATGATCACCCATCGCGAGCACGAGCGGCGCGAGCGCCCCGCCGAGGATCTCGTCGAGTTCCACCTCTAGGGTCGCGCGGCGGCCCCCGAGGCTATATGCCCAGCGAGGCCGGGGAGGTGAAGACGTTCCAGACGATCGTCGCCACGACGATCAGCAGGACGGCGAGGCCGAGCCAGTAGAACACCACGCCGGGCGTGGCGGGGGCAGGCTTGGACGACACGAGGCACTCCGGCGGCCGG
This sequence comes from Gemmatimonadota bacterium, assembly GCA_041488455.1. GTDB lineage: Bacteria > Gemmatimonadota > Gemmatimonadetes > Gemmatimonadales > GWC2-71-9 > DASQPE01. The sequence continues at coordinate 6,781 of JBGPPG010000001.1, forward strand.
GAGAGAGCCTAAGCTAACCTTGTTCTGCCCACCTCGCTCACGTAACATCTAAGTTGACTCTCCATCGCACCTTGCACCATCCGGAGACCGGCCTATGTCCAACCCGGCGCGCGAGTCCGCGTTCGAGCGGGTCAGCGAAATGCCGCTTGTGCGGGTCGTCGCGTACTACGTCCTCCTGATCAGCGGCACCATGCTCCTGGTCCGGCTCTTTCCGGACCAGCTGAGCCATCTCTTCACGGCCGAGCGGATGGACGAGCTGGCCCGTATCCCGAAGCACGGGGATCTGACCGCCCTGACTCAGCCGGCCGAATCAGCGACCTCGTCGGCATCCGGAGCGGTCCCGCTCGCGCCCGCCCTCGCGGCCGGGCTCGCGATGGTCGGATCCACGCTCCTCATGCTGCCGGTGGCATGGATCTACACGATGACCCGTCAGAAGCGGGGGTACCAGCAGTCTATCGTGCAGACGCTCGTGATCCTACCCGCCGTGGTGGCCGGCGTGGTGATCCTGGTCAAGAACAGCCTCGCCCTCGCGTTCAGCCTGGCGGGCATCGTGGCAGCGATGAATTTTCGCGCTCGGCTACGCGACAGCAAGGACATGGTGTACGTCTTCCTCGCCATGGTGATCGGGCTCGCCGCCGGCGTGCAGATCATCACCGTCGCGCTGGCGGTCTCGATGATCTTCAACGTGATCATCATCATCCTCGCCTGGACCGACTTCGGGCGGAACCCGGCCGCACTGGAGGGCGCCCGGGCCCGGGCCCGGCTGCAGCGGGCACGCCAGGCCGCGGCGGCGAACCGGACCGGCATGTTCATGTCGGTCATGGAGCGTGAAGTGCTCCAGTCGCTCTCGCCCGAGCAGCTGGACGCGCTGACCGAGCGAGCCCGGCGGCTGCGCGGGAAGGAACCCGATGGCGGGAATGAAAAGCCGCTGGATGCCGTTCTCCGGATGTTCGGCCCCGACCCCGAAGCGCTGCGGCCGGCGGCGGAGCTGATCCTGGCCTCGCAGGCAAAGGCCTGGCGGTTTGGGGGCGTAGTCACCGGGGAGAACGGCGCTCGCGGGGTTGAATACAAATTGCGGCTCCGCCGGAAGATCCCGGCCTCCGCCCTCGCGGCGCAGCTCCGTGACCGGCTCGGCCCGGCCGCCGAGCGGGTGGAGCTGACTTAGGCGCAAGGAATGACGATGCCGGACACCACGGCGGCGCTCCTGCGCAGACTGCAGGCGATCCTCACCGGGCGCTACACGATCGTGCGAGAGCTGGGCCAGGGGGGGATGGCGACGGTCTTCCTGGCCCAGGACGTCCGCCTCGGTCGCGACGTTGCCATCAAGCTGCTCGACCCCACGCTTACGAGCTCGATCGGGGTCGAGCGCTTCCTCCGCGAGATTTCGATCACCGCCCGGCTCAACCACCCCCACATCCTCTCGCTCATCGAGTCCGGCCAGGACGGCGGACTGGTCTACTACGTCATGCCCCACATCGAGGGCGAGTCGCTGCGGGAGCGGCTCCAGCACGAGCCCCCGCTTTCAATGACCGGGGCGGTCTGGATCGCGCGCGAAGTGGCCGACGCGCTCACGTATGCCCACGGGCGCGGCGTCATCCACCGGGACATCAAGCCCGAGAACATCCTGCTTTCCGACGGCCACGCCTGGGTGGCCGACTTCGGCATCGCCCGGGCCCTCGAGACCTGCGCCGACAGCGATGCCAAGGCGCTCACCATGACCGGGCTCCCGATCGGCACGCCTGCCTACATGAGCCCCGAGCAGGCCGAGGGCCGGCCCGACGTGGACGGCCGGAGCGACGTCTACTCGCTCGGCTGTGTGCTGTTCGAGATGCTGGCGGGGCGCCCTCCCTTCATCGGCCGCTCCGCCCGGGCCGTGATGCAGCAGCACGTCACGACACCGCCGCCTTCCCTCGCCGAGCTTCGGCCTGACCTGCCGTCCGAGCTTACGGCGGCGACGCAGCGGGCGATTGCCAAGGGCCCGAACGACCGCTACCAGACCGCGAACGAATTCGGCACGGATCTCCAAGTCATCGCGTCCAGCGCCGTAGCGGCGCAGGCCACGCCGCCGGATGCCCACGCGCGCGCAGCCGCGAGCGGCGTGCGGCGAGCCCTCGGCGAGCCACGCGCTTCCCGCGGCGACCGCACTGGAGCCGTGTTGCTCGGGTCCGCTGCGTTGGCGGCGGTGGCCCTCGCGGCCTCCACGCTGTTGCCGTGGAGATGGTCGGGGGATCACGCGCGCGCCCCAGCCGGCGCGCCCAAAGCCGCCCGGACCGCCGACCCGTCGCCCGCCTACCGGGCGTCCATCGCGGTGATGCCGCTCGTGAGCTACGGCGCCGACAGCCAGTCGGTCTTCCTGAGCGAGGGCGTCACCGAGGAGATCATCGCCCAGCTGGCCGGGATCCGCGGGCTCAAGGTAATCTCGCGGACGTCGGTGGTGGCGCTTGCCCGGAAGGGCCTCACGGTCCCGCAGATCGCGGAGACGTTGGGCGTGCGCCACGTGTTGGAGGGCTCGGTCCAGCGGTCCGCCGACCGGATCCGCATCACCCTCCAGCTCATCGACGCCAAGACCGATGCGCACCTCTGGGCCGAGTCGTACGACCGAAGCCTCAAGGACGTGATAGCGCTGCGCCAGGAGATCGCGAGCAAGGTGGCTGGAGCGCTCGCGATGGCGGTCCCGGGGATCCAGGCGGATCCGCCGCCGGCTCGAGAGGAGAGCAGCGCCGCCTACGAGGCCTACCTCCGCGGCAGCTTCTGGGTCGGACGCACCAGTCCCGATGGTCTCGATCACGCTATCACCGCCTTCGAGGACGCCATCCGCCTCGACTCGGCCTACGCCCCGGCGTACGCCGCCCTGTCCGATGTGCTCCGCAGCTGGGTCACCCTGGGCTACCGCGGCGGCCGGGATCCCTACCCGACCTTCGTGCGAGCCTCCGCCCTGGCGAACCGCGCCGTCGAGCTCGACTCGGGGCTGGCGGCGGGCTACATCGCGCGAGCGATGGTCCGGATCATGGCGTGGGCACCGGACGAGGCGGTGCGGGACGACCTCGCCCGGGCGCTCGCGCTGCAGCCCAATTCCGCCCAGGCGCACGTCGCCTACGGACTCGGCCTCGCGCGGACCGGCCACTATCCGGAAGCGGTGGCACAGATCGAGACCGCGGTCCAGCTCGACCCGCTCTCGGCCAGCATGCACGGTAATCTCGCGTTCACGGCCCTGGGCGCCCGGCGCTACGACATCGCGGTCAGGGAGAGCCGCCGCGCCCTGAGCCTGGAATCCACGTTCGTCGGCGGCAACGCGATCGAGGCCGTTGCCCTCCTCGGGCAGGGTCGTCCCGAGGGCTGCCTGGCCCTCGATCTCACCGGGTTTCCCGAGATTCGGGCCATCTGCCTTCAGGCGGGTGGCCGCGGTGGGGAAGCCGCCCGCCTGATCGACTCGGCGAGCACGGCCTATCAGGCCGGCGGCTACGCCAGGGTCTTTCAGGTCGGCCTCATCGGCGCGTACTACGCACGGCTCGACGACGCGCGTCGCGCGGCGGACTGGGTGGACCGCGCCCACGCCGTGGCGCCGACCGGGCTCGAGTTCCGCGCGCTCGACTCCGGCCTGTTCGACCGCGTCCTCGACGACCCCGAGTTTACCGCCGCCATCGCCCGCATCCACCGCCAGGTCTACCAGCGCGTCTTCAGATGAGACTCTGGATCGTCTGCGCCGGCCTCGTGGCTGCGTGCGCTGGGGCGCGCCCGGTCGCGGCTCCCGCCCCGGGCCCGGTGTCCGCCCGGGTCGCGACCACGGTCTTTCTCATCGGTGACGCGGGCGCCCCCGCTCCCACCGGCGAGCCCGTGCTGCACGCGCTGGCCGACGCGCTCGGGAACGCCTCGGGCGACCGCGTCGTTGTGTTCCTCGGCGACAACGTCTACCCGCGCGGCCTGCCCGACTCGGCTGCGCTGGACCGGGCGGAAATGGAGCGCCGGATCAACGCACAGATGGACGTGGTCGCGGCCGGCGGTGCGCGCGGTATCTTCGTTCCGGGCAACCACGACTGGGCCAAGCACGGCCCCGATGGCTGGAACGCCATCCGGCGCCAGGGTCAGTGGATCGCCGGCCGGGGGACGCCCGACCTCACGCTGCTGCCGGCGGACGGGTGTCCGGGCCCCGCCGTGGTGGACGTCAGCTCCCGGGTCCGCCTGATTCTGCTGGACACGCAGTGGTGGCTCCACGGCGGCCCGAAGCCGGTCGGCCCGGGCTCCGGGTGCCGCGCCGGCGACGAGCGCGCGGTGGCTGACTCGCTCCACGCCGACCTGGAAAGCGCTGGCGGCCGGGCCGTGATCGTCGCGGCGCACCATCCGCTCATTTCGGCCGGAGAGCACGGCGGGTTTTTCGGGATAGAGGACCATGTGTTTCCGCTGCGGGCGGTCAAACGGTGGCTCTGGGTCCCGCTCCCCGGATTGGGGTCGATCTACCCGCTGGCACGGCAGAACGGGGTATCGGATCAGGATCAGTCGAACTCGACCAACCGGCGGATGGTCGCCATGTTCGAAGCAGCGATGCGGGATCATCGGCCCCTGGTGTGGGCCAGCGGTCACGAGCACAATCTCGAGGTGCTCGACGGGACCAGCGCCCGTTGGCTGCTGGTGAGCGGGGCCGGCATCTATGGGCACGAGGGTCCGGCGTTCCAGCGGACGTCCATGCGGTTCGGCTCCGGAGACGCCGGCTTCATGCGTATCGAGTTCCTCGCCGACGGACGGGCGCGCCTCGGCGTGATCGCTGTGGACCGGGAGGGCCGCTCGCGCGAGCGGTTCTCCCTCTGGCTCGAGTGAGCGGGGAGGCCGTCATGCAGAGTCGTGGGTTCGCGCTGATCGCCGGCTTGATGACGGCGGCCATGCCGGTTGCGGCCCAATCGGCCGACTCCCTCCGGCCGGGCGGGTTCGTGACGATCGCGCCGGGTGCGCACTATCGCGCGAGCGGCTTGCATCGCGCACTGTTCGGCGCGCACTATCGCGATCTCTGGGTAACCCCCATCCGGGTCGAGGTGCTCGACCTCGCGACGTTCGCCGGCGGGCTCACGCCCACCCGGCGCGGGGGCGGCAAGCAGACCAAGACACTGCGGCTCGATAGTCGCGACGGCCGGAAGTGGGCCTTCCGCTCGGTGGACAAGGATCCGTCGCCCCTCCTGCCGGCCGAGCTGCGCGAGTCGCTGGTGGACCGGATCTTCCAGGACCAGATCAGCGCCTCCCACCCCGCCGGTGCCCTCGTGGTCCCGCCGCTCCTGGACGCGGTCGGCGTCCGGTCCGCGCCCCCGCGGCTCTTCGTTATGCCCGACGACCCGGTCCTGGGCGAGCACCGATCGGTCTTCGCCGGGACCCTCGGCACACTCGAAGAGCGGCCGACCGAGGTGTCCGACGACAGCCCCGGGTTCGACAGTGCCCGGAAGGTCGCGGACACCGGGGAGCTGTTCGACAAGCTCGACAAGAGCCCCACCGAGCGGATCGACACTCTGGCCTTCCTCAAGGCTCGCCTGATGGACCTCTTTCTCGGCGACTGGGACCGGCACGAAGGTCAGTGGCGCTGGATCAAAGTGGGAGAAGGGAAGCGCGCACCCTGGGAGCCCGTCCCCTACGACCGTGATCAAGCGTTTGTTCGGTATGACGGCTTCCTCCTGGCACTGGCCCGCTCGAGCTACCCGCAGTTGGTGAATTTCGGTCCCAACTACCCCTCAACTCTCGGCATCACCTGGAACGCGCGGCTCGTCGATCGGCGGCTCCTTGTGGGGCTGGAGCGGCCGATCTGGGACTCGGTCGCGCACGATCTGGAGACCCGACTCACCGATCCGGTGATCGAGGATGCCGTGCGCCGGCTCCCGCCCGAGCTGTACGCCAAGGACGGCGCCAGGCTGGCCACCGCGCTCCAGCACCGGCGCGATCACCTGACGGAGGAGGCGGGGAAATTCTACCGGCTGCTCGCCGGGCAGGTGGACGTGCACGCGACCGACAAGGGGGAGGTCGTCACCGCCACGCGCACCGCCGACGGCGTACTGGACCTCGCCATTCGTCGGAAGGCCGAGAACGACGAGCCGCCTGACGAGTTCTTCCACCGCCGGTTCAGCTCGGCCGAGACGAAGGAGGTCAGGCTGTTTCTGGGCGGGGGCAAGGACACCGTGATGGTCGCGGGCGCGGGCGGCGGCCCCACCCTGCGGGTGATTGGCGCCGAAACCGGGGACGGCGGCTCGCCCAAGGTCGTGGTGGACATGGCGTCGGGCGGGGTCACGAAGGTGTACGACACCACACCGGGGACGAGGGTCGAGGGAACGCACCGGCCTTCACTCGACCGGCGGCGGTACAGTCCACCGGACTCCACCAGCCGGGTGCCCCCGGCCCCTCGCGATTGGGGCCACCTGTGGTCCATCTGGCCCTGGATCAACTACGGGTCGGACATCGGGCTCTTCGGGGGGATCAATCCGAGCCTCTACACGTTTGGCTTCCGCCAGAACCCCTATGCATCGAAGGTGACCCTGCGGGCGGGCTACGCCACCGGAGCCAACGCGTTCCGCGCCGAGCTGCTGGGCGACTTCCGGTTCCAGAACTCGACTACGCGGATCTACGTAGACGCGCGCGCCTCGGGAATAGACGTCCTCCGGTTCTTCGGATTCGGCAACGAGTCGCCGATCACCGCGGCGGACAGCTTCTACAAGGTGTTTCAGCAGCAGTACGCGTTCTCGATCGGCCTGGCGCAAGGCCTGGCGCGCAACCTGACGTTCCGGATCGGTCCCACGGTCAAGTACGTGACGACCGATCTCACCCGCCCGACGTTCGTCGCCGTGGTGCAGCCATATGGCTCGGCGCACTTCGGTATGGTGGGCGGCCAGGCCGGCCTCGAGCTCGACACCCGGGACCACGGAGCTGCCCCGACGACTGGGGTGCGGGTGATCCTGGCCGGGAGCGTGTATCCGGCGGTGTGGGACGTGCAATCGACCTTCGGGGAAGCGCACGGCGAGGCGGCCACGTACCTCACGGCGAAGATCCCTCTTCGGCCGACGCTCGCACTCCGCGCTGGTGGCAGGAAGGTGTGGGGTAACTACCCCTTCTTCGAAGCGGCCTTCGTTGGCGGATCAACGACCGTCCGGGGTCTCCGGGACCACCGGTACATCGGCGACGCGGCGGCCTGGGGCAACGCGGAGCTGCGGCTCGACATGGGGCGCTACTACATCGTGCTGCCGGGGACCTGGGGGCTCTTGGGAACGGCGGATGTCGGACGCGTCTGGCTCGCGGGCGAGTCGTCCGACACGTGGCACCACGGCTTCGGCGGCGGCCTATGGTTCGCGCCCCTCGCCCCGAGCAACACCGTGAGTGCGGTGGTGGCTCGGAGCGAGGGGCGGACAGGGTTCTATCTGCGGGCGGGCTTCCTGTTCTAGCGGGAGGCCCGTCGGCTCGGTCAGACCGGCTCCGCGGGCTCGGGCGCTCCGTTCGCAGGCGAACCGCTCCGCCGCGAGAAGCCGCCACGCTCCTGGAACCGGTCCCACTCGTCGGCCGCCCGCCGTTTAGCCTTCCGCGCGGCGTCCCGGACTTCGGCCCGCACATCGGCGGTGCGCTCGCTGGTGAGGAACCAGCTGATGGCGGCCCCCGCGATCAGCCCGAGCAGCGGATTGCCCCGGCGCTCGCCCCGGAGCCGCGCGAGCGGCTCTTCCACCGCATCCACCGCCGCGTCCTTGGCCGATTCGAGTCGCTCCTCGATGTCGCCCAGGCGGTCTTCGATGCGGCGCATCATGCCGTCCCCCTCGTGACGCAGCGTCTTGACCCCGCGGCCGAGGTTGTCGCTGAAGTCGTCCCAGCCGGAGCGCACTGAACGGCGGAGCCTCGCCCGGGTCTTCTCGCCCGAGTCCGGGGCGATCAGCAGTCCCACCGCGACACCCGCGGCAGCCGCCGCCAGGACCAGCCCCACCGCCGTCACCGCGCTACGCGTCCCGCTCGCGCCGGGGATCCCCTCGTCTGCCTCGCTCTTTGCACCCATATGGCCTCCCGCCGGACCGGCGGCACCGTAGTCAGGTTCGATTGGCGCTGCCTGCGGCGGCGCCCGGCTCTCCACCCCCACACTAACGACATGGACCGGGGAGGGGAACACCACCGTGTACCGTTTGCTGCCTAGTACCGGTAATGGTCCGGCTTGTAGGGCCCGTCCGCCGGCACCCCGATGTACGCGGCCTGCTCCGGCGAGAGGCGGGTGAGCTTGACGCCGAGCTTGTCGAGGTGGAGCCGCGCCACCTTCTCGTCGAGGTGCTTGGGGAGCGTGTAGACCTTGCGCTCGTACTTGTGCGCGTCGGCGTGCAGCTCGATCTGCGCCATCACCTGGTTTGAGAAGCTCGCTGACATGACGAAGCTCGGGTGACCGGTGGCGCAGCCGAGGTTGAGCAGCCGTCCTTCGGCGAGGATCAGGATCGAATGGCCGTCGGGGAAAACGAACTCGTCGTACTGCGGCTTGATGTTCACCCGCTTGACCCCCGCCTTCTTGAGCCCGGCCATGTCGATCTCGTTGTCGAAGTGGCCGATGTTGCCGACGATCGCCTTGTCCTTCATCCGGCCCATGTGCTCGACCGTGACGATGCTCTTGTTGCCCGTGGCCGTGATGAACACGTCAGCCGTTTCGACCACGTCGTCGAGCGTCGTGACCTGGTAGCCCTCGAGCGCGGCCTGGAGCGCGCAGATCGGGTCGATCTCGGTGATGATCACCCGGGCACCCTGGCCCTTGAGAGCCTGAGCGCAGCCCTTGCCCACATCGCCGTACCCGCAGACCACAACGGCTTTGCCTGCGAGCATCACGTCGGTGGCGCGGTTGAGCCCGTCCACGATCGAGTGCCGGCAGCCGTAGAGGTTGTCGAACTTCGACTTGGTGACCGCGTCGTTGACGTTGATGGCGGGGAACCGGAGCGTCCCCGCCTGCATCATTTCGTACAGCCGGTGTACACCGGTGGTCGTTTCCTCGGACACGCCGCGGATGTGGGCGGCGACCTTGGTCCAGCGACCCGGGTGCAGCAGCTGCTCCTGCCGGAGCAGACCGAGGATCACGCCCCACTCTTCCGGATCGTTGGCCGCATCGAAATCGGGAACCCGGCCCTCGGCCTCGTAGTCGGCGCCCCGGTGCACCAGCAGCGTCGCGTCGCCGCCGTCGTCGAGCAGCAGGTTCGGGCCGGCGCCGTCCGGCCACATCAGGGCCTGGTCGGTGCACCACCAGTATTCCTCGAGCGTCTCGCCCTTCCAGGCGAACACCGCAATGCCCTTCGGGCGGTCAGGCGTGCCGTCGGGCCCCACCGCGACCGCGGCCGCGGCGTGGTCCTGCGTGGAGAAGATGTTGCACGAGACCCAGCGGACGTCCGCGCCAAGATCCACCAGCGTTTCGATCAGCACGGCCGTCTGCACGGTCATGTGCAGCGAGCCCATGATCCTGGCGCCGGCGAGCGGCCGCTTGCCCCGATACTCCGCGCGGAGCGCCATGAGGCCGGGCATCTCGTGCTCCGCGAGCCGGATCTCCTTGCGGCCCCATTCGGCGAGGCCCAGGTCCTTCACCTTGAACGGGAGGCGCTCCTTGCTCGCGCGCTTTTCCGTCGAGACTGCGATGGCCATGCGTTGAATCCTCGTTGCGAGTTGCTCGTTCGACTACTGGAATTTGTGGGCCGCCGCGCACAGCGAGCGGTAGAACCCCCACTCACGAACGACGTCGGGGCACGCCGTTTCGACCGTTCTCATTCCGCCCCCTTCCGGGGGTCTCGGGACGCCGGGCCGTGAGGCTGAAGAGCGCCGGGCCCATGGCCCGCGGATCCGCCGGCAGGACCCGGTAGCGGGAAGGCTCGAGGCCCCCCTCCGCCAGCCAGCCGTTCATCTGCTCGCTCGAAAACCCCTGCCACAGGTGCCCCATCGTCTGGCGATATTCGTCGCGCGCGTGGGGCGTCATGTCCACCACCAGCAGGCGCCCGCCCGGCTTGAGCACGCGCCGGACCTCGCGCAGCGCCGCCAGCGGCTCCGGCACATAGTGCAGCACCAGCGACATCACGGCTGCGTCCAGGTCGGCATCGGCGATCGGCAGCGCCTCGAGATCGCCCTGGCGCAGCTCGACGTTGGGGAGTCCGGGGAGACGCGCTCGCGCCGCCGCGAGCATCGCCCGGGACTGGTCTACGGCAATGACCCGCCCGACGCAGGGCGCCAGCGTCGCGGCGAGCTGGCCCGTGCCGCAGCCCAGGTCTCCCACCACCCAGTCGTCGTCGAGCAGCCCGGGGAGTGCCGTGAGCTCGGCCCGCTGGCCGAACAGCTCCGTCCGGAGCGTGTCCCACTGGCCCGCGGAGGTGGAGAAGAACTCCTCTGACCGTGTGCGCCGCTCGGCCAGGACGCTCCTCAGCCGCTCCGCATCCTGCTCGGCGGTGACGTCTTCGGACACTTGCCCACGTACCAGCTGCCAGAGGCGCTTGGCGCCCGGATCGAGCGCTGGCGCGGCGGTGTAGCGCCGGCTGGTGCCGTCGGCCCGCGCGACGACCCACTCGTCGTCGCTCAGGATCTTGAGGTGCCGGCTCACCGTTGACTGCGGTAGTTGAAGGACCCGGCACAGCTCGGAAACGGTGAGCTCGTGCCGGTCGAGCACCAGCAGGAGCCGGCTCCGGGTGGAGTCGGCCAGCGCGCTCAGGCGGTCCAGAATGGTGACGTCGGCCACGTAGTCAATCCGTTAATCCGGATGTAACGATAGCAAGTAGGTGGCCGACCCGCAAGACCCGGCGTAGCTTCCTGGCCATGGACAACCTCTGCCACACCCTGGCCGGTGCCGCGCTCGCGGAGGCCGGCTTGCGGCGCCGCACGCCGCTCGCCGTGCCCACCCTCCTGATCGGCGCGAACCTGCCCGACCTCGACGCTCTCGCGTATCTGCGTAACCCCCTGTTCGCGCTCACCTTCCGGCGGGGCTGGACCCACGGCGTGCTCGCGATGGTACTCCTGCCGGTGCTGCTGGCGGCGCTGATGCTCGGGTGGGACCGGTTGGTCCGGCGCAATCCCGCGGTCCGCGCGGATTTCCGCGCGCTGCTGACCGTCGCCCTTGTGGCCGTCCTCTCACACCCGCTGCTCGATCTCCTGAACACCTACGGAGTGCGGCTTCTCATGCCGTTCTCGGGGCAATGGTTCCACGGAGATGCGCTCTTCATTGTTGATCCGCTGCTCTGGCTCCTCTTCGGCATCGGGGCGGGCGCTGCAGTTTGGCGGCGCGGCCGGGGCGCGAGCGTGAGCGAGGCCGAGCGGCCGGCGCGGGCAGCTCTGGCGGTCGCCGGGGGGTATGCAGTCGTGATGGCGCTTTCGGGACTCATCGGGCGGGGGATCGTGCGATCGGAGGCCGCCGCTGCCGGCGTCACCCCGATTGGAGAGGTGATGGTGGCGCCGGTGCCGCTGGATCCGCTCGTGCGATCGGTGATCCTCACGACCCGGGGCGGCTACCGGCGCGGCTCCTTCCGGTGGCTAGGCTCGCCCCACCTGAGCCTCGACTCCGCGCTGGTTCCGCGAGGACTCGACACGCCCCAGACGGTGGCCGCGGCCGCATCATCTGCAGGCACCGCGTTTCTCGGCTGGTCCCGCTTTCCGGCGGCCGTGGTGCGCTCCACCGATCCGCCGGTCGTCCGATTTTACGATTTGCGCTACGCTGGGCCGGAGGGTGGCTGGGCTGCGGTGGACGTGACGGTGGGGCCGGTGCCGCTCACTAGTCGCCGTTGACCCCGGCCCCCACGGGCACAGGGGCATCCGTCTCGTCAACGTGGGCCGGCCGGGCCCGCCCCCGCCCGAAGCGCGTCTGCAGGTGGTCGAAGTAGGTGTAGATCACCGGCGTCAGGTAGAGCGTCACCAGCTGCGAGAAGGCGAGCCCGCCGACGACGGCCACGCCGAGCGGGCGGCGGGACTCGGCGCCGGCGCCCGCGCCGAGGGCGATCGGCAGGGTGCCGAGGAGCGCGGCCATGGTCGTCATCATGATGGGTCGGAACCGGACCAGGCATGCCTCGACGATCGCCACTTCTGCCGACTTGTGGTCCCGGCGCTCGGCTTCGACCGCGAAGTCCACCATCATGATCGCGTTCTTCTTCACGATGCCGACGAGCAGAATGAGACCGACGAACGCGTAGACGTTGAGATCGTAGCCGAACAGGAGCAGCGTCAGCAGCGCACCGAAGCCCGCCGACGGCAGCCCCGAGAGGATCGTGAGCGGGTGCACGAAGCTCTCGTAGAGGATGCCGAGCACCAGGTAGATCACGAGGATCGCGACGAAGAGCAGGCCGAGGAGCCCGCGCTGGGCGTCCTGGAATGCCTGGGCCGTGCCCGCAAACGAGGTGGTAATGGTCGCCGGCAGGGTTTCGTCCGCCGCGCGCTGTACGGAGGTCACCGCCTCGCTGAGGGAGACGCCCGGCGCGAGGTTGAACGACAGCGTCACGGCAGGCAGCTGGCCTGCGTGGCTCACGCTGAGCGGCCCGACGTCGGTGGAGAAGTGGGCCACCGCCGAGAGCGGGACGAGCGCACTGCTTGCCGACCGTATGTACAGCTGATCCAGCGCCGGGAGGTCCCGCTGGTACTCGGGCATGACCTCGAGGATCACCCAGTATTGGTTCGTCGGCGTGTAGATGGTCGAGATCTGCCGCGACCCGTACGCGTTGTACAGGGCCGTCTCGACCTGATCCGCCGTGATCCCGAGCGACGCCGCCCGGTCCCGATCCACCTCGATCCGGGCCTGGGGGTTCTTGATCAGGAGGTCGCTGGTCACGTCGGTGAGCAACGGGATGGCGGTGAGCTTCCTGAGCAGGAGCCCGGCGTTCTGGTACAGTGCGTCGAGATCGGTGCCCTGCAGCTGGAACTGGTAGAGACTCTTGCTTACGACTCCGCCGATGCTGATGACGGGCAGGTTCTGGATGTAGGTGCGGATCCCGACGACCTGGTTCAGCTTGGGCACCAGCTCGCGGGCCACCTCGTCCGCGCTGAGCTTCCGCTCCCCCTGCGGCTTGAGCCGGATGAACAGGCGTCCCTGGTTGATGGTCGGCGTCCGCCCGCTCGCCCCCACCGCGGACATGAATCCGGCCACGTTCGGGTCCTGCTGGACGATGGCGGCGACCTTCGTCTGCAGCGCCACGATCGCGTCGTAGCTGGTGCCCTCGATCGCCTCGGTGGTGCCGATGAGCTGACCCTGGTCCTCGCTGGGCAGGAAGCCCTTGGGAATGATGGCACCGAGCCAGAGCGTGGCGGCCAGCAGGGCGAACGAGAACAGGAGCGTCGCGAACCGGTGCCGCATCACGAAGTGCAGGCTCCGGTCGTACAGGCGCAGGACCCGCTGCCAGCCGCGCTCGGTGAGCTCGTAGAACCGCCCGTGGCCCTCGTGTGATCCCGGCTTGAGGTAGCGGCTGCAGAGCATCGGCGTAAGCGTGAGCGACACGAAGCCCGAAACGAGAATGGCGATCCCGATGGTCGCGGCGAACTCCTGGAACAGCCGGCCGATCAGCCCGCCCAGGAACAGGATCGGGATGAACACCGCGACCAGCGAGATCGTCATCGAGAGAATCGTGAAGCCGATCTCCCGCGCTCCGTCGAGGGCCGCCCGCCAGGCGGTTTTCCCCATCTCCATGTGGCGGACGATGTTCTCGAGCATCACGATCGCGTCGTCCACCACAAAGCCCACCGCGAGCGTGAGCGCCATCAGCGAGAGATTGTCGAGGCTGAAGCCCAGCAGGTACATCACCGCGAAGGTGCCGACGAGCGACATCGGGAGCGCCAGGCTGGGGATCACGGTCGCGGTGAGGTTGCGGAGGAACAGGAAGATCACCATCACCACGAGCGACACGGTGAGGAGCAGCGTGAACTTCACGTCCGCGACCGACTGGTCGATGAAGGTCGACCGGTCGAAGAGGATGTCCACCTTCACCGACGCCGGAAGCTGGGCTCGGAGGTCGTTCACCAGCCGGCGTACCGCGTCGGCCACCGCGACCGTGTTGGTGCCGGGCTGACGCTGCACCGCGAGCACGATCCCGCGGTCGCCGTTGTACCAGGCGGCCACCCGGCTGTCCTGCACGCCATCCACCACCTGCCCCACGTCCTGCAGGCGTACCGGCGCGCCATTCCGCCAGGCCACGACCAGCGGACGGAAGGCGGCCGCGTTGGGAAGCTGCCCGTTGGTCTCGATGGTCCACGCCTTGTCCTTCCCCCACAGCACGCCGGTCGGCTGGTTGGTGTTGCCGGCCGCCACCGCATTCGCCACGTCGTCGAGCCCGATCTTTCGTGCGGCCAGCTCCTGCGGGTTCACCTGTACCCGGACCGCGTACTTCTGCGAGCCGTACACCTGCACCTGCGCCACCCCGTCCACCATCGACATGCGCTGCGCGAGGAACGTCTCCGCGTACTCGTCCACCTGCGGCAGCGGCAGCGTGCTGGATGTGAGCGCGAAGTACAGGATCGGGCTGTCCGCCGGGTTCACCTTCTTGTAGCTCGGCGGCAGCATGTTCTGCGGCAGCGACGAGAGCGTCTGGGCGATCGCCGCCTGAACGTCCTGGGCAGCGGCGTCGATATTGCGGCTGAGGCTGAACTGGAGGGTGATGGATGCCTGGCCGGTGGCCGACACCGACGTCATCGCGTCGATGCCCGCCACGGTGGAGAATTGCTGCTCGAGCGGCGTCGCTACGGCCGAGGCCATCGTCTCGGGGCTCGCGCCCGGTAGCGTGGCGCTCACCGTGATCGTCGGGTAGTCGACGTTGGGGAGCTGGCTCACCGGTAGCTTCCGGTAGCCCAGCACCCCGAAGATCAGGATGCCGGCCATGACCAGCGTGGTCATGACCGGCCGTCGGATGAATGGCTCGGCGATGCTCACGTGCCCCTCGTCGTCGTCCCGGCCGCCGGTGTGGCCGGCGGCTTGATCATCACTTTCGCTCCGGCCGTGAGCCGGAGCTGGCCTTCGGTCACTACCTGCTCACCGGGCTCGACCCCGCCCTCGAGGACGGTGACGTCGCCGGCCGGCCGGGCGACACGAACGTCGCGGACCTCGGTGGTCCGGTCCGGCTTGACCACGAATACATAGGAGCCCTGCTGTCCCGCGACCACCGCGGTGGAGGGCACCACCAGCGCGTCGGGCTGGACGTAGAGCTCGAGCCCGACCTGGGCGAACTGGCCCGGCCAGAGCACGCCGTCCGTATTCTCGAAGCTGGCCTTGAGGAGCAGGGTCCCCGTGGCCGAGTCAACCGCGTTGTCGATGAACGAAAGGGTCCCCGTGCTGACGAGCGAGCCCCCCGTCGGCTTCGCGTGCACCACCAAAGCCTTGCTGCGATAGTGGCGGATCTGCTCCAGCTGCGCCGCGGGAACCGCGAAGCGGACCAGGATGGGGTGGAGCCGGTTGATCGTGACGAGCGGCGTCCCGGAGGTCGTGCGCACGAGATTGCCCGGGCGGAGCAGCAGGCTGCCCGCCTTGCCCGCGATCGGTGAGCGGATCGTCGCGTTCCGGAGGTTGATCTTCGCGCTCTCCGCCGCCGCGCGGTCGGCTTGGACCGTGGCCTCCAGCGCGGCCGCCGTGGCGCGTGCCTGATCCGCTTGCTGCGTCGTGACGTACTCCTTCTCCACCAGCGCGTCGAAGCGCCGAACGTCTTCCTTGGCCGCCACGAGCTGGGCCTCGTCCCGGGCAAGCATGCCCTGCGCCTGCTCCAGCGCGGCGCGGTAGGGTGCCGGGTCGATCTCGAACAACACCTGACCCTGGCGGACTTCGTCACCTTCCTCGAACCCGACCCGGAGAAGCACGCCGGCTACCTGCGACTCGATCAGGACCGTCTCGATCGGCTCCACGGTGCCGTTGGCTTCGATCGTGAACGGGACTGCCCGGCGCTCCGCGGCAGCGGTGAGCACCGGCACCGGCGGAGGCTCCTTCCGGGCCGGCTTGCCGCAGGCGGCGAGTCCGGCGAGGGCGGCAATGGCGAGGCGACGGCCGGCGTTCATCGAGGTGGATTCTCGTTCATCAGGGTGTCGGGCGCGAGCCGGACGTCGGCCCGGCCTTTCGGATCCAGTGCACCGGCGTCGTGCGCCAGCTGGGCCAGCGACGTCTGCCAGGACAGCCGGGACTGAACCACCTGCGCCCGGGCGGTGGCCAGGGCGCTCTGGGCAGCGAGGAGATCGAGCACCGTGCCCACACCGGCCTTGTACCGCCCCAGCGCAACCTCGGTGGATTGGCTCGCGCTGGCCATCAGGTCGGCGGCCGTCTGAACCGAGCGTGTGGCCGTCTGGAGCGAGTAGTACGAGCTGAACACCTGATAGGTGACCTGCTGCTCCAAACTCCGCTCCCGCGCCCGGGCGGCGTCCGCCAGGAACTCCGCCTGCTGCTGCGAGTACTCCCGGCCGAAGCCGTTGAACAGCGGCACCGACAGCCCGAGGCCGATGGTATAGTTGCTGCCCCCGCCGGGCCGATTGGCGATGTACGTGAACCCGCCGTCACCCGTGGCGGTGATCGACGGCAACCGGGCGCCACGAAGCTGGCGGATCCGCGCCTGCGCGGCCGCAGCGTCGGCGCGGGCGGCCGCCAGGTCGGGCCGGTCGCGCACCGCCCGGGTGATGAGGTCATCCACGCTGTCGGTGACGGCGGTGACCGGCACCGGCGCCGTCACGCTGTCCACGTCGTATGGAAGGTTGGCGGGCACGCCGAGCGCCAGCGCCAGGGCGCCCCGTGCAGTCTGCCGGCTACCCTCCGTCGTCTCGAGCGCCAGCTGGGCTTGGGAGAGGGCGGTGCGGGCCTGGAGCACGTCGGCGATGGTCGCGGTTCCGACCTGACGCCGTGCTTCGGTCGCCGCCAGGTTCTCTTCGGCGTCCTTCACCGACGCGCGCTGCGCGTCCACCAGTGCCCCGCTCGCCACGTAGTCGTAGAAGGCCACGAGGGACTGGAGGACGACGTCGTTGATGGCGGCGTTGTGGGTCCAGTCGGCCGAGAGGAGCGCCTGCCGGGCGCCCTCGATGGCACCCCCGCGCCCGCCGAAGTCCAGCAGCAGCCACGTGAGCGTGGCGCTCGGCCCGTAGGTCGTTTGGCTGACGGCGGTCCGGCCGCCGGTTGCGGCAGTCTTCACCCGGGTGACGGACGCTCCCAGGTCCACTTCGGGATAGTAGGCGGACCGTGACGCACCGTACGCGGCGGCCGCCGCGCGTGCATTGGCCCAAGCCTGCAGGGTCGCCGGGTTGTTCCTCAGGGCCAGGTCGACTACGTCGCCCGCGGTGAGCCGCTGAAGCCGCTCCGCGAGGTCGGACGGGACTTGTTCCGCTGGAGTCGGCGCCGGGCCCGCCGGCGCAGCGCTCGGAGCCGGCGGCGTCCAGGGAACGTGCGGGGCCGACGATGCCGCAGGAGAGCCACCCCCGGGACCGGGAAGGCCGGGAGCGCAGCCGGCCAGGCAGAGAAACAGAGCAGCCCCGGACGGAAGGCGGGGGCCGCGGGAGCGGGCCATGGGTGAGCCGATCTCCTGAAGTTCGGGGGCCGACGGGCTCCTACGGAGGCCCGGCCTGAAAGATTCAGTATTGCCTGAACATACTGAATCATGTTAGGATAGCGCCATGTCGCGCCGGGAAGCCACCCTCCAAGCTAGCACCGCCGACCTCATCGAGCGGATCGCGCTGTTCTTCGAAACGGAGGGGTTCAGCCGGATCGGAGGCCGCATCTTCGGGCGGTTGTTGCTGGCCGACGCCGCGATGTCGCTCGACGGCCTGGCCGGCGACCTCGCGGCCAGCAAGGCGAGCATCAGCACGGAGACGCGGTCGCTGGAGCGGCGGGGGATCCTCGAGCGGGTTGGCAAGCCTGGGGACCGGCGGGTGTACTATCAGGTGGCGGCCGAGCTACCCATACCTACGATGTCGCTCCGGCTGGACCGCTGGCGCCGGTTCAGCCAGCTGCTGGAGGAGGCGCCCGCGGACATCGCCCGAGGCAGCCCCGTCGTCCGCCACCGGCTGGACGACACCCTCCAGGCGCATCGCTATCTGCTCGCCGAATTCGGCGACGCGCTCCAGCGCTGGCACCGGCGGAGCGCCTCCTCCAGACACCCTAGAGCGTAACGACGCCGGCCGTGCCCGGTGCGGAGGGGTCCTGATCACGGGGGCCCTTCGGGCCGCCCCGGCGCGCCTTGGCACTCCACTCCTCGAGCCGCAGCGCCACGAACGCGGTCGGGTCCAGATGGTCGTCCGGGATCGGATCGTAGTCCACACCGGCGGTCCGGCCCGGGAAATACCGAGCCACCATGGCCTGGAGCAGGGCCCTCCGCTCCTCTCGGGACGGCTCGGGCGCGAGCCGGCCGAAGCACACCGCGCTCCGGTAGTTCACCGAGTGAAAGAGCGCGGTCCGCGAGTACACCAGTCCATCCACCAGGGTCACCGACAAGCAGACCGGCGCGCCGGTCGCGAGATGCCGCATGAGGCGGCTGTGGGTCGCGCCGTGGAGGTAGATGAGCTCCGGCCGGGCAGGGTCGAAGTGATACGCCATCGGGATCACGAACGGCTGACCGTCGATCGCGAAACCCACCTGCGCCACCAGGCCGGCGGCCAGGATGTCGGCCGCCTCTTCGGGTACGGCCCGCTCGGCGTGCACGCGGAGCCGGCTCCGCTCCCCCTGATGGGGAATCGGGCTGGCGGACGGCGACGGGGTGCGGAAGGCGGCGGCATGCGACATGGTCTGAGCTCCGGTTCGAAGGGCTGGTGCGCCCGGTGGCGCAGAGCTACGTTAGCGAGTCGTTGGCTCTATTGGAGGAGCCAGAATTCGCCAAAGCCATGGTACCAGAAACGAGAGCAACCCGTGAGCCCACGCCGCCCGGCCTCCCCACCGTTCCTGCTCACGCTCGACCCCCAGCGCCCGCTGCAACGGCAGCTCTACGACGGACTCCGCCAGGCGATCGTCGCCGGGCGCCTCCCGCCCGCAGCACGGCTGCCGTCGGCTCGCCTGCTGGCCGCCGACCTCGGCGTCTCCCGGAACACCGTCACGCTCGCGCTCGACCAGTTGAGTGCGGAGGGCTACGTCGAGGGGCATGTGCGCGCGGGGACATTCGTGAGCTGCACGCTCCCCGACGCTCTGCTCCAGACCGGGGCCTCTGCCCCTCCCCGCGGCGGACGTCCGGCGGGGGCGGCGCTGTCCCAACGCGGCAGGGCGCTGGCCCGGAGCGGATTTCCGGGCAGCGCGCTCGGCCGGCCGCGCCCGTTCCGGCCTGGCATCGCCGGGCTCGACGCGTTCCCCGCGGCCCTCTGGGCGCGACTGGCGGCCCGGAGGTGGCGTACGGCCGGGGTGTCCCTTGGCTACGGTGACCCCGCCGGCTACCTGCCTCTGCGCGAGGCGATTGCCGACTACGTCAGACAGGCTCGCGGCGCCCGGTGCGCCGCCGACCAGGTGCTGGTGGTGAGCGGGTCGCAGCAGGGGCTCGACCTCGCCGCCCGGGTGCTCCTCGATCCCGGCGACGTCGCCTGGATCGAGGAGCCGGGGTATCTCGGCGCGCGTGCCGCGCTGCTCGCGGCCGGAGCGACGCTGGCTTCTGTTCCGGTGGACTCGCACGGGCTCGACGTCGCCGCGGGCGAGCGCCGTGCGCCGGAGGCCCGGCTCGCGTACGTATCACCGTCGCACCAGTTCCCGCTGGGAGTCACCTTGAGCGCAACCCGGCGGCTCGAGCTTCTCCGCTGGGCCCGACAGGCCCGGGCCTGGGTGCTCGAGGATGACTACGACAGCGAATACCGCTACGCGAGCCGCCCGCTGGCCTCGCTCCAGGGGCTCGACGAAGATGGCCGCGTCGTCTACATCGGGACGTTCAGCAAGACTCTCTTCCCGGGTCTTCGGCTGGGGTACGTGATTGCGCCGCCCGGAACCGAAGACGCCTTCCGGGCCGCACGGGCGGCGGCCGACCGCCACTCGCCGAGCCTCGAGCAGGCCGTGCTGGCGGACTTCATCGGAGCCGGCCACTTCGCCCGGCACGTGCGGCGGATGCGCGGGCTGTACCTGGAGCGTCGCGACGCGCTTCAGGACGCCGTCAACCGACGCCTCGGCGGCCTGGTTGAGCTCGGGCCGGCGGAGGCGGGCATGCACGTGCTTGGCTGGCTGCCTGCGGGGGTGGACGACGCGTGCGTGGCCTCGGCCCTCGCGGACGCGGGCGTCGAGGCACCGCCTCTGTCGCGCTATGCGCTCCGACCGCTCGAGCGCGGCGGGCTCCTGCTCGGCTACGCCGGCTTTTCCGACCGGGCCCTCAGAGCCGCCGTGGAGCGGGCCGCACCGGTGCTGGAGAAGCTCAGATCTTGAGGATGAGGCGCCTGCGGTAGAGCAGGTCGAGCACGAGGTACCAGAGCGCCACGAACGCGACCGCAAAGGCGAGCGACGCGGCTTCCGGCGGGAGCCACGACGCGAAGAGAGACCGGTAGATGGCGGTCTGAACCGGAACGGTGTCGCCCTGGTAGGGGACCTCGATCACGGAATAGATCAGCCGCGCCATTGCCTCTGATCCGGCGAACGCCACGATCGGATTCACTCCGAACACCACGAACGGCCGCGTCCACCAGGTGCTGCGGCGCTCCTCGATCAGCCACACGCAGGTGGCCAGCGCGACGCACGCCATTCCCGCTGTGAAGAGCACGTACGAGCTGCTCCACAGATTCTTGTTGATCGGAAAGAACCAGTTCCAGACGGAGCCCAGAAGCAGGCCGAACGCCCCCATCGCGTAGAGGCCGTTGAGGCGCTCGGGGAGGGAAAGCGGCCGGGTAATCCAGCGGCCCGCGGCAGCGCCGAGCAGGCAGCTCGCGATCGCCGGGAGGGTGGAGAGCGACCCCTCGGGGTCCCAGGTCTTCGTTTGGTCCCAGAGGTGGCCGTCGAGGAGCAGGCGGTCCACCCACGCCGCGAGGGTGGCGTGCGGAGGCGCGAGCACGGCCGGGCCAACGCCGGGAACCGGCACCAGCGTGAGCAGCAGCCAGTAGCCCACCAGCAACGCGGCGGCGGCCACGGTCTGGGTCCGTGCCGAGCTCCGGAGCACGAGCAGGCCGGTGACGAGGTAGACGACGCCGATGCGCTGGAGGACGCCGGGGATCCGCAGGTGCGTCAGTCGGTCCGCGGGAAGGAAGGGGAACGCGGATAGCAGCAAGCCGAGCAGCACGATGACGAGGGCGCGGCGAAGCACCTGGCGGACCAGCTCGCCGTCGTCGGCACCGCGGGCGCGTCGGGCGGAGAGCGACAGGTGGGTCGTGACGCCGACGATGAAGAGAAAGAACGGGAAGATCAGGTCGGTAGGCGTCCACCCGTGCCACACCGCGTGGCGCAACGGCGGATAGATGTGGCCCCAGCTGCCCGGATCGTTGACGAGAAGCATGCCCGCGACCGTGGCGCCGCGGAACACGTCGAGCGAGATCAGTCGCCCGCTAGTGCCTGGATCCGGCGCCGTCGGCGACGTAGCGGTCCTTCTCCAGATGGTCGAGCTCGTGCGCGAGATTGTCGCCGATGATCTGTAGCCGGGGCAGGCGGAGCGGATCGAAGCCCGGAGCATGTGGGCTCTTGGCCGGCCCACCGGCGACCTCAAGGATCGCGTCGAACCGGTACGCGACCGCGCTGCCCGTCTTCGGATCGCGCCAGCTCCCCTGGTGAGCCAGCTCCCGGTTCTTGGGCCAGATGCCGAGCGGGAGAGCGAACGTGCGCACGCGGTAGCCGGGAACGGCCGAGTCGATGGCGACGAGGCTTCGGGCGATCTGCTCCTGTACGCCGGCGTCCGAGAGCGTGGAGAGATTGGCGTGCCAGAGCGTGTGCGCGCACAGCTCGAAGCCCTGGTCGGCCAGGAACTTGAGCTTGCGGAACCGCCACGCCGTCTGCTGTCCGTCGATGCCGCGGTCGCCGAAGAACGCGTGCCCGGCGCTCGCCGCTGGGAGGAGACAGAACGTCGCGCGCAGCGGCCAGTCCGGGTGGCGCTTCGCGAAATCGAGCCAGATCCCGACGCCGCTCTCTGGGTCGATGTCGAGCGTGCCGTCGCGCGCGGTGTAGCGGAACTGGCCCGGCGAGGCGTCGTCGAACGTGAAGACGACTGGCGAAGTTCCGGGAGGCAGGGCGATGTCCCCGTCGATCAGCTGTGCGATGGTGATGGGGCGGTACCCTCGATCGTAGAGTAACTCGAGGTCGCGGCGGAAGCCGTCGCGCGAGCGTCCCCACCGGCTGTCCCGGTCGGCGATCAGATGATACTCGAGAACGGGGATGCGGCCGAGCGTATTCGGGGATCGGGGGGGTCCAGGCGCCTGGGCGCGGACGCCGGACGCGAGACCCAGCACGGCGATGAGAACGGCGACGCGGAGCATTCGGCGAGGGAAGTTAGCCCGTGCGCTTGACCCGCGACAGGCTTCCAGACAGGCTTCATCAAAGCCGTTCCCCGCGCACGTTCGCCGAGGTGAGGCTGAATCGACGTGGACCGCGACCTGTCGGCCTTTCTGGTTCAGCTCTCCATTGCCATCCACAAGAGCGCCACGTACCCCCCAGGCCATCCTCTGGCCGCGGCGGCGGTAGACGTGGCGCTGAAGAGCCTCACCGCGCTGCTGCGCCAGCGGCCGGTCCTCGCCCTCGGCGTCACTCGAACCCAGATCGTCATCGACGGTGAGGGAACCGATCCGACCCATCCCGTGCTGCGTGAGCTGGCCCAGCGACTCTACCGCTGCCAGCTCGGGGGCCTCAGCTTCTCGCTCGGCCTGGAGGCGGAGGAGCTGACCGGCGTCCTGCGGGCGATGACCGGGGACGCGGCCGGTCTGGCGGCGGCCGATCCCGCCGTCTGGCCTCACATCGGGCTGCACGCTCTGGCGTTCGACCAGCTCCGGCTGGCGGAAGGAGAGAGCGAGAGCGGCGAGCAGCAGGGCGGCGACAAGCTGTCCCGGCTGTGGACCGACCTCGTGGGCGCGGCCCTCGGCCTCGGGACCGACGCCAGTACCCACGCGGACCCGCGACTCCTCGCTGCGGCGATCGACGCCCGCGCCGGCGAGCGCGGCTTCGCCCAGACCGTCACCCGCCAGCTCCTGGCCCTCAGCCGCCAGACGCGTCTAGGCGGCGGGCAGGACAACCGGGTGGTGAGCAAGCAGCTCGCGGAGCTGTTGGCCAGCATCAGGCCCGAAACGCTCCACCGTCTCCTGCAATTCTCTCCCGACCCCGCGCAGCGCGAGCAGCTCCTCGTGGAGTTGTCCCGCTCGATGCCGGTCGGCGCGGTGATCGAGCTGCTCCGCGCCGCGTCCGAGGCCAATCAGCAGACGATCTCCCACGGGCTGCTGCGGATTCTCGCGAAGCTCGCGGCGCACGCCCAGTCGCACGACGATGACGCGCAGAGCGAGGCGGACGACTCCTTGCGGGACATGGTTCGCGAGCTCGTGGGCGACTGGGCGCTCAAGGATCCGAACCCCGAGGTCTACAGCGACATGCTCGAGGGGCTGGCGCGACCCCCTTCTGCCGGCGCATCGGCGTCGGGCCGTCAGGCAAAGGGCGGCGAGGGGGATGAGCCGCTGCGGTTAGTGGAGACCGCGCTCGAGCTCGGGACCTGGGGAGCGTCGATCGGCACGGCGGTGGCTACGCTGATCGAGCAGCAGGAGGTTCCGGCGCTTCTCGGCCTCCTCGCGCAGGCCCCGGACGGCGATCCGGCGGCGGAGGCGATTTGGGCGCTGCTCCCTCTTCAGGACGAGCTGCGGCGTGCTCTTAGTAGTGCGGAGCCGGACGCCGCTCTTGTGGAGCGACTGCTGCCTCGCCTCGGACTCGACGCTACCGACCCGCTGCTCGACGCGCTGGCGGGAGCGAACTCCCGGGCGCTGCGGCGCCGGCTGCTCACCTGGCTGACGCACCTCGGACCTGGCATCGGCCCCATGGTCATGGCGAGGCTGGACTCGCCGCACTGGTACGTCCTCCGCAACATGCTGGTGCTCCTTGGCGGCATGGACCCCTGGCCATCCGGCTTCTCCCCGGCGGCCCATCTCACTCACACGGACGCGCGGGTCCGCCGGGAGGCGCTGAAGCTGGCGCTCAGGACGCCCGAGCTCCGGGATCAGGCGATCTGCACCGGACTAACGGACGGCGACGAGCTCATCCTCCGGACGGCACTTGCCGCGGCGCTCGACGGCTGCCCCCCGGAAGCCGCGCCGCTGCTCGTCGACCAGCTGGAGTCGCACACGCAGCCAGCGGATGTCCGGCTTCTGATCGTTCGTGTCCTCGCGATGCTTCCGGTGCCCGAGGCCCGGGACTGTCTGGTCCGCCGAGTGCAGGGCCGGCGGCGTTGGATGCTCTGGAGGCGTCTGGCGCCTAAGTCTCCGGAGACCGTGGCCGCGCTCGCGGGGCTCGCCGGGCGCTGGGGTGGCGACCCCGCGGCTGCAAACGTGCTGCGCCTGGCCCGGAGCAGCCGCGACGCCGAGGTGCGGGTCGCGGCGGGAGGAGCGGGATGAGCGATCCCTTCCGCTACCTGACCTCCCTGGGCCAGGCGCTCTCCGCGATGGGACTGTACCCTGCCGGTCATCCGGCACGGGAGCGGACGGTCGATGCGTCGTTCGAGCTTCTGGGCGAGCTCTCCGCGGAGGCGGAGCCGCGATTCTCCTTCCTCGACGGCGAAGTGATCTACCAGCGCCAGATCCTGCGGGAGCTGGCGGCCTGGGAGTGGGCCGGGCGGCTTGCGGCGAAGGGTGTGGAGCGGATCGAGTTCCTCGAGGGCGTGACGCGCGACGAATACGCCGGCTGGCTCGACGATCTGCACAAGCTGCTGATCGGCGAGGCGATGGATACGGCGGAGGCCCGCCAGCTGCTGAGCCGGCGCATCCGCTACGGAGCGGTCGAGGTGCGCGGCCAGTCCGACGGTGCAGCCCCGGAGGCGGCCCCGGAAGACGACAGGACGCTCCCGGACCTCGACGCCGAGGTGGAGACGATCAACTGGATCCACGGCGAGGTGGGACGCCTGGGCCGTCTCCCGCTGCTCGAGGCGGAAGCGGTAGTGAGATCGCTCGCGGTCGCGATGCGGAGCCAGCGTCAGATCCGGCTGCCGCTGCTCCAGCTCAAGAACTTCGATCAGTACACCACCACTCACTCGAGCAACGTCGCCGTGCTCGCCATGGCGCTCACCGAGTATCTGGGTCTCGGCTCGCGCGAGGTGCGGCTGTTCGGGGTGGCCGGACTACTGCACGACCTGGGAAAGGTGCGGATCCCGAAGGACATTCTGGTGAAGCCCGGGCAGTTCACCGAGGAGGAGCGGGCGGTGATGCAGGGGCACCCCAAGGAGGGGGCCCGGATCATCATCGAGCAGGAGATGCGGCTGGACGTGGCCGCCTTCGTAGCCTACGAGCACCACATCATGCTGAATGGCGGAGGCTACCCGACGCTCCGTTACCCCCGCGAGTGCCACTACGCCAGCAAGGTCGTCCACGTGTGCGACGTGTACGACGCGCTGTGCACGGACCGCCCCTACCGGGCAGCGTGGACGTCGGAGCGGGCGGTCGGCTACCTCGGCGAGCGCTCCGGCATGGAGTTCGATCCGGAGCTGGTGGACGCCTTCAGCCGCATGATCCACGACTGGGCCCAGCGGCGGATGCCGATGCCCGACGAGCCGGCGCCGGAGCCGGTACAGTAGCCCCTTCGCGGTCCGCCTTACAGCCGCTTGTGAGTCAGCGCACCTCGAACGTGAGCGTTGCCCAGCGCGACTCGTAGTCGTGCGGTCCGTCCTGGACCTTCTCCATTCGGACAAACTTCGCATACCAGCGGCCGCGGGTCGTGAGCTTGAGGGCGGCGACGCCGTCCACGTCCGTGCGCAGCTCCTGGACGCCCATGCGGGCTCCGGCGGGCGTGCGTCCGCCCGCCAGCACCGAGAGTCCCACCGCGGGCCGGCCGTCCACCAGACAACGGAGCCGGAGCGTGCCGCCGGGCCCGAGAGCGTACGGGTTGTCGAGCGGGACGATCTCCGCCGCGTAGCCGAGGGGGGTGGAGAAGCCGTCGGTTCGAGCGGCGCCGACCTGGAAGACTGCTTTCACATGCTTGGAGTAGCGCTCGTGCGCGGAGTCGGCGGAGATACCCGCGCGCGCCCGGGCCTCGAGCACATCCCGGATCGCCTCGTCCTGGAGATACGCGGTGAACTGCTTTCCCGCGAGCGCGATCTCGCTCGGCCGGGTGGAGAGTGCAACGACGTACGTGCCCGGCCCTCGGAGGCGAAGCGAGAGCAGTGTGGTGTCGCCCTGGGCGGATACACTGCCCGTGTCGAGCGGTTCGCGGCCGCCGGGGGTCACAAGGGAAAGATCCGCGATGCGGCGGCGCTCGATCGCGTTCTCGCTCTTGGTGAAGGTGCCGTTGAGCACGGGCACCCGCACCGTCGCACCAGGCGAGAGAAAGAAGGTGTCGAGCTTGATGAAGAGGTCATGAGCGGAGAGTGCCGACGCGAGGGCCAGTACGGCCCCCGCTGCCAGCGCCGCGATGCGCCGGGCCCTCATCGCGCACCAGCCAGCGCCTCGAGCGCCGGGGGCGAGCAGAGAGACGAGCATCGGACGAACGACGCGGCGCATGCGGGGCTCCTCGGGCGGTGGCGAAAGCGCCGTAATCTGTCTGGGCGAAGCCGCCCGGGCCACTTTGCTGTGGGTGCCCGCGTCAGTCGCTTGACATTCCGACTGAAAGACTCGCAATTTGGGTCTGGACACGCAACCAGCGTGGCCGAGCGCTGTCACGCCGCAATCCGGAGGACAGGACATGCCGCAAGAGCAATCAATTCCGGCCGTCGTACCCATCGAGCAGCGGGGGTACGTCCACCCGGAAGTGCTCGTTTCCACCGCGTGGGTCGCCGAGCACCTGAACGACCCGAAGGTACGCCTGGTCGAGTCGGACGAGGACGTGCTGCTCTATGAGACCGGGCACATTCCCGGCGCGGTCAAGGTCGACTGGGTGGCGGATCTCAACGATCCACTGCTCCGGGACTACGTCGGGCGCGAGCGGCTTCAATCTCTGCTCCGGTCGAAGGGCATCAGCCGGGACACGACGATCGTGTTCTACGGGGACAAGAACAACTGGTGGGCGACGTACAGCTTCTGGGTGCTTCGCCTGTTCGGTCTCGAGAACCTGAGGGTGATGGACGGCGGGCGGCAGCGCTGGGCGGAAGAGCAGCGGGCCCTTACCACGGAGGCGCCGCGCCATCCGGAGGGCAACATCGTCGTGGGCGAGCGGAACGATGCCTCCATCCGGGCTTTCCGGGACGAGGTGCTGGAGCACGCGCGCCAGCGCGGCTCGATGGTGGACGTGAGGAGCCCCGAGGAGTTCCGCGGCGAACGGCTGCACATGCCTGAGTACCCCAGCGAGGGCGCGCTTCGCGGCGGCCACATTCCGGGGGCCCGAAGCATTCCGTGGGGTCGCGCCGTCAACCCCGAGACGCACACTTTCCGCCCCGCTACAGAGCTGCGTACGATCTATGAGCAGGAGAACGGGCTCACCCGCGGCGGGGACACGATCGTCTACTGCCGGATCGGGGAGCGCTCGTCCCACACCTGGTTCGCGCTCACCTATCTGCTGGGCTTCGGACGGGTCCGGAATTACGACGGATCGTGGACGGAGTGGGGGAACGGGGTGCGGTTGCCGATCGAGAAGCCTTAAGGGAAGCCGTTAGCCGTTAGCCGTTAGCCGTTAGCTAATGGCTAACGGCCAACAGTTTCCCGAACACCGCTATCCTTCCTCCATGCCAGACCGCGAAACCCAGATCGCCATCCTCGTTGACCATTTCAAGCGCCCCCGGCACAAGGGGACGCTCGATGGCGCCGATGCCACGATGCCGGGCGGGAATCCGGGGTGCGGTGACCTCGTCACCATGCACGTCAAGGCCGGGACGGACGGCCGCGTCGAGGCGGTGAGGTTCGAGGGCGAAGGCTGCACGATCAGTCAGGCGGCGGCCTCGATCCTGGCGGACCGGATCAACAAGACGCATCCTACGCTGGACGAGGTCGTGGACTTCCCGTACGAGCAGATGATCGAGATGCTGGGCCGGGAGGTCGTCGGCTTCCGTGAGCGCTGCGCGACTCTGGCGCTCGGCACGCTGAAGATGGCGGCGAAACAGATCCAGACGTATCGGCGGCTCCGGGCGGCGGGACGTACTGACGTGGAGATCCGGGAATTGCAGCAGGCGCTGATGAACGCACGCGGCGAGGGCGGCCTCGTGTTCGGGCAGGCGGCCGAGGCCCAGAAAGGCGTGGGCGGGGGCGAGGCATGAAGCTGGGGACTGCGAATGCGACTTTCGTGGAGCACCCCAAGCGGAATCCGGGCTGTTACGACTAGAGCCCGCTGGTCCTGTCCGTCCAGCGGTGTGCGCGCTATCCTATTGCCCATGCCCATGACAATCCGTGGTTCCCGCGGGCCGCGGGTGTTTCTCGCGCCCGCGGTTCTCGTCGCCGTCGTCGCGGCACCGCTCGCAGCGCAGGCCTCCCCCGACTCCGCTCGCCCGTTCGGCACGCTGCGCGAGCAAGCCGATCGCCAGCAAGCCTGGCTCAAGGAGCGGCTGGACAGTCTCCTGCCGGGCCTGATGAGGAAGTACGGGATCGACATGTGGGTGGCGCCGATGCGGGAGTACAACGAGGATCCCGTCTTCCTGGCGATCGTCTCTCCCACCACGTTCGCGGCCCGCCGCCGCACCATCTACGTCTTCTTCGACCGCGGCCCGGGCAAGGGCGTGGAGCGCCTGGCGTTGGGGGGCAGCTCGCAGGGCGGCCTGTACGAGGCCGTGCGGTCCACCAAGCAGGTGACGGCCGCGGTCGGCGGCCGCCAGGCGGAGCTCTGGGGCGACCAGCAGTGGCAGGTCCTCAAAGACGTCATCGAAGCCCGCAAGCCGAAGGTGATCGGGATCGACGTGTCGCGGACCTTCGCCTTCGCCGACGGCTTGAGCGCCGGAGAATACGAGGCGATGCGGCAGGCGCTCGGGCCCAGGTGGTCGAGCCGCTTCCGGCGGGCCGAGGGGCTTCCGGTCGACCTGATCGCGGCCCGCCTGCCCGAGGAGCAGCGCTTCTATCACGATCTGGCCCACCTCACCTGGACCGTCATCGACTCGATGTTCTCGAGCCAGGCGGTCCGGCCGGGGACCACGCGCACCAGTGACCTCGTCTGGGACTTCCGCCAGCGGGTGAACGACCTCGGGCTCGGCACCTGGTTCCAGCCGTCGGTGGACGTGCAACGGCGGGGTGCGACCGACGACCAGCTGGGCGACGATCCGATCATCCAAGCGGGCGATGTCCTCCACTGCGACGTCGGCATCACCGCCCTCCGTCTCAACACCGACATCCAGCATCTCGCCTACGTCCTCCCCAAGGGCGAGACGGAGCCCCCGGCCGGGCTCGTTGCCGCGCTCCGCCAGTCGAACCGGCTCCAGGACATCATGATGGAGGAAATCCGCCCGGGTCGCACCGGGAACGAAATCCTCACGTCGGCGCGGGCCCGGATGACGGCGGAGGGCATCGACGGGACGATCTACTCGCACCCGATCGGGCTCAACGGCCACGGGGCGGGTCCGCTGATCGGTCTGTGGGACTACCAGGAGGGGGTGCCGGGGCGGGGCGACCACAAGGTCATCGACGACCAGTGGTTTTCCGTCGAGCTGCAAGCGACGAGCCGCGTGCCCGAGTGGGACGGTCAGCCCGTCCGGATGGCGCAGGAAGAAGACATGGTCATGGGCCCGGACGGTGTGCCGCGCTGGGCGTATCGGCGGCAGACCGAGTTCCGCCTCATTCCGTAGGCAACGCCGCGATCATGTCGATCGCCGACCTTCGCCGGGAATACGCCCGCGCCCGTCTGGACGAGCGCGACGTCGATCCCGACCCGCTCGCGCAGTTCCGCAAGTGGTTCGACGACGCGGAGCGCGCCGAGCTGCCCGAGCCCACCGCGATGACGCTGGCTAC
Organism: Gemmatimonadota bacterium; assembly: GCA_041488455.1. Classification (GTDB taxonomy): domain Bacteria; phylum Gemmatimonadota; class Gemmatimonadetes; order Gemmatimonadales; family GWC2-71-9; genus DASQPE01. The sequence goes on from JBGPPG010000001.1 coordinate 36,631, forward strand.
GGCCACGCCGGATGGCATTCCGTCGGCGCGCATCGTCCTGCTCAAGGGGGCCGACCCGCGAGGCTTCACCTTCTTCACCGACTATCGCAGCCGGAAGGGGCAGGAGCTCGCGGCCAATCCACACGCCGCCCTGGTGTTCCACTGGGGCGAGCTGGAGCGCCAGGTGCGGATCACGGGGACGGTGGGCCGGCTGTCGCGCGAGGAGAGCGAGGCGTACTTCCGCACCCGGCCGCGCGAGAGCCGGCTGGGGGCGTGGAGCTCACACCAAAGCACCGTCCTGGACGGTCGCGACGTGCTCGACGCCCGGGTGCGGGAGGCCTCCGCGCGCCATCCCGGCGAGGACGTCCCCACGCCGCCCTACTGGGGCGGGTTTGTTCTGGAGCCCGACGCGTTCGAGTTCTGGCAGGGACGGGAAAGCCGGCTTCACGATCGGGTGCGATACCGGCGGGAGGCCGGTGCGTGGCGGATCGAGCGGCTGTCGCCTTGACTGTGCTTCACCCCTCCCACCGCACACTGTATCTACACACCGCTCCTCCCTTGGCCCGGCACTCCTCCTCGACCACGCTCACGTGCTTCGCGCCGCACAGCTCGAGCGCCTTGCGGTACCACCCGACGACGGTCAGGCAGTCGGGTGCGCTGAACGTCTCGGCGTCGTGGGTAGTGAGGGTGCCGGCGGTCGGCCCGGTAGGCGCGTACTCCCGGCGGCCGCTCTCGTAGTAGAGGGAGTAGATCTGCGGCGCCTTGGCGAGGAACGCCTGGGGATCTCCGGGTGTGAGATACCCGGAGTGCAGCGAGGCGAGATTCTTCTCGGCCGATGCGGCGCCAAGCCGCTCGAAGAAGTCGGGACGGCCCTGGCCGACGACGCGTACGATCGCATCGTCGAGCCGCTTCCCCAGCTCGAACGGATACCAGTTCGAGGTGAAGATCAGCCGAAACGGCCGTTGATCGTCCGCCGGCAGGCTTAAGAGCACCTGCTGGACCGCGTCCTTCCCAAAATGCTCCTCGACGAAGGCGATTCGGGACTTGAGCACCGCACCTTTGACCTGCTGCACCGGCCGCTCCAGGCTCGATTCGACGCCGGGAAGATAAGACCGTCGCCCACGCGGAACAGGTCCTCCGATTCAAGCTCTCCGGCGCCGGGGCGTGCTCAGCGGCTCCCACGCCGCCCCTCGCGCGTGCTTGGCCAGCAGCACGATCTGCCCGACGTGGTAGGCGTAGTGGCAGACCTGGCGCTCGATGGCCTGTACCACGGTGAGCGGCTCGCCTCGGATGCGCACTTCTCGCAGCAGGTCGTCCAGCCTGAGCGCTTCGATTGCGCCGAGCGTGCGGCGCCACCCATCCTCCCACGCGTCGAGCAGCTTCGCGAGATCGGTGCCCGGCCCCACCTCGAACTCGGCGTCCCGGTTGCGGTCGGGTTTCTCGCCGTCGGTCGTGAGGAAGTCGGTCCAGCGGGAGCGCATGTTGCCGGCCATATGCTGGATCAGGACCGCGATGCTGTTGGCCTCCCCGTCCAAGTGACGGAAGATCGCCTCGGGGGCGGTCTGGGCCACGGCACGGTCGGCCAATGTCTTGTACTGCCGCAGAGCCCGGGCGACTTCGGCCAGGTACGCCGCCCCCACACGATCGTCCATGCTACACTTCCTCTCTCGAGCTGATCCGACCCGTTCCTTCCGGAGCCCAAAATGTACGCGATCGCCTTGATCCGGTACCGTCGACCGCTGGAAGAGGTGCTCGCCGCGCTCGAGCCCCACCGCGCATATCTCAGGAGCCTCAAGGAACGTGGCCTCCTCCTCGCGTCCGGCCCGCTCGATCCGCGCACCGGCGGTGCGCTGCTGCTTCGAGTCCCCGACGATGCAGTCCAGGGGACGCTCGACCGCATCCGGGACGAGGATCCGTTCACCAGCCTGGGCCTGGCCCAATACGAGGTCTGGCCATGGGTAGTGGTGATGGGGAAGGAAGCGTTGGACGGGGTGCGATAGTGAGAAGTGAGAAATGGGAAGCGAGAAGGGGGCCCCTGCCGAACGGAGCCCCCTTCTCACCTCTCACTCCTCAACTCTCACTTCCTAGAACGGCTTATACCCCGGGCTCCCGTAGCGCGTGAGGTGCAGGATATCCCACAGGGGCACGCCGTACGCGATGATGACCAGCACCACCGCCACCCCAAACCAGATCTCCAATCTGTCCCAGACCGTCACGCGGTATCCCTCTGGCGGCCGACCGAGCGACTCGGCGTACTCGATCGCTGCCTGCGGACGGCGCGCGCCGGCGAGAAGCGTCCCCAGCATTACCAGCACGAAGAAGAGCGCGCTGGTGAACAGTACAACGCCACCCAGCGCTGAGACCCGGGTCAGTCCTTGCCACATCTGGGCTTGCGCCGCGCCGTTGTAGGTATCAGTGAAGATTCGGCGGGGCATGCCCATCAGCCCGGTGACGTGGTTCACGAACGAGAAGAGGACCATCCCCAGGAACCAGAGGTAGGGCTGTACCTTGGCGAGCAGCCTCAGCTCCAGCTCCCGCCCGCTCACCTTCGGCACCAGCCAGTAGCAGGTGCCCATGAAGGTCAGGGCTGCCGCGCTGCCCACCGTGAGGTGGAAATGAGCGTGGATCCAGGCAGTATTGTGCACGACCGAGTTGAGCGCGAACGCCGCGTTCACCGCCCCGCCGAACCCGCCGACCATGAAGAGCAGGCAGGCCAGCAGAACGCTGGACACCAACGGGTCGCCCCACGGCAAGGTGCGGATCCAGCCGAAGAGGCCCGTTCCCCCGCGAAGCCTGCCTGCCACCTCGAGCGACGCCACGATGGTGAAGGCCGTCAGGAGGCTCGGGAAAGAGATGATCATCGTGTTGAACGTATGCAGAAGCTTCCACCCGGCAGGGATGCCCGGGTCCTGAAACTGGTGGTGCAGGCCGACGGGAGTGGACAGGACCAGAAACAAGGCAAAGACCATCCGGCCGAGCGGCTCCGAGAAGAGCTTTCCGCCCGCTTTGCGCGGAAGCACCGTGTACCAGATCGTGTACGCGGGCAGTATCCAGAAGTAGACCAGCGGGTGACCGAAGTACCAGAACAACGTGCGGGCCAGGAGCGGATCCACCGTCTTGGTCAGTCCGAGTGACCATGGGATGAGCTGGAAGAGCATCTCCGCCGCGACCCCGACGGTGCAGAGGAGCCAGAGGAGGGCGTTGGCTGCGGTCGCGTGCATCGCGAGACTGACGGGTCGGTCACCGGCCGCGGCGCGTGCCGCCCGCCAGCTCGCGACCATGTTCGCCGCCCAGCCCCACGAGCCCACCACCAGCAGCGTGAGCCCGATGTAGAAGAGCGGGTGTGCCTGGAGCGGAGGGTAGAAGGTGTAGAGGACGCTCGCCTTGAACGCGAAGATCGTCCCGAGCGCCATCAGCGTGCCCGCCACCGCGAGCCCGTAGGCGGTCCAGGAGACCCGTGGCCACCGCCGCACGCCCGTCTCCCTGTACGCGATCGCGTAGCCGAGCCCCATGATGAAGAACGTCGTGAACACCAGCGCCATCAGGACGCCGTGAGCGGTGACCGACATGTAGTACATGCTGGCCGACCGATACGGTACTTCCAGATTCGCGCGGCTGATCGCCTGCATCATGGCCATCGCGGCCGCGATCCCGAAGGCGATTACAGCCACCCAGATGTGCGCCAGGACAAGCCGATCGGCTCCGCCGCGCGGAGTGGGCTCAGTAGCCATGCGGAGCTTCCCCGGCGGCGGTGCCCGCCGTGCCCGCGCCTGCCGCCGGCGCCGTCCACTCGGCCTTCGGGAGCACGTGCAGCTTCGCGGCCATCGCGTGGTGCCCGATCCCGCAGTACTCGTTGCACGCGATCAGGTACTCGCCGGCCTTGAACTGCGTCGTGAACTGGCTGATGTAGCCCGGCACGACCATCGCCTGCCCGTTCGTGCGAACGATCTCGAATCCATGGGTCACGTCGCTTGACGTGAGATGGAACGTGACGGGCGTCTCGGCCGGCACGGACAGCTCGGACGGCAGCCACGCGAACATCAACCCCACGACGCGCGCGTGGACCCGGCCCTCCGCATCCACGGAGACTCCCTGCGGCTTGAGCCGAGGGTCGCTCAGCGCGGTCTTGGGGTCGATCGTCTCGATGTGACTCGGGGGCTGAATGTGATGGCCGAACTCCGCCACAGCCATCGTCGTGAAGAAGAGCGCCAGCATCGCGGCGACGGCCCACATCCAGATTCGCTCGTAGAGGTCGACGCTCATGGCGTCACCGGCTGCCGGGCGAGATAGATGAAGAAGTAGATCGCGAACCATCCGCAGACGAAGAGAACGGCGTACGCCCCGACGAACGCGAACGTGCCGATCGGGTGCTTGGGGAGACCTGCTGGCATTTCGGACATGGCGGCGCTCGGGGAAGGGAGATCCAAGGGTACGGCGCCGGGCATGAAAGCGCGACCGAAGGGTTTATGGCGAGATCTTCATGGACCAGTGCCGGCGGGGCTCCGGCTCGCCCGGAGCGCGTTCAGAATCACGGCGACGTCCACGACCTCCTGAAGCACGGCGCCGATCGTGGGCGGGATCGCCCCTGCCGCCGCGAAGGCCATCGCCACGCCGCTCAGGCCGAGCCCCACCCAGATGCTCTGCCGCGCGATGCGCATCGTGCGCCGGCTGATCGTGATCGCCTCGGCGATGCGGGTGGGATCGTCGGCGAGGATGACGGCGTCCGCGGCCTCGGCGGTGATCCCGCCACCGCCTGCCGCGAGCGCGATCCCGACTGTCGCGCTGCTCAGCGCCGGAGCGTCGTTGGTTCCGTCGCCCACCATGAGGACCCGCTCGCCGCGCTTGAGCAGCGCCTGCACCGCCGCCACCTTCTCTTCCGGCAGCATGTTGCCCAACGCCTGGTCGATTCCGACCGCCCGGGCGACCGCATCCGCGTTCGGTTGCGCGTCACCCGAGAGCAGCAACGTGCGCCGCACGCCGAGCCGGCGCAGTCGATCGAAGAAGGCGGCCAGCCCAGGCCGAATCGCGTCCGCGTACTCCACGATCGCGGCACCTCGTCCCTCGACTGCCACGTACGCCCGCAGCCCGGCGCCATCCGGCGCGATGCTGGCGAAATCGGCCGCGGCGCCCGGGTACCGATCCACGATGTAGGACCAGCTGCCGACCGCGACGTCACGCTCACCTACCTGGCCGGAGACGCCCCGGCCGGGCGCCTCGACGACGTGGCGAGCGTCCGGCATCGGGCCGGCAGCCTCGGCGGCCTCGACGAGCGTGCGGGCCAGAAGGTGGCTCGAGCCGTGCTCCACGGCTCCAGCGAGCCGCAGCGTCTCGCCCGCGTCCCACGGCGGAACCGGGACTACCCGCGCCACCCGCGGGCGGCCGATCGTGAGCGTGCCGGTCTTGTCGAAGATGCCGACCGTGACCTGGCCCACCTGCTCCAGCGCGGTCCCGTGGCGGAAAATGATCTGGCGCCGCGCTGCCCGGTTGATCCCGCCCACCACCGCTACCGGGGTGGCGAGAATGAGGGGACAGGGTGTGGCCACGACCAGCACGGCCAGCACTCTGACCGGATCGCCCGAAACGAGCCAGGCGCCCGCGCACACGGCGAGTGTGAGTGGGGTGAACCATGCGGCATAGCGATCCGCGAGCCGTTGCAGCGGGGCCTTGCTGGACTGCGCGGTCCGCACCAGCTCGACGATGCGCGCATACTGACTTTCGCGGGCCACCGCGAGGGTCTGCACGGTGAGGGGCCCTTCGAGATTGTGGCTGCCGCTCATGAGACGGACCCCGGCGCTCGCGCTGACCGGGATCGGCTCGCCCGTGAGCCGGGAGGCGTCCACGTGCGAATGTCCCTCCAGCACAACCGCGTCGCAGGGCAGCAGCTCCCCCGGGCGGACGAGCAGCCGGTCGCCCACGGCCACTTCCTCGGCGGGCACCTCCTCGACGCCATCCGGGCCGAGCCGGTGTGCGAGCCGCGGAGCCGCCGCCTCCAGCTCTCGCACCGCCTCCGATGCGCGACCCTGCGCCCGCCGCTCGAGCGCCTCGCCCCCGGTCTGCATCAGGACGACGATCAGTCCGGGGAGGGGGTCGCGGAGCAGAAGGGCGGTCAGGATGGCGAGCGCGGCCACGAGATCGGCCGCGAACCGGCCGACCGCCACGCCGCGCACGGTCCGCCAGACTACGGGGGCCCCGGTCAGCACGAGGCCCGCAGTCCAGAGCCGATCGGCCCAGAGCGGAGAGCCGCCCGGGAATCGGGCAGCGAGCCCGATGACGATGAAAGCGAGAGCCGCCGCCGGGAGGGCGGCGGCCGGGTGGGTCAGGCGGTGGAGAGGCCTGCCGACTGCTCGCCCCTGCGGAGGCTGAAGCCCACCCCCCGCACCGTGCAGATCATGGGCTCCCGTGCGGCGAGCGACAGCTTCCGCCGCAGGTTGCCGACGTGCACGTCCACCACGTTGCTCTCCGGGTCGAAGTGCATATCCCATACCTTCTCCAGGAGCGTGGTGCGGCGCACGACCTCCTCCGGATGGAGCAGGAAGTACTCCAGCAGCTGGAACTCTTTCGGGGTCAGGTCGAGCGATCGGTCCTCGACCGTGACGGTGTGGCGCAGGCGATCCATCGCGATCGGCCCGTACCGCAGCACCTCCAGCCGCTCCGCGCCGCCCCGGCGGCGGAGCGCCCGGATCCGGGCCAGCAGCTCATCGAACCGGAACGGTTTAGCGAGGTAATCGTCCGCGCCGGCATCCAGACCCCGAACCACGTCCTCCGTCGAGTCACGCGAGGTGAGCATCAGGATGGGGGTGTGCCGGCCCTCGCGCCGCAACTCCGTGGCGACCTGGAATCCGTTCTTCTTGGGGAGCACGACGTCGAGCAGGATGATGTCGTAGTCGTAGACGTGGGCGAGCAGGGTCGCTTCGTCACCATCCGGCGCGATGTCGACGACGTACCCTTCTTCCTTGAGGCCCTGCTCGATGAATCCCGCGACCTTACGGTCGTCCTCGACGACGAGAATCTTCATGCCTCCAACCTGCTTGCCCGTGCATGAACCCGGCTGTAACTGTTCGTGAAGATTTCTTCAGGCGTCCGGCGGCGACTCGGTTGGCAGCTCTACGACAAACCGACCTCCCCGCCCCGGTCGGGGGATGGCGCGGAGCTCGCCGCCGAGGATCCGGGCCAGGCGGCGGGACAAGGGCAGCCCGAGGCCCACGCCCTGACCCTCACCGACCCCGCTCGTCGCGTACACGTCGAAGATGCGCTCAATGTCGTCGGGCGCAACACCGTTCCCCTCGTCATCCACCGTCACCGCGACCCTGCCTTCCGTCTCGGCCACATGCACCCGCACAGTGCTCCGCTCCGGGGTGTGGCGAATGCCGTTCGCCAGCAGGTTGACCAGGATCTGCTCCACCCGGCTGGCGTCGGTGTAGCAGGTCGGTAAGCCCGGGGCGACCTCGAGGGTGACCCTGACCTGCCTGGCGCCGGCGGCGGGCTCGACCCGGCCGATGGCTCGGCGCACGATCGGCTCGAGATCCACCGAGCGCAGCACCGGCATCAGGCGATCCTCGTCCAGGCGGCTCAGGTCCAGGAGGTCGTTCACCAGGCCGATCGCCTGCTCGGCTGATTCGAGCACCTCGAAGGCGGCGCGCGGCACCGAGGCCGGATCCTTGCGGCGGACGAGCATCTCCGCCCAGCCATAGGTTGCAGCCAGTGCGTTGCGAAGCTCGTGGTTGACCATGGCGAAGAACTGTTCCCGGGAGCGGTGGAGCTGCTGCACCTCCTCCAGGAGCCTCGCGCTCTCCTCGTGCAGCCGGGCGTTCTCCACGGCCGCTGCGGCCTGAGAGGCGAGCAGCAGGGCGATGTGCTCGTCCTCGTCCGTGAAATGACCGCCACCGAGCTTCTCCGTGAGATACAGGTTTCCGAAAATCCCCCGGCGCCCGACGACCGGGACGCCGAGGAACGAGTGCATCTGCGGATGGTGGGGCGGGAATCCGTAGGAATCGGGGTGCCGCGTGAGGTCCGGCAGGCGGATGACCCTGGCTTCCCGGATCACCAGCCCGAGGATGCCGTGTCCTTTGGGAGGCGGTCCGATGACGGCTCGCTCTTCCGGGGAGATGCCGTATGTCGTGAAGCTCTCGAGGTACCGGCCGTCCGGCGCAAGCACGCCGATTGCGGCGTAACGTGCCCCGATGACCGCGGCAGCGACGTTCGCCGTTTGCTGAAGCACGCCCTCCAGCGAGAGCTCCGAGGTGAGCAGCAGGCCGGCGGAGACGAGCCGCTCGAGTCGCTCCGCGGGGGTCTGGGGCGGTGGCGCGGGGGGCAACGGGTTCGGCATGGGTCTATTCTAACCGACTTCACGATCGCTTCATCGCCGCGGTGCATCCTTCTCCTAGCGGAGGAGGCATGCGGCTCCAGCAAATCGTGGTCGCGGCAGACGAAACCGAGGCGAGCCGGAACGCAATCCGAACGGCGCGGTTCTGGGCCCGGCGCGCGGGCGCTCGCGTCAGCATCATCTCGGTGTGTCGCGTGAAAGCCATGGCGGCCGGCGAAGTCCAGGGTGCGGCGGTCCGCGCCATCGAGCGCTGGGTGGGAGACCAGCTCGCCGAGTGGGACCCGTCGCCCCCGGTGATCGCCGAGGCCTCCGGTATTCCCAGCGTCGAGATCGCGCGGTTTGCAGAGGAAGCGGGCGCGGACCTGCTCATTCTGGGTCGGAAACGGCGCTCCGGCTCTTCCCGACGACTTCTGGGCGACACCGCCGATGCCGTGGCGCGCCGGAGCGCGGTGCCCTGCCTGTTCGTCCCCGGACCGGACGATGCGACCGGCCGCATGCTGGCGGCGCTCGACGGCACGGATCGCGGCCTCGCCGTTCTGCGCCGGGCCGTCGGTTTCGCCGCCGCGCTCGATGCCGAGCTGGACTTCGTAACTGTGGAGCGTGCGCTGGCGGACGAGCCGGAACGCCTGGCGAACGACGTTCCGAGCGCGCGGACCGAAAATCTCATGCGGGCGCTGGGTCCGGCGGCCCGGACGCTCCGGATTTGCCTCGGTGATGTCGTGACGGAGATTCTGAGCGAGATCGAAACGCGCCAGTCCCGCGTCCTCATTCTCGGCTATCGCAGGGGCGGGCCCCCGGGTCCCGTCGAGGGAGGAAGCGTTGCGCGCCGGCTCACATACCGCGCGCCGTGCGCGGTGCTCACCATTCCACTCTGACCGGGAGGAGCGATGCAGACCAACATCGGACGGGCGGACCGAGTCATTCGCCTGGTCCTGGGTGCCGTTATCCTCGGCCTGTACGGGGCGCTGCCCGTTCCGTGGAGGTACCTGACCCTGCTCGGCCTGATTCCGCTTGGGACGAGCATCACGGGCTTCTGCCCTCTCTACGCCGCCGTCGGGTGGAACCGGCGGCGCCCACCGCGTGGAGGGGTCCAATGACGTCCGTGATCGCGACTCCGGCGCGGAGCCGGCCGCTGCTCGAGCCGGACCGCCGGGCGTGGTGCGACGCAGTGAGGGCGGCGCTCGCCCAGACCCTTCGCCCCGATTCGGGCATCTGGGATCGCTGGGCGGCGGTTCAGTATCTCGAGCGGGACTTCATGCCGCGGCTCGAGCGGGAGCTCCAGACCGTGAACGCCCGCCTCACCCGGCTGTCGCCGGCGGAGGCTGCGCGGGTCTGGGCGCCGGCGGAGCTGCTCGGATTCCTCCGCGACTACCTCGTCGAGCTGGTCAGCATGGCTCAAAGCGGCGTGCTGTTCGCCGCCGGGGCGGAAAAGCTCCTGCGGGCGCACGAGTGCTGGTGCAGCGAGGTGGAGGTGCTGGGCGCTACTGGGTGAGCTGGTCGGGATTTTCCCGGACCGGCCTGGCCGGGTCCGTCGGCAGACAGGAAAGGATCTTCGCCGCCCGCTGGCTTCCGCTCGGATGCAGATCGTCGAAGCGGAACGGCCCCATGCGGGTGAAAAACTGAATCGCGGCGTCCACCGCCGGGCGGTTATCCTCCGCGAGCAGGCGGGTGGCGTAGCAGTCGGCGTCGAGCTCCTGCCGCTGCCGGAGGTTGCTCAGGTCGGCCCGGGGCTCGGACAGCGCGCCGCCGGCATGGCCGTACGCGACATGCCCGTACTCATGGGCGATGAAGAAGTCGGCCAGCAGCGGCCCCACGCGCTGCATCAGCGTCGGGTTGTAATAGATCATGGGCCGCCCCCGCTCGTACGCGGTCACCGCGACGTCGTGCAGGGTGTCGGTCGCGATCGGCTGGACGTCCACCAGGCGCTGCGCCGCGACCGCCCGCGCGCCGCTCGCCGTCGCGAGCGCGGCCGTGATCAGGCATGCCAATGTGGTTGTCCTCGTCATCGCTCGATCCTTCCCGGAGCCCTGCTCCTACACGCCGTCAAAGCGAACGCCCCCGCGGTTCAGGCTCGAATCGCGGGGGCGTCGGTCGTGCGCGCGAAGAGCGCGCCTACCACATCCGCGACATCCGAGCTCCAATCGGCCAAGTCAGCCCGTTCAGCTGCATCGATCCAACCGTCAACGTCGCGTCCTTCCCGTCGGGGGTGCGGGTGACTCCGCTGGCGTCTGGGCCGCTCGGGGCGGCCGACCTTCCTATTTGACCGTCGTCTCGTCGATCGCGGGGCTTGAGCGCCCTGGGCGCCCCCTGAAGCTGGGCGCGCATGCCTGGCTTACGGCAGCGTTCGACCTCGGTCCACTGAAGAAGGCATATCCCGTGCCCGAGTGCTTCGCCGCCCCGTAAACGCCTGTGGGGGATGAATGCCGACCGATCGGGCCACCGACCCCCGAGCGCGTTTTGCGGCACTCGACAACTGCAGGTCCCGGCAGCGATCACGATTGCCGCCCTCCGCAGGGCTGCTTACGTTGAGACAGCCGCCAGGGGTATCGGACCGTCGTCCGATTGAGAGAGCACCCTTGGAACCTGATCCGGTTGATACCGGCGAAGGGAGCGCGGCGCCGGTCGCGGCGTCCCTTCGTCCCTGCTGGGAGCGTCGCAATGACCACCATGACTGACCGCCCGCCGGTGCGTCTTCCGACCTACGACGAGGCCTTTCCCCGATCCGCCAAGGTGTATCTCGAGGGAAACCGGGTGCGCGTCCCGGTTCGGGAGATCGCGCTCTCGGGCGGGGAAGCGCCGGTGCAGGTCTACGACGCGAGCGGCCCCCAGGGGTTCGAGGTCCGGCAAGGACTACCGCCCCTCCGGAAGTCTTGGCTCGAGGCCAAAGATCTCGACCGGACGGATCCGCCCGTCATCGGCGCATCCGGGCTGATTCCGGATACGCTCCGCCGGCCGCGGTACCGCGGACGCGGCGTGGTCACCCAGCTGCACTCCGCCCGCCGTGGGGACATCACGCCTGAGATGGAGTTCGTCGCCCTGCGGGAAGGGCTGCCCGCCGAGCTGGTCCGGAGTGAGGTAGCGCGGGGACGCGCCATCATTCCCGCGAACGTCAATCACCCGGAGCTCGAGCCGATGATCATCGGCCGCCGGTTCCTCGTGAAGATCAACGCGAACATCGGGAACTCCGCCGTCGTGTCCTCGATCGAAGAGGAGGTCGAGAAGCTCCGCTGGGCCACGCTGTGGGGCGCGGACACGGTCATGGATCTCTCCACCGGCGACGACATCCACGAGACCCGGGAGTGGATCCTCCGAAACTCGGCGGTGCCGATCGGGACGGTCCCGATCTATCAGGCGCTGGAGAAGGTGGGCGGCGTGGCGGAAGACCTCACGTGGGAGGTCTATCGGGAGACGTTGATCGAGCAGTGCGAGCAGGGCGTAGACTATTTCACCGTCCACGCGGGCGTGCTGCTGGAGTATGTGCCGCTCACCGCGAACCGGGTGACCGGGATAGTCTCACGCGGCGGGTCGATCATGGCCCGGTGGTGCCTCGCCCACCACCGCCAGAGCTTCTTGTACACCCGCTTCCGAGAGATCTGTGAGCTTCTGGTACACTACGACGTCTCATTCTCGCTGGGCGACGGGCTCCGGCCCGGGAGCCTGGCCGACGCCAACGACGACGCGCAGTTCGCCGAGCTCAAGACCCAAGGCGAGCTGACCCGGATCGCCTGGGAGCACGAGGTGCAGGTGATGAACGAGGGGCCGGGACACGTCCCGATGCACCTCATCCGGGAGAACATGGACAAGCAGCTCGCCTGGTGCGACGAAGCGCCGTTCTACACCCTGGGCCCGCTGACAACGGACATCGCCCCGGGCTACGATCACATCACCAGCGCGATCGGCGCGGCGATGATCGGCTGGTACGGCACCGCGATGCTCTGCTACGTGACGCCCAAGGAACATCTCGGCCTCCCCAATCGAGACGACGTGAAGGCCGGTGTCATCGCCTACAAGATCGCCGCCCACGCGGCAGACGTAGCGAAAGGGCACCCTCGCGCCCGCGCATGGGACGACGCCCTCTCGCGGGCCCGGTTCGACTTCCGCTGGGAGGACCAGTTCAACCTCGCCTTGGACCCGATGACCGCCAGGGCTTATCACGACGAGACGCTGCCGGCCGGCGGGGCGAAGCTGGCCCACTTCTGCTCGATGTGCGGACCGAAGTTCTGCTCGATGCGGATCACCCAGGATCTCCGTGCCGATGCACGCCGGCAGGCGGAGCAGGGGATGATGGAGAAGGCGGCCGAGTTCCGCGAGCGGGGCGGCAACCTTTACCTGACAAGCGAGAAGGGAGAAGTGAGCAGTGAGATGTGAGACGAGTTTGATCACCCGCAGCGTGTGCCGGGCGTGTGTCATGGCCGGCCTTCTGCTCGGCGGCTGCCGCGCGGACCGACCGGCCCAGGCCCCCGCGGGCGACGCCACTGCCGCCCCGGCCAATCCCGCACCGCCTGCAGGGCCACGCCAGGTGGCCGTCGTTAGGGATCTCCAGCACCCCGAGTCGGTGCACTACGATCCCGAGCTCGACGTCTGGTTCGTCGCCAACATCAATGGCAGTCCCATCGCCAAAGACAACAATGGCTGGATCGCCCGGCTGCATGCCGACGGCTCGGTGGACTCGCTCCACTTCGTCCAGAGCGGCCGGGACGGAGCTCGACTGGACGGGCCCAAGGGCATGGCGATCGTGGGAGACACGCTTTGGGTGGCGGACATCGACGCCGTGCGGGCGTTCAACAAGCGGACCGGCCACCCGATCGCCACGGTAAGCTTGGCGGGCAAGGCCAAGTTCCTGAATGACGTGGCCGCGGGTCCCGACGGCATCTATGTGACCGACACCGGGATCGAGTCCAAGAAGGACGGGAGCTTCGCTCACACCGGGCCCGACCGGATCTTCCGGATCGGTCCGGGCCGCAAGGCGACGATCGCCGTCGAGACCGACAGCCTCCAGGGCCCCAACGGGATCGCCTGGGACTCGGCGGGCAAGCGCTTCGTCGTCGTGCCGTTCTTTGGCGCGACGCTCCGCGGGTGGGCACCGGGTAGCGCGCCGGTCGCGATCGGGACGGGACCGGGGCAGGAGGACGGGGTCGAGCCCGTCGGCGGCGGGCGATTCCTCGTTACATCCTGGGCCGATTCGAGCCTCTTCGTGCTCGACGCCGGAAAGACGTCACGAGTGCTCGGGAACCTGCCGTCGCCCGCCGACATCGGATGGGATGGTGGCCGACGGCACGTCGCGGTGCCCCTGCTGCTCGAGGATCGGGTGGAGATCTGGGAGCTCCCATGACCGACCGAACTTCCGGGCGGCTGCGCGGCGCCGCTTCGCACGTCATCATCGCTGTGCTCGGCCTCGCCGCCGGCGCCGGCATGATGTGGAACGTTGGCCGGCGCCCGCGCCTCGACGCCGTCACCACGCACGGCGAGTGGGTCTACGTGAGATCGCCCGGGTCGCCGGACTCGGTTCGCGCGTACGTGGGCTATCCCGAGCGAAAGGACAAGGCGCCGGCCGTCATCGTGATCCATGAGATCTTCGGGCTCACCGACTGGGAGCCGACGGTGGTGGACCGGCTCGCCAAGAGCGGCTACGTGGCCGTCGTCCCCGATCTGCTCTCCTCCAAGTACGGCCGCTCTCCCGCCGACCCCGACTCGGGGCGCCAGCTCGTCGCCCAGCTCGAGCCGGAGCGGATAACCCGTGATCTCAACGCGGCGTTTGCGTACCTGAACGGCCTCCCCGCGGTCCGGAAGGGCGACATTGGCATCATGGGCTTCTGCTGGGGAGGCGGCCAGAGCTTCCGGTATGCGACCGACAATCCCCGTCTCCGCGCGGCCGTGATCTGCTACGGGCCTCCGCCCGACACCGCCAGTTTCGCCCGGATCCGGGCCTCCCTCCTCGGCGTCTATGGCGAGAATGACGCCCGCATCGACGCCTCCCTTCCTGACGTGGCCGCGCGGCTCAAGGCCCTTGGCAAGTCGTTCAGCTACGAGATCTTCCCTGGCACCGGCCATGGGTTTCTCAAACCGGGCCGCGAGGGATCCGACGGCCCGCAGGTGGAGCGGGCGTGGGGGAATGTCCTCGCCTTCTTCAAGGACAAGCTGAAAGGATGATTCTCCTCTCGATCCTCCTCCAGACCGCGGCCGCCTCTCCCCTCGCCATCCGGCCCGACACCGCCCGGCCCCACCACGACGCGCTGCACTACGACGTCACCCTCGTTCTGGGCGACAGCGGCCGCCACGTCCTGGGTGAAGTGGAAACTCAATGGCGGCTCCGGTCGGACCAGCCGATCGAGGTCCAGCTCGACTCGACCATGCGCGTGATCCGCGTGCTGATGAACGGGCGGGAGAATACCCGGCTCGCGCGCACCCGGTGGGGCCGTGCCGGCGAGATCGTCGTCGTGCCGCATGATGGCAAAGCGGGCGATTCGCTCTCGACCCGGATCCGCTATCACGGCGACGTTCTCCGGGGACTCGCATTCCGGGGGGACAAGGCTCAAGGACTCGCCATTTTCGGCGACAACTGGCCCGATCGGGCGCACGGCTGGCTGCCGGTCGAAGACTATCCGAGCGACAAGGCGACCGTGAGCTTTCACGTCCAGGCCCCGGCGGCCTATCAGGTAATCGCGAACGGAACGCTCCAGAGCGTGGACACCCTCCCCTACGGTCATCTCGTCTGGAACTACCGGATGGACCGACCGATCCCGGTCTATACCATGGTATTCGGCCTTGGGCGGTTCTCGGTCGCCCGGCTTCCCGACGCAGCCTGTGATGTGCGCTGCGTTCCCCAGACTCTGTGGACCACACCGGAGGACTCGGCGTTCGCCGCCACCGGCCCGTTCCGCCGGGTCGGGGAGATCGTGGACTTCTATTCCCGGCTCATCGGCCCGTTTCCCTATCCCGATCTGGCGCACGTGGAGTCACTGACGCCGTTCGGCGGCATGGAGAACGCCACGGCCATCTTCTACAACGACAGCCTGTACCGGGCGCGGGCGCTTCCGGAGGAGACGGTGGCGCACGAGACCGCTCATCAGTGGTTCGGCGACGCGGTCACGGAGGACGACTGGCACCACCTGTGGCTCTCGGAGGGATTCGCGACCTATCTCGCCGCAATGTGGGCCGAGCATGCCGGCGGTGCCGCCGCGCTCGCCACCGAGATGCGCCGGGCAGCGGAGAGCTATTTCAAGTCGCAGTGGGTCGACCGTCCGGTGCTCGACCCGGCGGTGCGCAACCTCGACTCGCTGTTGAACGAGAACAACTACCAGAAGGGCTCGTGGGTGTTGCACCAGCTGCGCGGCCTCATTGGCGATTCCGCCTTCGTGGCCGGACTCCGCGCGTACTACACGACCTACAAGGACAGCACCGCCCTCTCCGCCGACCTGGCCCACGTGATGACGGGCGTGGCCGGCCGCGATCTCGATTGGTACTTCCGTCAAGCGCTGACCCAGCCGGGCTACCCGGTGCTCGACGTGCGCTGGAGTCAGGCGGCGGGGAAGCTCACGCTGTCCGTAGTGCAGACCCAGAAGCCGGAGTGGGGCACGTATCGGATGCCCGGACTCGAGCTGGCCATCGACGGGAAGATCGTGCGGCTCGACATCGAGGGCCGCGAGACACGGGCCGTGCTCGACGGGTTCCCGCGCGCGCCGAAGAAGATCGTGGTGGACCCCGGCGCCTGGTGGCTGGCAAGGAGCAGTGTGACCAAAGTCCGGTGAGAGCGGCGATCGCGGTCCTGCTCGTGTCCGCGTGCGCCGGGCTGTCGCCGCTTCGTGGCCGCGCGGTCGTCGGCCGCGACGCCTACGTGATCTTTGTCGGCGATGGACCCGGAGGTCAGGCGGACCTCTTCGCCGTCAGGGCGGACGGCGGCCCTGTGTTTCAGATCACCTTTACCAGCGTGGTCGAAGCCGCACCCGCGCTGTCGCCCGACGGCGGGACCGTGGCTTTTCTGCGCGGGCGCACCACAGGCGACTCGGTCCCAGTCGCCCTATGGGCCCTCAACCTGTTGAGCGGCGCGGAGCGCGAGCTCCCGCTGCCGGCGGGCGCGGGCGCGGATCGCGTGGGGTGGTCGGCGGACGGGAAGCTCATCTACGTGCGGGCCGGAAGCACGCGGTATGTGGTGCACGCGCCTCCCGCCGCGGCGCCCGCGCGGATCCTCGGCGAGGTCGAGCGCGCGGCCGCGGACTCGAGCTTCGCCGTCCTCCTCGGTGACCCGCCATTTGGCCGCGCGGTCCCCTGCGATCACGCCCTCTGCGTGCAGGGGGACTCGGGAGCGCCGAGCCGCTTTGCGGAGAACGCGCACGACGCCGCGCGTTGGGGGGCCGACTCGGTGGGATTCTTCTCGGGCGCGGACCTGGTCGTGCGTCCGCTGGGGACCGGGCGCGTGCGGCGGGTGGAGTGGAGCGCCGCGCCGGCGAGGCCGAGGGAGATGACGGTCTTTCTAGGGAGGAGTGAGTAGGGAGAAGTTCCCCTCACTTCTCACTTCTCACTTCCCACTTCTCACTGCTTTATCGCGTGCCACGCCGCTTCCACGGCCTGGGCGGCCTGGGGATGGTCCGGCGTCCATTCCTTGGTGCAGACCCGCTCTGCCGCGAACGAGACCACCGCGAGCCAGACAGCCACCCAGAGGTCGGCCGGCCCCGGGCGCACCAGCCCATCCGACTTGCCGGCCGCGACGACCTGCTGGAGGGCTCCGCGCACTTCGCGGGCGGCCTCACGGCTTTTCTCGTCGAGGTAGCGCTCGTCACGGAACTGGAGGACCATGCGTGCACCGGCCGGGTCGTGCTCGGCGGCCTCCAGCAGTCGGCGACCTATGCGCTGGAGTCGCTCCGAGGCCCGGGCATTGTGATCCGCTTCCGCTTCCGTGATGACCCCGAGGGCCCAGCGCTGCGCGGCCCGATACACGGCGTTGAGCAGATCTTCCTTGCCCGAGAAATGGCGGTAAATCGTGCCCTCGGCGACCCCGGCGTGCGCCGCGATGGCGGGGGTCGTGGTGTCCCGGAAGCCACCGGTGGTGTAGAGCTCGAGCGCCGCGCGGAGCAGCTTCTGCCGAGTCGCCTCGCCGTCGCGTCGGGGGGTGGCGCACATGCCGGGAATCTAGCCGCGCCCTCGCGGACCTGCGGGCGGAACCCGGGTGCGCATCTTGCGGTTTCCAGGTGACCTATGACCGACTTCCGCGCGCTGTGGAACCTGGCGCTTCCGTATGACGCCTTCCTCGCCGCGAGTGACCTCAAGCACCGCGGGCTCTGGGAGGGGCTGCACCGGCTCGCCCGCGTACCGGACTGGGCGCTGGCCGCCGTCCCCGCCGACGCGGGCCGCCGGCTATTGGTGCTCGCGGAGGACTGGTGTGGAGACGCGTCCAACACGATACCGGTGCTTGCGCGGCTCGCCGACCTGGCGCCCGGCGTCGAGCTTCGGGTCCTGCGCCGCGACGAGCACCCCGAGGTGATGGACCGCTACCTCACCAACGGGGCGCGATCGATCCCCATCGTGATCGTGCTGGACCGGGACTTCAGCGAGCTCGGTCATTGGGGCCCCCGGCCTGAGGCCCTGCAAAGCTGGGTGCTCGCCGAGCGGGCGCGCGGCATTCCGAAGGAGGAGCTCTATCCGTCGGTGCGGAAGTGGTATGCCCGGGACCACGGCGAGACGACACTGCGCGAGGTGCTCCAGGCGGCGAAGCTCGCGGCCTGACCTAACCGGGGCTCAGAACATCCACCCGAACCCGAAGGCGAGCCGGGTCTTATCGGGGCCCCGGGCGACGCTCAGGGTGAAGGCCGTGCTTCGGAGCACGCGCAGCGCGACACCGGCGCCACCGCCGACTTTGACCCCGTTGGTGGTAAGCGTGAACTCCGTGTCCTCGAAGACCCGCCCCGCATCCACAAAGCCCACCAGCACGAGCCCGGCCACGTTGGCGAACGAGATGAGGTTCTGCCGGACCTCGAAATTGCCCAGCAGCACTCCCTTGCCGGCCAGACGGCCGCTCTCGATGCCGCGAAACGAGAACGACCCGCCGAGCACCGGAATCGCGCGCTCCCAGCCGGGAATCATGTACCGGGCGTCGAGTGTCGGGCTGCCATAGAGCTGAGACCCCGCCAGCCTGGCCGCGAGCACAGTGCCCTCGCGCACCTGCATCCACCCGCGAAGCACGCTGTACGCGCGCTCGTACCCCGTGCCGCTGGCAGCCACCTGATATCCGGCCTCGAGCAACACCCCGTGGTGCGGGTCGTATTCCGTATCCCGGCTGTCGAGCACCAGCGCGGCGCGCAGGTACGCGTCGTCCTGCTGGAGCGAAGTGCCGATGGTCTGGAGAAACACCGACGTCCCCTCGTCGTGGGCGACGAACTTGGCGGACTCGGCCGAGCCCTGAAGCGCGACGTGCAGCGGCCCGGTGATCCGGCGCGTCACCTCCACCAGCGCCTGGTACCGCGTCCGCTGCACCTTGTAGAAGAAGGGGTCGGCGTCGGTGACGTTCGCGCTGTTGGAGACGGTCTCGTTCCCGATCCCGAAGAAGCCGTAGCGCGCCTCGCGGGTCGCCAGGAGCAATCCGGAGAAGCGCCAGTCCTTGACCAGGAGCGGGGCCCCGAACTGCGCCACCGCGAACCGGGTACCGCGGAAGCCAATGCCGACGTCGAGCTGAGCGAACGCGCGCGCCGTGACGCGCTCCTCGTAGGGCGCGGCCTGCGACCGGCGGATCCGGAATGAGATGAGCGGTCCGTCGTTGGCGAGCCCGGAGAGGTAGGGGAAGTAGCTCGTGCGCCAGGGCACGTCGGTATTGGTGCGCGGCGGCGCGGCTGGCGCCGGCTGGGCGGGCGGTGCGGGGGCCGAGGGCTCCTGCGCTTGTGCCGGCGGGCCCGCGAGCGATCCCAGGGACGCGAGCCACACCGCCGCCCGGCGAAGGCAGGGCCGCATCAGGTCGGTCTCTCGAACATAGAGGCCGCGTCTCGTAGCGCCGCCTCGCGGCCGTCGTGGGCCGCGTACTTGCCGGGATAGAGACTGGCCGCGCCGAACTCACCGCGCTTGGTCACCGCGTAGAACTTGAGATCGAACTTCGGCCGCCCGTCGGGATAGAGCAGGCGCGGGGGCGTGAGCGCGAGCACGCGCCGGAGCGTCTCGAGGCAGGCGTCGGTCGGCTTCATGCCTCGGCGCATGTGCTCGACGGTGAGGAAGCCGCCCGAGACCATGATGTTCGACTCGCCGCGCCCGGTTGATCCTGCCGCACCGACTTCGTTGTCGGTGTACTGGCCGGCCCCGACGATCGCGCTGTCCCCCACGCGCCCGGCGATCTTGAAGGCGAGGCCGCTCGTGGTGGTCACGGACGACACGTCGCCCGCCGCGTTGACGACGTCCAGATTGATCGTGCCGGTCGGCCTGGCCACCATCGGCGTCTTGGGCGCGACGTCGAGCCAGTCGTCGTTCGGGCCGCGGTTGGCGCGCCATTCGAGCCAGGCCTGGCGCGACTCGGGAGTCAGCAGGTCCTCTTCCTTGAATCCATAGGAAAGCGCGAAGCGCTTGGCGCCCTCGCCCACCAGCAGGATGTGGTTGGTGTACAGCATCACCAGCTTCGCCACCTCGCTCGGGGTCTTGATCCCTTCGAGCGCGGCGACCGCACCGGCGCGCTTGGTCGGGCCGTGCATGCACGAGGCGTCCAGCTGGACCACCCCGTCCTCGTTGGGCAGGCCCCCGTACCCCACCGAGTTGTCGGTTGGATCGAGCTCCTGGATCTTGACGCCCTCGATCGCGGCGTCGAGGGTGTCGGTCCCCTGAAGCAGGAGCTCCATCGCCCGGCTCACGGCCGGGAGACCGTTGGCCGAGCTGACCGCGGCGGCCCGCGCGGTGCGACGGCGCAGGACGGCGGGGGCGGCGATCGCTGCGGCTCCCAACGACGGGAGGCGCAGCGACACGGCAGCAGCTCCCGCCGCGCCGAGAAACCCGCGGCGGGTCAATGCGCTGAGCATGCAGGCACCCTCTCTGTGTGGAACCGATCGTGCGGGATTTAGGGCGCCCAGCGGAAGATGTCAACTTGCCGCCGCTCGGAGCGGTTCGTACGTTTGGGCCGTTGACGCCGCCGACTCCGCTCCGCCCGCCCGCCGCCCGCGACCCCACGTCGATCGAGGACCCGCTCTCGCTCGCCCGCATCGCCGTGGCGGCGATCCTGCTCTTCGCTACGATCGTGGCGTTGCTGCTCTGGGCTACGGGCCTCGTGCCGAGAGCTCTCGTACTCGTCGGCGTTCTCTGGGCGCTCTACGGATTCGTGCTGGGGCTCCTGGGCGGCGTGCTCGAACCGCTGGTGGAGGGTCTCGGCCGGGCCTTCACCGACGTCGGCCTCGTGCGCGCGGGAGGCGGCTACTCCCCCATCGAGACCCTTGTGGCCCAGGGGCACTACGCTGAGGCAGCGGAGGCCTATCGCGAGCGCGCGCAGACACCGGACGACCGCGCGGAGGCGACGCTCCGCCGCGCCGCTCTCCTCGCCGGCGTGCTGGGCGAGCCGGAGACAGCCGGCGCGGAGCTGGAAAATCTCCGGGCCAGCGACAAGCGGCTCACCCCGGCCGAGGACATCCGCGTCGGCCTCGCTCTGGCCGAGCTGGCCGAGCACCGGCTTGGCGATCCCGGGCGTGCCATGGCCGAGCTGCGCCGCCTGATCGATCGCTACCCGAGCGGCCGCCACCTGCGCCGCCTCCGGGCGGGGCTGGCGGAGCTCAAGGCCCAACGCTTCCACGATGCCCCGACGACCTAGGCTCGACCCCGCCATCTTCCACCTGCCGGTCGAGAAGATGCGGGCAGGCTACTACTCGGACAAGTATTTCGTCCGCGCGAGGGAGGTCCTCCTCGCCGACCGGCATCGGCCCCGCGTGACCATGCAAGTGTTCGGGAAGGCGCACGCGTTTCTGGGCGGGGTTGACGAAGCGGTCGCAATCCTGAAGCTGTGCGCCATCGCCTGGCCCGACCTCACGGTGCACGCCCTCTACGAGGGGGAGGAGATCGCCCCGTGGGAGACGGTGCTCCTGATCGAGGGCCCCTACGACGCCTTCGCCCACCTGGAGACGCTGTATCTCGGCGTTCTCGCGCGGCGCACGCGCGTCGGCACCAACACGCGGCGCGTCGTGGAGGCCGCGGCACCGAAGGAGGTCATCTTCTTCCCCGCGCGGCATGACCACTGGCTGGTGCAGACCGGTGACGGCTACGCGGCGCACATCGCCGGCGCCATCGGCGTGTCGACTGATGCGCAGGCTTCCTGGTGGGGGAGCGAGGGCATGGGCACGGTGCCCCACGGACTCATCGCCGCCTACGGCGGCGACACGGCGCTCGCGACCCGGAAATTCGAGCAGTACGTAGCCGGCGACGTCAAACTCGTGGCCCTGGTCGATTTCGAGAACGACTGCGTGCGGACCTCGCTCGAGGTGGCGAGCGCGCTGGGCGACCGTCTCTACGGTGTCCGGCTCGACACCAGCGAGATGCTGGTGGACCGCTCGCTCTGGAACCAGATGGGCCGAGAGAAACCCACGGGCGTGAACCCGCCGCTCGTGCGGAACGTCCGCTCGGCGCTGGACCGTCATGGCTTCAAGCGGGTGAAGATCGTCGTGTCCGGAGGGTTCACGGTCGAGAAGATCCGGGAGTTCGAGGCGCAGGGTGTGCCGGTGGATGCGTACGGGGTGGGCTCGTCCCTGTTCCAGGGACGTTACGACTTCACGGCGGACGTCGTGCTGCTGGAGGGAAAGCCGTGCGCCAAGGCCGGCCGGGAGTATCGGCCGAATCCAAGGCTCGAGCTGGTGAAATGACCCCCCGCGTCGTCTTCTGGGACGTGGATACCCAGCACGATTTCATGGATCCCGGCGGGAAGCTCTACGTGCCGGGTGCCGAGGCGCTGGTCCCGGCACTCGCAGCACTGACCGAGTTCGCGCACGCCCACCGGATTCCGATCGTCGCTTCGTCCGACGATCACGTGCTCGCGCACGCCGAGATCAGCGACACGCCCGATTGGGCCACGACGTTTCCGCCCCACTGTCTCCGGGGGACGCCAGGCCAGCGCAAGATCGCGGCGACGAGCCTCGCCGATCCGCTGGTGCTCCATCCCGAGCCGGAGGATCCCACGGCGTTGGCTGCCCGCGCGAGGGCGCACGGCGGTGACTTCCTGCTGCTCAAGCACGAGCTCGACGTTTTCTCCAACCCGAACGCCCGTGTTCTCCTGGATGCGCTGGCGCCCGAAGCGATCGTGGTTTACGGCGTGGCGACCGACTTCTGCGATCGGTGCGCCATCGAGGGTCTGCTCCGGGAGCGGCCGGGAGCCGCGCTGCTCTTTGTCACTGACGCCGCCCGCGCCATCGATCCGGCCAAGGGCCACGCCCTCGAGCGCGAGTGGGAGGCCCGCGGAGTTCGCTTGGTGCGCACCAACGACGTCGTGAGCGGTCGGGCGCTGGAGCCCTGGCTCTGAGCGGATTCGGACGCCTCTTCCTACCGGGACCGACGGAAGTCCATCCGGACGTCCTCGCCGCACTGGGCCGCCCGATGATCTCGCCCTGGAGCGACGAGGCCACCGTCCTTTTCGCGTCACTCCAGGCGCCGCTCCGCCGCCTGTTCCGGACGACGCAACCGGTGCTCATCACCGCCTCTTCGGCCAGCGGCATGGCGGAGGCCGCGATCCGGAACGCGGTCGAGCGCCGTGTCCTCGTGGTGGTGGGCGGGTTCTTCGGGGACTGGTTCGCCCGGATCGCCGAAGCGTGCGGCAAGGACGTTGTGCGGCTCTCGGTGCCCACGGGCCGGACCCTGGAGCCGGACCAGCTGGAGCGGCTCCTGGACGGCCCGCCGGTGGACGCCGTCGCGCTGGTGCACTCCGACACCTCGACCGGTGCGCTCGCGCTGCTGGCGGAGCTCGCCCGGGTGGTGCGAGCGCGCTCGAACGCGCTCCTGCTGGTGGACGCCGTGACCTCGGTCGGGGCGCTGCCCCTGGAGACCGACGGCTGGGGGCTCGACTTCGTGTTCACCGGCTCCCAGAAAGCGCTCGCCCTGCCTCCCGGCCTCGGCCTCGGGGTCGCGTCGGAGCGCCTGCTCGAGCGGGCCGCGCGCCGGCACGACCGCGGCTGGTACTTCGACCTGCTCAAGTACGATCAGGCCGCACGGACTTCGCGTCCTACCCAGACCCCGGCGCTGTCATTGATCTATGCCCTGGAGCGCCAGCTCGCGCGGATCGACGCGGAGGGCGGCATGGAGGCCCGGTGGCGGCGCCACCGGGCCATGCTCGACGTAATGGAGGGGTGGGCGGGAGAGCATCCGGAGTTCCCGCTGCTCGCGGCGCCGGACCGCCGCTCCTGGGCCGTCTCAGCGCTGACCCCGCCGGCCCGGCTCCCGGTGCCGGAGATCCTGAGCCGGATGCGGGTCCGGGGGTTCACGCTCGCGGGTGGGCTCGGCGACCTCGCCGAGCGGGTGATCCGGATCGGCCACATGGGCGACCTCGAGCCCGCGCACCTCGAGACCATGCTCGCGGAGCTGGCGGGGGTCGGCTTGTGACTTGGCGCACAGCGGCTGCCCCTGGGGAGCTTTCATGTTGGCCGTGGCGGTTGTTCGAGGTCCGGCCGGCACCGGGCCCCGACAGATGTGAGCCGCCATCATTCTGCAACAACATTGCTTCTGTACTCCATATCCTGCCTGGGACGGGCGCCGTGAGGCGTCCGTTCCTTTTTTTCTGGCCCCCCCAAAGGCACGGGGTGACCCGGCCATCGCGTAGTGGGCCCGCCCACGGCCAGCCATTGACGCGGGCCCCCGGCTGCATAGACTTCCGGGCATGTGCATGAACGCCCGCCGACTCATCGGCATTCTTCCCATCCGGCTCCTCTCGGGAGGCGGTGGGCGGGTGCGCGACTGAAATTCGGCAATCGGCGCAACCGAACCCACGCGGCCTCCCGACCCCCGGGGGGCCGCGGTGCTTTCGGGATCCTCCACACCGGACCCTGCATGCGAGTCAGCCTCTACGACACGACCCTTCGCGACGGCACCCAGCGGGAAGGCCTTTCCCTCTCGGTGGAGGACAAGGTCAAGA
Source organism: Gemmatimonadota bacterium (assembly GCA_041488455.1). GTDB lineage: Bacteria > Gemmatimonadota > Gemmatimonadetes > Gemmatimonadales > GWC2-71-9 > DASQPE01. Next base: position 60,993 of record JBGPPG010000001.1, read on the forward strand.
TCGCCCGCGTCCTGGACGAGCTGGGCGTGGCATACATCGAGGGTGGCTGGCCCGGGTCCAACCCCAAGGACGCCGAGTTCTTCGCCCGGATCGCCAGGCGCCCGCTCGGACGCGCCCGGGTGGCCGCGTTCGGCAGCACCCGACGGGCCGGCGCCCGCTGCGAGGACGATCAGAGCATCCAGGCACTGGTCGCTGCGGAAACGCCGGTCGTGACGCTGGTGGGCAAGAGCTCGACCCTGCACGTGGAGCGGGTGCTGGAGACCACGCGGGACGAGAATCTTCGGATGATCGGGGAGACGGTGACCTTCTTCCGGCGGCTCGGCAAGGAGGTCGTCTACGACGCCGAGCACTTCTTCGACGGTTGGCAGCTCGATCCAGCCTATGCGGTCGCCACGCTCCGCGCAGCGGCCGACGCCGGAGCCGACTGGGTGGTCCTCTGTGACACCAACGGGGGGTCACTTCCGGAGACGGTCCGGGAGGCGGTGGGCGCGGTCCGGGAGCGGATCGCCGCCCCGCTCGGGGTCCACCCGCACAACGACGCCGGGCTCGCCGTGGCGAACGCCCTCGCGGGCGTGCAGGCCGGGTGCAGCCAGGTCCAGGGGACCATCAACGGATACGGGGAGCGCTGCGGCAACGTGGACCTCGTTCCCGTGATCGCCAATCTCCAGCTCAAGCTGGGTCACGAGGTGCTGCCGCCGGCGCAGCTCGCCCGGCTGAGCGAGGTGTCCCACTTCGTCGCCGCGGTGGCCAATCTCAATCCGGACGCCCACGCCCCGTACGTGGGGCGGAGCGCATTCGCCCACAAGGGCGGAATCCACGTCGCGGCGATCGCCAAGGTGCCCGAGAGCTACCAGCACATCGACCCATCGATCGTGGGCAACGAGCTTCGAGTGGTGGTGAGCGAGGTCGCCGGTCGACGGAACGTTCGGCTCCGCGCGGAGGCGCTCGGGCTCGACGCCGCGACCAGCGAGGCGCAGGTGCTCCAGCTCATCAAGGAGCTGGAGCATCGGGGGTTCCAGTTCGAGGCGGCGGAGGGGTCCTTCGAGATGCTGCTCCGGCGGGCGGCACCCGACTATCGGCCGCCCTTCGAGCTCCTCGATTTCACCGTCATGGTCGAGAAGCGGGGCGGCCAGAGGGTCGCCGCGCAGGCCACCGTCAAGCTCCGCGTCGGCGAGGAGATCATGCACACCGCCGCCGAGGGAGACGGACCGGTAAACGCGCTGGACAAGGCGCTACGGAAGGCGCTGGTGCCGCACTACCCTGAGCTCGACGACGTCCGCCTGGTGGACTACAAGGTCCGTATCGTGGACGAGCATCTTGGCACCGCGGCACGCCCGCGCGTCATCGTCGAATCGGCCAGGGGCACGGAGCGGTGGAGCACGGTCGGTTGCTCCGAGAACATCATCGAGGCGAGCTGGCTCGCGCTCTGGGACAGCCTGGAGCTGCCGCTGCTCAGGAACGGCGCGTCGCCGCCAGTACCAGTGCCGACTCGGAGGGGATGAGCCTCCCCTCCCGGGCCGCGGCCGGCGTGCCGCTGCCACCGTAGCGCGGGTCGTCGGACGACCACCTCAAATCCCACAGGGTACCGCTCGGCGGAGCGAGCAGGCCGTCCCCGCCATGCTCCAGCACCAGATCTGCTCCGAGGTTGAGCAGCAGGAGACGGTCGAGACCGTCATCCCGTGCGAAGCGAAGCACGAGCGCCGCGCCGCCGAGGGAGCGCCCCTCGGGTGCCCGCTGGGCGGCGAACGCGGCGTCGGTCCGCCGGAGCGCGAGCAGATCGCGGTGGAGCGCCACGGCGTCCGGGCGCCGGGCGCGCTCGCCCGGGTCGAGACGCGAGCGCTCGAAGGTTCTCGGTGAGGCCGGATCCGGAAGCAGAGCCTGCACGGCCGGATCGGCCACGCTCTCGAACTGGGCCAGATGCTCGGCCCGGCCCTGGCGGACGAGGTCAGCCAGGCGGGGCTCGTGATCCGCGAAGAAGAGGAACGGACTCGACGCTGCGAACTCCTGCCCCATGAAGAGCAGAGGAGTCCCGGGCGAGAGCAGCAGGAAGGCGGTCAGCGCGCGCCATCTCCCCGGGCTGGTGAGGGCGTCGAGCCTGAGGCCTCTCGCCGAGTGCGCGATCTGGTCGTGGTTCTGGAGGAAGGTCACGAGCCGGGCGCACTCCAGCGTGTTCGGCGCGCCCAGCGTGCCTCTGGTGACAGAGACCAGCTCGTCGGCGGACCCCAGATACCGGCGGTAGTACCCCTCGCGCCGGCCGGTCGCAGCCACCCGGGCCGCGTGATGAAAGTCGTCGTTCCAGATCCCGTCCAGCCCCAAGCCGCCGGCTTCCGGCGGAAGCGCGAGCGCCACCCGCTGGGGCTCGTCCTCCGCGTAGACGACGGTGCCCCTCCGACCCCCGTGGGCTCGCACAGTCCGACCGATCGCCTCCAGAATGTGCTCGGGCGAGTCGTCGTGGATCGTGTGGGAAGCGTCGAGGCGGAGCCCGTCGAGATGGAATTCGTCGATCCAATAGCCGGCGTTCGCCAGCACCAGCTCCCGCACGGGGCTTGAGTCCGGCCCGTCGTAGTTGGGGGCCGGTCCCCAGGGCGTGGTGTGGCGCTCGGTCACGTAGGCGCGGGCATATTGCCCAAGGTAGTTTCCGTCCGGGCCGAGATGGTTGTACACGGCGTCGAGCAGAACGCCCAGGCCCAGAGCGTGCGCCCGGTCCACAAAGGCGCGGAAGTCGTCCGGTCGGCCGTAGAGCCGCGTCGGCGCGAAGAGATCCACACCGTCGTAGCCCCAGCCGAAGCGGCCGGGAAAGTCGGCGACGGGCATGACCTCGATCAGGGTGATGCCCAGCTCCGCCAGCGCGGGCAGCTGCCGCATGGCGGCCGCCCAGGTGCCTTCCGGGGTGAAGGCGCCCACATGGATCTCGTAGAGCACCTGTCCATCGCGGCGCACGCCCGGCCACCCCGCGTCGGTCCAGGGGAACACGCCGGGGTCTATGACTTCCGACGGCCCGTGCGGGCCCCCGGGCTGGAAGCGGGAGACCGGGTCGGGGAAGGCATCGCCTCCGTCGAGGCGAAAGCGATAGAGCGCGCCCGGGCCGACTCCGGGCACCAGAGCGGAGTGGAAGCCGCCCGGCTCGGGCTTGAGAGGATGGGGATCGCGCCGGCCCTCCACTACAACGTCGACCCGCCCCCAGTCCGGGGCCCACACGCGGAAATGCACGCCGGCCGTGCCCGGCTCGGCGCCGACGGGAAGGCGGCGAATGACCGGGCTCACCGGATCCGGCTGAGTCGTTGTCGGGTTAGGGCACATAGGGCTCAAGGTAGCCGCGCCCGGCCGTTGGGCCAGCAGCCGCGACCCGTCTCAGGCGGGAGGTCCGCATGCGATACCGATTCCTGCTCGACACCTACGCTACGGAACGCCTCAAGGTGCTGAGCACCTGGGCCACCTTCCGCGATGAGGACCTCCCGGTACGGCCCCACGTCACTGACCGGCGCGGCCGGAGCGTGCTGGAGCACATGGTCCACCAGTGCGTGAGCGAGAACCTTTGGTTTCGCGACATTCTCGGCGTGGACGTCGATGCCCCGCCGCTTCCGGCCCTGGAGAGCCGACTCGAGTTTCTCCACCGCTATGCTGACGACTCCGCGAGGCGCCTGGCCGAGCTCGAAAAGACCGATGATGCCTGGTGGGAAGCCGGCGTGACTTTTTTCGACGTGCCGCGGACCCGGGCGTGGGTCGTGGTTCGCCGGATTGCGCACACCGCGCACCACCGGGGCCAGCAGGTGGAGCTGCTTCGCATGCTTAGCCGGGACGTGTACAGCACCTACGGTCCGACGGCGGACACCGGAGGCTTGTTCCAGCGGCGCGCCCCGACGATTTACGCCTACCCGGATGAGGCCGCGCTTCTGGCCGGCGAAGGCGGCGGCGGCCGCCAGGCCGCATTGCCGGGGCCGGGCGATTACCCCACGACGGAGCGACCCGACAGATGAAAGCGATCCGCATCCATGCCCACGGCGGTCCCGAAGCGCTCCGGTACGAGGATGTCCCCGTGCCCGTGCCGGGCGCTGGCCAGGCGCTCGTCCGGATCGAGGCCGTCGGCGTCAACTTCATCGACATTTATCATCGAAGCGGTCTTTACAAGGTTCAGTTTCCGTACACGCTCGGCCAGGAGGCGGCCGGGGTCGTGACCGCGCTCGGCTCCGATGTGTCCGGTGTCGCGGCCGGGGACCTGGTCGCCTACACCGGCGTCCCCGGAGCTTACGCGGAATTCGCCGCGGTACCGGCGGACCGGCTCGTGCCCGTGCCGCAGGGCGTGACGGCCCGCCAGGCGGCCGCGGTGATCCTGCAGGGCGTAACGGCGCAGTATCTCGCTACCTCGACCTATCCGCTCGCCGCCGGCCAGACCTGCCTCATCCATGCCGCCGCCGGAGGCGTCGGGCTTCTCTTTTGCCAGATCGCGAAGCGCCTAGGTGCACGGGTGATCGGCACCGTCTCCAACGAAGCCAAGGCGACCCTCGCGCGTGCTGCCGGCGCCGACGAGGTGATCCTCTACACCCTACAGGACTTCGAAGTGGAAGTGAAGCGGCTCACCCGGGGCGCCGGCGTGCATGTGGTGTACGACTCGGTCGGCAAGACCACGTTCGACAAAAGCCTCGACTGTCTCGCACGGCGGGGCATGCTGGTGCTCTACGGGCAGTCGAGCGGACCGGTCCCGCCCTTCGATCCCCAGATACTGAACCAGAAGGGCTCGCTCTTCCTGACCCGGCCCACGCTCGGGCACTACGTCGCCACCCGGGAGGAGCTGCTCGCCCGGGCCGGGCAGGTCCTGGGTTGGGTGGCCGACGGCTCGCTGTCGGTCCGTGTCGGGCGGGAGTACCCGCTGGCCGAGGCAGCGGACGCGCAGCGGGCGCTGGCGGGGCGGGAGACGACGGGTAAGGTGTTGTTGGTGCCGTGATCCCGTTCACTGTTCACCGTTCACTGTTTACTGTTGTGCATGCGTCTCAAGGCCTTCCGCGCGTTGCGCCCCCGGGCGGAGCTCGCCGCTAGGGTGGCTGCGGTGCCGTACGACGTCGTGAGCCGCGCCGAGGCAGCGGCGCTTGCCGAGGGGAATCCGGACAGCTTCCTGCATGTCGGCCGTGCGGACATCGATCTGCCGGCGGACACCGACCCGTATGATTCCCGCATCTACGCCGCGGCCAAGGCCGCGCTCGACCGGCTGATCGCCCGCGGCACGCTCGTTCGGGATGCCCAGCCGGCGCTCTTCCTGTACCGTCAGGTGATGGATGGCCGAGCCCAGACGGGTGTGGTCGGCTGCGTGCACGTCGACGACTACGAGTGCGACGTCATCCGCAAGCACGAGAAGACCCGGAAGGACAAGGAGGACGACCGGACCCGGCACGTCCTCACGCTCAACGTGCACGCGGAGCCGGTGTTCCTCACGTACCGGCCACGGCCGGAGCTGGACCGGCTCTCCGCCGCGGCGGCGGCAGGCCCGCCGCTCTACGATTTCACCGCGGCGGACGGAGTGCGCCATACGGTCTGGCGCCTGGCGGACGTGACGCCGTGGCTCGACGCGTTCGCCGACGTGCCGGTGGTGTACGTCGCCGACGGGCACCATCGCTCGGCGAGCGCCTGGCGCGCGGGCCGGGAGCGGCGCGCAGCCAACCCCCGGCACAGCGGAGACGAGGAGTACAACTGGTTCCTGGCGGTGCTGTTCCCGTCGAGCGAGCTCCGGATTCTGCCGTACAACCGCCTGGGGAAGGATCTGAATGGGCTCTCGCCCGCCGCGTTTCGCGCGCGGCTCGCCGAGGTCGGCCGGCTTGAGCCCACGACCGATTCGACGCCCCCCGCACCCGGGGCCTTCTGCCTCTTCTTCGACGGGGGCTGGGAGCGACTCACGCTCGATCCGGCCTCGATCGAGCGGCGGGACCCGATCCGCTCGCTCGATGTGAGCCTGCTCCATGACCGGATCCTTGGCCCGATACTCGGCGTCGGCGACCCGCGAACGGACAAGCGCCTCGACTTCGTGGGCGGCATCCGCGGCCCGGGTGAGCTGGAGCGCCGCGTGCGGTCGGGCGAGATGGCGCTGGCGGTGTCGATGTACCCCACGACGATCGAGCAGCTGCTCGCCGTTGCCGACGCAGGAGAGATCATGCCGCCCAAGAGCACGTGGTTCGAGCCGAAGCTTCGGAGCGGGCTCTTCGTTCACGAGCTGGACCAGGTGCCATGAAAGTTCTGATCGCGGACAAGTTCGAGAAGGTCGGCATCGATGGCCTGAAGGAGCTGGGGTGCACGGTCGTGTCGCAGCCCGACCTCACCGCGTCGGCGCTGCCCGAGGCCCTCAAGACACACGACCCTAATGTGCTGATCGTGCGGAGCACGAAGGTGACCGGTGAGGCGCTCCGGAGCGGCGCCAGCCTCGGGCTGGTGATCCGGGCGGGCGCGGGCATCGACACCATCGACGTGCCGGCCGCGTCCGACCGGGGTGTGTTCGTGTCCAACTGCCCGGGCAGGAACTCGATCGCCGTCGCCGAGCTGGTGCTCGGCCTCCTGCTCTCGTGCGACCGGCGTATCCCGGATCAGGTGGCGGACCTGCGTGCCGGCAAATGGAACAAGAGCGAGTACTCCAAGGGCCGCGGCCTGCACGGCCGGACGATGGGGATCGTCGGGCTGGGACAGATCGGACGGGAAATCGCGGTGCGGGCCAACGCCTTCGGGATGTACGTGGCGGCGTGGTCGCGCAATCTCACACTGGCCGACGCCGAGCGGCTCGGCGTCCGGTACTGCCAGACCCCGCTCGAGGTGGCACGGGTGAGCGACGCGGTCTCGATCAACGTCGCCGCCAACGCCGACACTCGTAACTTCGTCAACGAGGAGTTCCTGGCGGCGATGCGGCCGGGTGCGTATCTCATCAATACGTCGCGTGGGACAGTGGTGGACGAGGCGGCGCTTCTCGAGGCGGTGCGGACCCGGGGGATCCGGGCCGGGCTCGACGTCTTCCAGAACGAGCCGGCCGAGGGGAAGGGGCCGTTCGACAGCGCTGTAGCAAAGGCACCAGGCATCTACGGAACGCACCACGTCGGCGCGTCGACCGAGCAGGCGCAGGTCGCGATCGCCCACGAGGTCATCCGCGTCGTACAGGAGTTCATGGAGGTTGGCACCGTCCCGAACTGTGTGAACCGGTTGGCGCGGAGCTCGGCGTCGCATATCCTCGCCGTGCGCCACCGGAACCGTCCGGGCGTGCTCGCGGACGTCTTTCGCGTGCTGGCCGACCGGGCGATCAACGTGGAGGAGGTCGAGAACATCATTTACCACGGAGCCCACGCCACGCTCGCCCGGATTCACCTGGACGGCAAGCCGGACGTGGCCGCACTGGAGGCCATCCGGAAGGGCAACGAGCATATCATCAGCGTCGAGCTCACTGCGATCGACGGGAGAGGCCGGTAATGTCGGACCGCATCTACAACTTCAGTGCCGGGCCGGCGATCCTGCCCGAGCCCGTGCTCAAGCAGGCGCAACAGGACCTCTGGAACATCGCCGCCAGCGGAATCGGGATTCTGGAGCACAGCCACCGAGGCAAGGTGTTCGAGAAGGTGCTCGCGGAGGCGGAGCAGGACTGCCGGGCCCTCGCCGGCATCCCGGACCGGTACCGGATCCTGTTTCTCCAGGGGGGCGCCTCGCTCCAGTTCGCGATGGTGCCGATGAACCTGCTTCCGAAGGGCGGCACCGCGGACTACCTGGTTACCGGTGTCTGGTCCCAGAAGGCGGTCAAGGAAGCGAAGCTGTTCGGGCGCGTGCATGAAGCGGTGTCGAGCGGCGACCGGAACTTCGCCTACATCCCGCCGCCGGGGGCGATCCGCTACTCCGACAAGCCCGCCTACGTGCACCTGACGACCAACAACACGATCTACGGGACGCAGTGGAAGGAGGAGCCGCCCGTGCCAGAGGGCGTCCCCCTCGTAGCCGACACGTCGAGCGACATGTTCAGCCGGCCCATCGACGTGACCCGGTACGGGCTGATCTACGCGGGTGCCCAGAAGAACCTTGGCCCCTCGGGCGTGGTGCTCGTGCTCATCCGGGACGACCTGATCGAGATCGGTCCGAAGGACCTGCCGATCATGCTCCAGTACCGCACGCACGCGGGGGAGCGGTCGCTGTACAACACCCCCCCGACCTTCGGGATCTACATGATCGGGCGGGTGTTCAAATGGATCCGCGAGCTCGGCGGCCTGCCCGCGATGGCGGAGCACAACGGCGAGAAAGCCAGGATCCTGTATGACTTTCTGGATCAGAGCGACTTCTTCCGCGGAACAGCCGACGCCGACAGCCGATCGTTGATGAACGTCTGCTTCCGGGCGCCCAATGAGGACCTCGAGGCCAAGTTCGTGAGCGAGGCCACTAAGCGGGGCCTGGACGGGCTCAAGGGCCACCGGGCGGCTGGCGGGATGCGCGCTAGCATCTACAACGCCTTCCCCAAGTCCGGGGTGTCTGCGCTGGTCAACTTCATGAAGGAGTTCGAGAAGGCGAACCGGACCGCGGTCACGGCCTGATCCGGGCCGGCTCGATCCAATGAAGCGGGGGTCCCCGGGAGGGGGCGGCCCCCGCTCGGCTTGTGACCGCTCCTCTTGCGGGTCCCGGCGGCGAGGCGTAATTCCTCTGGGTGCCCGTGTGGCCGGGTTCGCTGGGGCTCCCGGTCAGGGAACCTCCCGTACCCAGCCTTCGTTATTGCCCTGTCCCCACTGTTGTTGGCGGGTGGTCGAACAACCTCCAAAGCATGCGGAACGCCTGAGCGCCCGAGGGAAGGAGCCGATGTCCACCATCCGAGCCCAAACCGCGAACCCGCCCGGAGTTGGGCGGCGGGACGACGCCCTCCGCGCCGCCCTCGCCAAGGCCCGCGCTCGCACGTTTCAGCTGGTGACCCCCCTGTCTCGCGACGACCTGCACCGTCAGCACGATGCCCTGATGAGCCCGGTCATCTGGGATCTGGGTCACATCGCCGCCTTCGAGGAGCTGTGGCTCACTCGGAACCTCTCTGGCCACATCGAGTTCGCCGAGATGCCCGGACTCTACAACCCGTTCGAGCACCCGCGCCGGGTGCGCGGCACGCTGGAGCTTCCCGGGCTCGACCAGGTTCGGGAAACCATGGCCGAGATTCGGGCCATCGTGCTCGAGCGTCTGGAAACGGCGGACCTCCACTCGGGCCCGGCTTTGCTTCGCGACGGCTACGTGTACCACATGGTACTTCAGCACGAGTACCAGCACGACGAGACCATCCTCCAGACCCTCCAGCTCAAGCAGGGGTCGCCGTACGTGCCGCTGGAGCGGCGTCCCCTGCCTGTCTGCCGATCCGTCGCGGAGCCAGGTGCGATGGTGCGCTTCCCTGGCGGTGACGTGCAGCTCGGCACCGACGACCGGTCGGCGGCCTACGACAACGAGCGTCCGCGGCACCCGGTGCGTCTCGCGCCGTTCTGGATCGACGTGACCCCGGTGACCAATGGTCAGTATCTCGAGTTCATGGAGGCGGGCGGCTACCGGCGGCGCGAGCTCTGGACGGACGAAGGCTGGAGGTGGCTTGCCGAAGCAGGTGTCACCGCCCCGAAGCATTGGGTCGAGGATGGTCGCGGATGGAGCACGCGCAGCATGGACCTGACCGGGACGCTGGACCCGGCGCGACCGGTCTGCCACGTGTGCTGGCACGAGGCCGTGGCGTACGCCCGGTTCGCCGGGAAGCGCCTGCCGACCGAAGCGGAGTGGGAAGCCGCGGCTTCGTGGGATCCGGCGACCGGGAGCCAGCGTCTCTACCCGTGGGGAAACGACGCCTGGTCGCTCGAGCTGGCGAACCTGGACCAGCTGGCGTTCGCGACCGCGCCAGTCGGCACCTATCCGCGGAACGTCTCGCCCATCGGCTGCTACGGCATGATCGGGGACGTGTGGGAGTGGACCGCGAGCGACTTTGGCGGCTACGCCGGCTTCGAGCCGTTCCCTTACCAGGAGTACTCCGAGGCGTTCTTCGGCCCGGAGTACAAGGTGCTGCGGGGCGGCTCCTGGGCCACGAGCCCGGGCGCCATCCGCAGCACGTTCCGCAACTGGGATTACCCCATCCGCCGTCAGATCTTCAGCGGCTTTCGGTGCGCGCGCGATGCCTAAGACACTGACCTCCCGGGCAGCCCGGGTCAATCGACGGATGGCGGCCGAGGTGGCGGCCGGCCTGGCGTCACCTCAGAAAGAGCTGCCGCCGAAGTATTTCTACGATCACCGTGGCTCGCTGCTCTTTGAGGCGATCACCCGGCTCCCCGAGTACTATCTCACCCGGGCCGAGCGCGGGCTGCTCGAGAGCTGGATGCCGCGTCTCATCCACGCTCTCAAGACCCGCACCCTGGTCGAGCTCGGCGCGGGAAGCGCGGAGAAGTCCCGCATCATCCTGGGGGCGATGCGCGAAGCCGGAACGGCGGAGCTCTACGTCCCGATCGACGTGAGCGCGGCCTTCCTCGACGAGACGGCGGAGCGGCTGCGGCGGGAGTACCCCGGGCTCACCGTCACCCCGGCCGTGGCCGACATCGCCGAGGAGCTCAACCTCCCCCGCGATCTGGCGGGGCCCGCGCTCTTCGCCTTTCTCGGAAGCACGATCGGCAACTTCTATCCCCCCGCGGCGATCCGCCTGCTGACGCGGGTGCGGGCCGCGATGCGCCCCACCGACCGGTTCCTCATGGGCGCGGATCTGCGGAAGGACATAAGCGTCATCGAGGCGGCCTACAACGATTCGCAGGGCGTCACCGCGGAGTTCAACCGCAACATGCTGCGAGTGCTCAACCACGAGCTCGGCGCCGACTTCGATCCGGAGGCCTTCCAGCACCGCGCGTTCTACGAGCCGGAGGCTCACCGCATCGAGATGCATCTGGTAGCGACGCGCGCGCAGGTCGTGGACATTCCGGGGATCGGAGTCGTGCGCTTTGCGGCGGGCGAGTCCATCCGCACGGAAATCAGCTGCAAGTACGACGTCCCCAGTCTCGCGGCGCTCTTCGCCGCCGCCGGGCTCAAGCTCGAGTCGTGGCGGGCCGATCCGGGCAACCGGTTCGCGCTGGTCGTGGGGGCGCCGGCGTGACCCGTCTCACGCGGCGTGCCCTGTCTGCGCACCTGGCCGAGAGCGTGTTCGCGGCCCCGGCGGTGGCCACGCTCACACCCCGTCTGGTGGGGGCGGAGGTAGAGCTGCTCGCGCTCGACTCGCAGACCGGCCGCCCCTGTCCGGTGATGGGCGACGGCGCACCCGCGTCGCTCCCCTTCCTCCGCCGATTCGCCGCGCGGCAAGGGTGGACGGAGGAGCGCACGGCGAAAGGAGCGGTCTCGTTCGCCGTGCCCGGTGGCGGGGTCGTGAGCTTCGAGCCGGGCGGACAGATCGAGTACGCTTGCCCGCCGAGCCGGTCCCTCACGGAGCAGGTGAACCGGCTGCGGTTGGTCGTGCTGCCGCTCCGCTCGGCAGCTGCGGCGGAAGGGATCCTGCTCCTGACCGCAGGGATCGATCCCCTGAACCCTGTGGAGCGCGTCCCCCTCCAGGTCAGCTCCGAGCGCTACAGCCGGATGGCCGACCATTTCGCGCGCATCGGCCCGTCCGGGGCGAGAATGATGCGGCAGACCGCCGCCTTCCAGATCAGCCTCGATTTCGACGACGAGCCTCGGCTGCGCTGGCGTCTGCTCAATGCCCTGAGCCCGTTCGTCACGGCGATCTTCGCGAGCTCTGCCTGGTACGCCGGGCGGGACACCGGCCATAAGAGCTTCCGGGCGCATTGCTGGCGCACGCTCGACCCCCGGCGCACCGGACTCCCGTACGACGAGCGCCGGCCGGTCGAGGCGTACCTGGAGTTTGCGCTTGCCGCACCGGCGATTCTGTATCCGACGGTCGAGGACCGATGCCCATCGTTCGGAGAATGGCTCGCCGGGGCAAATCCGACGATCGAGGAATGGGAGGCGCATCTCGGGACGCTCTTCCCCGAGGTCCGGCCACGAGGGCATCTGGAGCTTCGCTCGGCCGACGCGGTGGACCCGGCCTGGTATGCAGCGCCGCTCGCGTTCGTCGCCGGACTCGCGTATGAGCCCCACGCACTTCGCGCGGCGCTCGAGCTCCTACCCGCGCCCGACCTTGGCCTGCTGGAGCGCGCGGGCCGGCTGGGCCTGGACGATCCGCGGATCGCGGGGACGGCAGGGGACCTGTTCGACCTGGCCCTGGGCGCCTGCGCGGCGCTCGGCCCGCGGTTCCTCCATCCCGCGCATCTAGAGGAGGCTCGGACCTACTTCGAGCACTACACCCGCCGGGGCCGCTCGCCGGCGGGCGACCCGGCGAGCTGCGCGGTCGCCGCCTGAGACCGGGTCTCCGACCCACCGCTCCCAACACCCACTGCAATTTTTTGCACCGGCCTTCCGGGGGCTTAACAGCCCCGGGCAGGCCCCCGTCCGTTCGGCAGTCCGCACAGACCCACGAAAAGTTGCGACACCCCGAATGGAGGATAGGCCGATGTCCCCGACCCCCCGGAGCCTGCCGCTCCTTCCCGCGCTGGCCGCCGCGGCACTCGCGCTGGCGGCGTGCAGCAGCACAACCACCAGCCCGAGCACGCCCGCGCTGACGCAGGCGGATGCCGACGCCGCGTCGGACGTGATTGTGGGCGATATGTCGGACCAGGCCGACGGCGCCACGACGACCTCCGGTGGCCCGTCGTTCTCGCAGGCCGCGCTTTCCGGCAGCGCAACGGCCGCTCCGGCCGCCGCCGCCGCGGTGAACGCTGCGGGTGCGTGGTACGCCACGGCCTGCTCGCCCGCGCCGACCATCACGGTGAACGGCAGCACCACCGCGTATGTCTTCACGGACTGCGCCATCTCACGCCTCATTCCGCTCGAGACCCTGACCCGGAACGGTGAAGTGGACGTCACGCTTGCCGTGGGGAGCCGCACGCTGGTGTTCACCAACTTCCAGAAGACCTGGAAGCGCGTCTCGTTCCGGACCGGCCAGGAGATCACGACGTCGGAGACGCTCAACGGGACCCGCTCCATCTCCGACGACGGCACGACGCTTCAGCACCACGTCTACGGCACCGGCGACCCATCGTCGACGCTCTTCCAGGATGCGTACGTGTTCGCGGATCAGTCCACCGCCGAGCACGACCGGAACTGGCAAGGGACGTTCACGGCGGATGTCGCGTCCTCGATCGTCCACAACCAGCCGCTCCCGGCCGGAATGTGGGGCGTGAGTGGGAACTCGACCTTCACCCGCAACGCGGGAACCGCGAATCAGAAGAGCTGGTCCTTCTCCACGAGCGGCACCGGCGTGCACTACAATCCTTCGTGCTCTTCGGCGCCGCAGTTCGACGCGGGCACGCTCACGGTCACGGCCCACAACGACCAGACGAACGCGACTACGACGTTCACGATCACCTTCACCGCCTGCGGGCAGTACACGGCCACGATCACGAAGGCGTGATCGAGGGCGCCCAGGTCGTCGGGAGCGCGGTGCGGCCCGGTCCGGGTGGACCGGGCCGCTTCGCTATCTGGCGGTGCGGCTACGGCAGACGGCGAGCAGCTGCTTCGGGGCGGGATTGTTGGGGAAGAGGGCGCGGGCGGCCTCCGCGTGCGGGCGGGCCAGGTCGCAGCGGCCGCGGTTCCGCCAGGCGTAGCCCAAGAGCATCTGGATCCGGTAGCTGCCCGGGTCCAGCCGGGCGGCCCACTCGAGCGTCCCCGGCTTCTCGCTGCTGCTGAAGACCGCCATCGCCCCCAGCTGGGAGACCGTGCGGACGACGAGCAGGGTCCCCACCAGCGCCACGGCGCCGGCCAACCGGGCTCGTCGTCGCCCGGAGAGGTCCACGGTCAGGACCGTGCGCTTGGGCGGCCGGCTCAGCGCTCCGAGAATGGTCGCGGCGAACACCGTCGGCGCCGGGAGCAGGAGCACGGCATCGAAGGCGCTCACGCCGGCGAGCACGACCAGCGTGAGCAGCGCGGCGAGCGCCTCGAGGCCCTCGCTGGTGGTGAGTCCCTGCCGCCACCGGCGCAACGCGCCGACGCCGAGCGCGGCACCGGTGAGAAGCACCAGCAGCAGCGCCAGCGGTCCGCGCTCGGCCAGGAGGGCCACCCAGTCGCTGCTGGGCCAGGGGTTCGTGGGGATGAAGTCCGTCGAATCGAACGCGGGGTCGCCGGGGAACGTGTACTTCGGGTAGGCGACCGGCCAGTTCCCTGGCCCCACGCCGAGGATCGGGTGGTCGATCGCCATCCGCAGCGTATTCTGGTACTGGACCAGGCGGCCCCGCCCGCTTCCCTCCCTGTAGTCGGCGATGTCGCGGAGCGAGTCGAGATAAGGCGAGTCTGAGCGCCATTCCAGCATGTTGGGCAGCGCGAGCGCCAGCATCGCGCCGACGGCGGCCGCGCCGACGAGCGCGACTACTCGGCGGCGGGCGATCCGGTTCCGCCAGAGCCCGCCGGCCCAGAGCCCCTCGGCGATGAACAGACCCAGCGCCAGGACCAGCGCCAGCCAGGCCGCGCGTGAGCGTGAGAGGACCAGAGCCGCCGTCACCAGCACCGCTCCCGCCTGCCACACCACGAGTCCCCGCCGCCGCCGCGCCTCGATGCCCGCGAGCGCCAGGACCGGCGCGCCCAGCGCCATGAAGTGCGCCATGAAGTTCCGGTTGCCGAACGTCCCGCCCGGCGCCCGCCGCTCGGCCATGATTGCGAGCTCCACGCCATATGCCTGGAGCAGCGCCGTGATCGCCCCGAACACCACGGCCGCCGCGAGCGTGGTAACCAGAGCACCGCCCAGTCCCGCCCGGCTCACCGTGCGCGCGCTCCAGAAGATGAGCGCGCCCGAAAGGCTCAGGCCGAAGGCCCGGAAGGCGAGCCAGTGGTTCTGGGCCAGCAGGGTGGCCGCGAGCGACAGCGCGAGAAACGCCGCCAGCAGCACGTCGGCCAGCGTGAGGTCCAGCCGCCGCGCGCGTGCAAGACAGCAGCCGGCGGCGCCGAACCCGACCAGCTCCGCCACCAGCTCCTTGGGCACCGCATGGCGCTCGAGATCGAAGACCGGATAGGGGACCGCCGCGAGTACCACGGCGACCACGCCGACCTGGAGGATCCGGAGCGCCACGCGGGTCGGCGCGTCGGCCGCGGCTACGTCACTGCCGGGCGAAATGGTCGCCATAGACGAGCGGCGCGCCGGTGGTCCAGGGGTGATAGTCGTTGGCGAACTCGATGCGGTCCGCGAGGCTCGGGTGGGACCCGCGGAAGAGGGTATAGAACATTCCCGGCCGGGGGACGCCGAGGTTCTCCTGCTGCAGCTTCACGAACGCCGTTGCGGCGGCGTGGTTGCTCCGGGTGAGCTCGAGGCCGAAGCGGTCGGCCTCGTGCTCCAGGTGACGGGAGCCAGCCAGAATCAGTGGTGTCGTCACCAGGGACACGGCGCTGACGAGGAGCAGGAACAGCGGCACGGACGCCGGGTCGTCGAGTCGGTCGAACCCGAATCGCCCTTGGTACCGCGCGATCAGCCCGCCCGCGAGCCGGTGGACCGCATAGAGCGACGCCCCGATCACGAGCCAGCTCCCGAGCAGGCCCAACAGCGGGTGACGGAGCACGTAGTGGCCCATTTCGTGGCCTACAACGAAGAGGATTTCGTCGGGCTCCAGCTTGTCGAGGATGGTGTCGTAGAGGACGATGCGCTTGGTCGTGCCGAATCCGGTCACGTACGCGCTGATCGCCTTGGTGTCCACGCTCTTGTTGACCTGGAAGACCCGGCTCCCCTCGATGCCCGCCTTCTGGGCCTCGGCCAGGATCTGGGCCTCCAGGGTCTTGTCCTTCAGGGGGCCGTAGCGGTTGAAGAGCGGACTGACCCAGATCGGAGCGACGAGGTAGATGAACACGAGGAGCGGCAAGGCCGCCGCGGCGCACCAGAGCCACCAGCGGCGCGGGCTCGAGCGGAGCAGGGCGTACGGGATGAGCGCTCCGACTGGCAGGACGACCCCTGCGACCAGCAGGCTCTTGACGGCGTCACCGGCCCATTTGCCCAGCGTCTGATTGGACAGCCCGTAGGCGTGCTGGCGGACGAAGCTCTCGTAGAAATCGAGCGGGAGGGTGGCGAGCGAGGTGAGGACGACGAAGGCCATGACGTAAAGTAGGATAGTCAGTGTCCGCCGCCCGCCACTCACTCGCTCCGCCCACGTGCGGAGCCGCGCGGACCACCCGGCGAACAGAATCACGCCGGGCACGAGAAAGCCCACGAGAGTGTCCACTACCCAGAGGACGTTGTTGCCCTGGTCATAGCGCAGCGCAAGCGGCGTGGGCTCCGGCACCGGCACTGGCAGCGTCGCAAGTGTGTCAGCCCACACGACCCCTCCTTGCCGCACGGCGCGCGGCAGTAGAATTCGGCATGCCCGACGAAAACCCTCTGCCGCTCGTCTCCACCGAGTGGCTCGCGGCCCGCCTCGACCGGACCGACATCCGCGTGGTGGACGGCTCGTGGTACCTGCCGCAGAGCGGTCGCGACGCCGTGCTCGAGCATGTCGAAGGACACATCCCCGGCGCGGTGTTCTTCGATCTGGACGCCTCGAGCGATCCGTCCGCAACCCTGCCCCACATGCTTCCGGCCGCAGCCGACTTTGCCGCTCGGATGAGCCGGCTCGGTCTCGACGACGAGAGCACCATCGTGGTGTACGACGGATCGGGCGTGAATCTAAGCGCGCCGCGCGTCTGGTGGATGTTCCGGGTGTTCGGGCATCGCGCCACGGCCGTGCTCGACGGAGGCCTCGGCAAGTGGAAGGCAGAGGCGCGACCGCTCGAACGGGACGCGACTCACCCTCGGCCAGGACACTTCACGGCCCGCCTCGACTCGAGCCGCGTGCGGGACCTGGCGGACGTCGCGGCCAATCTCGGCCTCCGGTCGGAGCAGGTCGTCGACATGCGGTCGGCGGAGCGGTTCGAGGGGAGTCAGGCCGAGCCCCGTCCTGGTATTCGGAGCGGGCACATCCCCGGCAGCCTCAACGTTCCCTTCACCGAGCTGGTGACCCCGGAAGGCACGGTCCTCCCGCCGCCGCTGCTGCGCGAGCGACTGGAGGCCGCCGGGCTGGATCTCACATTGCCGGTCGTCGCGACCTGCGGGTCCGGCACGAGCGCGTGCAGCCTCGTCCTTGGCCTGGAGCTGCTGGGACATGAGCGCGTGACCGTCTACGACGGGAGCTGGACCGAGTGGGGAGGCCGGGGTGATACACCGGTCGAGATCGGCCCCGCGCGCATGCCGGCATGAGCGTCGAGACGGCCCGTCCCGCGGGTTCGCCAGAGGCGAGCGGCCGCTCCCCGGCCATGGCGTCCGGGTGCCTCGTGCTCTTCGCGCTGCCGTTCGTCGGCGTCGGCGTCGGGTCGGCGGTGCTGCTGGTGGCGAAGCTGTATGAGAGCGATTGGAGGGCCGCCGGGCTCCTGGCGATCTTCGCGCTGGCCTTTGGCGGTGCCGGTGCAGGGGCTATCACCGCCGCTCTCATGGGCCGGCGAGAAGCCACGCGCCGGGCGCTGGCGACGCAGGCCCATCCCGCTGAGCCGTGGCTCTGGCGGGCCGATTGGGCGTCGGGCTCGGTCGAGGACACGGGGCGCAAGGGGCAGTACTTGCTCTGGGCCTTCGCCGGACTCTGGAATCTGATCGCCTGGCCGACCGCGGTTTTGGTGATCCGCGCGGCGCTGGAGCAGGGGAACCGTCTGGCGCTGATCGGACTCCTGTTTCCCGTGGTCGGGCTCGGCCTCCTGATTGCGGCGGTGCGGGCTACCATCCGGGAGCGAAAGTTCGGCGTGTCGGTGCTCGAGCTGGGCACCACGCCCGGCGTCGTCGGCCACGGGTTTGCGGGCACGGTGAGGACCCCCTCGGACGCGCTTCCCACCGGCGGCCTCGTTGCGACGCTGTCCTGTGTCAATGTCCGGACGACCGGCTCGGGCAAGAACCGCTCGACGACCGAGACCGTCCGCTGGCAGGACCAGGAAACGGTGGCAGGACAGCGGACCGCGAGCAGTCCCGGGCGCGGGATCGAGACCACCATCCCGGTGCGCTTCCGGATCCCTCCGGATGTCGCACCGACCGATGATACCAACCCGAGCGACCGGACCGTCTGGCGGCTGCAGGTGACGGCGGCTGTCCCCGGCGTGGACTATGCCGCCGCCTTCGAGGTGCCCGTCTTTCGCACCGAGAAGAGCCTGGAGCCCGTCACCGGTGACGAGGAGACGCTGCTCGGCCCCGTCCCCGAGTCGCTCCCCTACCGGCAGCCGCGCGAGTCGCCCATCCGGGTCAGCACCGGCCCGAGAGGCACTCAGATCGGGTTCCCGGCCGCGCGCAACCCCGGAGCCGCGCTGGGTCTGAGTGCGTTCGCCGCGCTCTGGGGCGGTGTGGTGTGGCTGCTGGTCGCCGTGAAGGCCGGCCCGTTCTTCATCGGCATCTTCGGGCTCGTCGAGCTGGCCCTCATCTATGGCGTGCTCAGGATGTGGCTCTGGGTGGTGGAGGTGACCGCGGGCCGCGACGGCGTGGCGATCGCCAGCGGGTTCGTGGCCGTCGGCGAGCCGGCGCGGATCCCGGCGGCGGACGTGGCCGGCGTCGAGGTGCTGATCGGAATGCAATCCGGCTCCACCGTGTATTACAGCCTGCAAGTTGTGCGGAAGGACGGCCGGAAGGTCACCGCGGGGAGCGGCATCCGCGACAAGCGGGAGGCCGAATGGCTGGCCGGCCTGGTGAAGCAGGCGGTCGGAGCGTGACGCCCGGGCACGGCCGGCGGCGGGAATGACGGCATGTACGCTCACGCAGTCGGCTCCGTCCGGTATGTCTTCCCCGATCTCAAGACCCTGCTTGCACGGGCGACACCACCCCGCTCAGGCGACGCGCTGGCGGGGATCGCGGCGGCCTCGGCGGAGGAACGGGTAGCGGCGCAGATGGCGCTCGCTGATCTGCCGCTCACCAGGTTCCTCGACGAAGCCGTCGTCCCGTACGAGACCGACGACATCACCCGCCTCATTCTCGACTCGCACGACCCCGCGGCGCTCGCGCCCGTCCGGCATCTCACGGTCGGTGGATTCCGCGACTGGCTCCTCTCCGACGCCGTGGACGACGTGACACTCGCACGCCTCGCGGCGGGTCTCACGCCCGAGATGGCCGCGGCAGTCTCCAAGATCATGCGGGTCCAGGACCTAGTCATCGTCGCGAGGCGGTGCCGGGTCGTCACCGCGTTCCGCACGACGCTTGGTCTGCCGGGACGACTCTCGACCCGGCTCCAGCCGAACCATCCGACGGATGACCCGCAGGGCATCGCCGCCAGTGTGCTCGACGGCCTTCTGCTCGGCAGCGGTGACGCGGTGATCGGGATCAATCCGGCCACCGACAGCCCGCGCACCGTCGCGGCGCTGCTTGACCTGCTGGATCGGATCCGGCTCGGCTGGGACATCCCGATGCAGTCGTGCGTCCTCGCCCACGTCACGACGCAGCTGGAGGCATTGCGGGCTGGGGCCCCGGTAGACCTGGTCTTCCAGTCCATCGCGGGTACCGAAGCCGCAAACGCCGCGTTCGGCGTGACCCTCTCGCTGCTGGACGAGGCGCGGGCCGCCGCTCTCGAGCTTCGCCGTGGCACGGTCGGTACCAACGTCATGTACTTCGAGACGGGGCAGGGGAGCGCGCTTTCCGCCGGGGCGCATCACGGCGTGGACCAGCAGACGCTAGAGGCGCGGGCCTACGGCGTGGCCCGCCGTTACGCACCGCTGATCGTGAACACCGTGGTGGGGTTCATCGGTCCGGAGTACCTGCTCGACGGCAAGCAGATCCTACGAGCCGGGCTCGAGGATCACTTCTGCGGGAAGCTGCTGGGCCTGCCGATGGGCTGTGACGTGTGTTACACCAACCACGCCGAGGCCGATCAGGACGACATGGACGTGCTCCTGACGCTCCTGGGCGCTGCGGGTTGCACCTACTTCATGGGGGTGCCCGGGGCGGACGACGTCATGCTGCATTACCAGAGCACGTCGTTCCATGACGCGCTCTATCTGCGGCGGCTGCTCGGACTCCGGCCGGCCCCCGAGTTCGAGGCATGGCTTGGCCGGATGGGGATCATCGATGCCGCCGGGCGGCTCGTGCCCGGCGTCGAAGGGAGGCTGATACGCGGCGCTCCGGGTTGGCCGGAGCGCCGCCTGCCCGCACCCGGCTAGTTCACCACCGCCGTCGAGTTGCGGAGCACCGGTGCCACGCTCAACGAGATCTGGCTGCCGGGTTGAATCGTCAACTTGCCGGTGTTGAACGCGCCGCCTGCGCCGATCGGGGCGGCGAGCACCGAGACCCCGTTGGCGGGTCCGATCCGGTCCCAGGGTATCTCGAAGCTGCCGGACGACTGGGACACCACGGTCCCCAGCCGCTGTCGCACGCCGTTGATGACCGCGTAGACATCCACGTCGTTCACGTTCTGGTTCTGGACCGTGACCAGGACGTTGGCCTGCGGAGTCCCCAGCTCGGGACTGGGCGGGGGGTTGTGGGAGCATGCCGCAAGCCCGGCGGCGAGAAGCACGGCGGCGAAACGCGCCCCCAGCGACGAGCGGCGGGCGCGGAATGATTTCGGGATGAACATGACCTGCCTCACGGAACGGGTTTGACGGGAAGGTAGATGACCTTCCGGCAGCCGGCTAGAACGATCCGCGCATCCCCGTGGCTGCTGGCCGAGGCGCCCGGTGGGCCGTAAGATTCCCCCGTGACTTCCGCTGTCCCATTGCCCCGCTCCTCGGAGCTGGTCGCCGTGATCATGGGCGGCGGCGCCGGGACCCGACTCTTTCCGCTCACCAAGAACCGGTCCAAGCCGGCGGTGCCGCTGGGCGGGAAATACCGGCTCGTGGACATTCCCATCAGCAACTGCATCAACTCCGATCTTCGGAGAATCTTCGTCCTCACGCAGTTCAACTCGAGCTCCCTGCACCGACACATCCAGGAAAGCTACCACTTCGACCAGTTCTCCCCCGGTTTCGTGGAGATCCTTGCCGCCCAGCAGACGCCGGATCGGATGGACTGGTACCAGGGCACGGCGGACGCCGTACGCCAGAACCTGATCCACCTGGGCAACTACCCGCATCGCTTCGTGCTCATTCTCTCGGGCGATCAGCTCTACCGCGTCAACTTCCGGTCGCTCATCGCGCGGCACGTCGCGACCGGCGCCGAGGTCACGGTCGCCACGCTGCCCGTGCGCCCGGAGGCCGCGCGGGCCTTCGGGATCATGCAGGTGGGCCCGGACGGCCGGATCGTCCGATTCGTCGAGAAGCCGAAGGATCCGGCGGTGCTGGCCTCCCTGCGGGTCGAGTGGGCCGGCTTCGGCGACGTCGAGCAGCCGGTGGAGCCCGATTGTCTCCTCGCGTCGATGGGGATCTACCTCTTCGATCGTGGCGTGCTCGCCGACGCGCTCGAGGGCGACGAGGCGGACTTCGGCAAGCACGTGATCCCGAAGCTGATTGGAAGCCGGCGGGTCTTCGCCTACCTGCACCAGGGCTACTGGGAGGACATCGGGACGATCCGGTCCTTCTACGAGGCGAACCTGGACCTCTGCGAGCCGGTGCCGAAGTTCAATTTCTACGACGCGACGGCGCCGGTGTTTACGCATGCGCGCTATCTTCCCCCGACGAAGATCATTAAGAGCCGCATCGAGCGATCGGTGATCGCCGACGGCTGCATCATCAACGACGCGACGATCGAGCATGCGTTAATCGGCGTCCGCAGCAGGATCGAGGCGGGGGCCGTCGTCCGGGACACCCTGCTGATGGGCCTTGACTACTACGAAACGCCCGACCGCGTCCAGGCCGGCGCGCCCCCGATGGGCATCGGGCAGGGGACCGTGATCGAGCGCACGATCGTGGACAAGAACGCCCGCATCGGCCATCACGTCCGGATCACGCCCGACGGCAAGCCCGCTGACCTCGACGGCGCCAACTTCTACATGCGCGACGGCATCGTCGTGATCCCCAAGAACGCCGTGGTCCCGGACGGGACCGTCATCTGAGCGCTCGGCTCGTGCCGGCGCCCCGGCCGATCCCTGCTTGCCCCCCAACCCGACCGACTCATGCCCAAGCTCCGTCTGATCCTCGCCGTGTTCGTCTGCCTGCTGCCAGTCACCCTCGCGGGCCAGAAGCCGCCCAAGGATTCGACGGCTGTGAAGCCGCCGGCCCCGAAGGGAGACCAATGGGTGACGCGTCACAGCATCGCCATCGCCGGCAAGCCTGTGAGCTACGTCGCCACGGCCGGTACACTCGTCATCAAGAATGCGGGTGACACTGCGGTCGCGAGCATCGGATACGTAGCCTACATCAGACAGGACGTGAAGGACGCGGCGCAGCGGCCGATCACCTTCGCGTACAACGGCGGCCCGGGTTCCTCCTCCATCTGGCTTCACATGGGCGCACTGGGGCCGCGGCGCGTAATCGCCGCGGACGCGGGCCGGACGCCACCACCGCCCTATCGCGTCGTGGATAACACCTACAGCCTGCTCGATCGCACCGATCTCGTGATGATCGATCCCGTAGGCACGGGCCTGAGCCACGCGCTGGGCGAGAAGAAGGACAAGGATTTCTGGGGCGTGGACCCCGACATCGAATCGGTATCCCGGTTCATCAAGCAGTTCGTGACTGAGAACGGCAGGTGGAACTCTCCCAAGTACCTGCTGGGGGAGAGCTACGGGACGACCCGGTCAGCGGGAATCGTGGACTACCTCCAGACCCGCGAGGACATGGCGTTCAACGGTGTGGTGCTGGTCTCGGTGGCGCTCGATCTTCAGGCTATCTTCGACGGCCCGGGGAACGAGCGTCCATTCCCGCTCTACCTCCCATCGTTCGCGGCCACGAGCTTCTACCACCGTGTGCTGCCCGCCCAGCCCGCGGACCGCGACGCCTTTCTTGCGGAGGTCAGGGCGTGGGCGCTCGGGCCTTACACCACCGCGCTCATGAAGGGCGACGCGCTGGGCGCCGCCGAGCGCCAGGCGATCGCCGCCAAGCTCCACGAGTACACCGGGCTCTCGCCGGCCTACATCGAGCGAGCCAACCTCCGCGTCACCGAGGGGGAGTACACCCAGGAGCTTCTCCGGGAGCACCGCGAGACCGTCGGTCGCCTCGACTCGCGCTACACCGGGGTCACGTTCGACCCGCTCGCCAAGAACGCCCAGTACGATCCGCAGGCCGCGAGCATCAGCGCGGCCTACGTCGCGGCGTTCTTCGACTACTACCACCGGGAGCTCAATGTCCCGACGGACCGCGCTTACACCGTGAGCGCGCGCGCATACGAGACCTGGGATTGGAAGCATCAGGTCCCGGAAATGGGGTTCCAGCCGATGGTCAATACGGGGCCCGACCTGGCCCACGCTATCGGCTACAACCCGGATCTCCGGGTCCTCGTCCTCAACGGCGTCTATGACCTGGCGACACCGTTCCTCGCGACCGAGTACATGATGGATCACCTCGGCCTGACGCCGGAGCTCAAGGCCCACGTCATCATGAAGTACTACGACGCGGGCCACATGATGTACCTCAACGAGCCGGCCCTGGCCCGGGTGAAGGCCGACGTCGCGGGGTTCATCGACTCGACCACCCGCACCGGTGCCGGCGGCTGATGCGCATCGCGATCTTCGGCGCCGGCGGCGCCGGTGGGTATTTCGGAGCCTGCCTTGCGAAGGCCGGCGAAGACGTGGTCTGGATCGCGCGGGGCCTGCATCTCGACGCGCTTCGCACCCGAGGCCTCCGGGTCGAGAGCGTCGACGGTGACTTCCAGCTCGGGCCGCTGCCGGCCAGCGACGACCCCGCGCGGTTCGGGCCGGTGGACGCGATTCTCCTCGGGGTTAAGGTCTGGCAGGTGCCGGAGGCCGCCGCTGCGCTGCGGCCGCTGCTCAGTGCCGACACGTTCGTCGTGCCGCTTCAGAACGGCGTCGAGGCGGCCGCCGAAGTCGGCGCGGTGCTGGGTGACGGGCGGGCCGTGGGTGGCGTAGCAAGAATCTTCTGCTTCCTGGTCGAGCCCGGCCATCTGCGGCGACCAGGCGGCCCGGCAGCCATCGCCTTCGGCGAACTCGACAACCGGCGCAGCAGTCGGCTCGAGCGCCTGCGCGACGCGCTGCAGCGCGCAGGACTGGGGGCGGAGATTCCCGGCGACATCCATGTCGCGCTCTGGGAGAAGTTTCTGTTCGTTGCCTCCGGCGGCGGGCTCGGCGCGGTGACCCGCGCTCCCATCGGAATTGTCCGTTCGGTACCGGAGACCCGTGCGCTCCTCATTGCAGCCATGGAGGAGATCCGGACCGTGGGGCGCGCACGGGGGATCCGGCTCCCCGACGACGTGGTGGAGAGAACCATCGCGTTCGTGGATACGCTCCCGGCCGCCGGCACCGCATCGCTCCAGCGGGACCTGGCCGCCGGGCGGCCCTCGGAGCTGGAGTGGTGGAGCGGCTCGGTGGCTCGGCTCGGCGCGGAGGCCGGAGTGGCCACGCCGATCCACTCCTTCATCTACCAGAGCATGCTCCCCACCGAGCTCCGCGCCCGCGGCAAGATCACCTTCCCGCCCGAGGTCTGACGACCGCGCATCCCGCCGCCCGACCGTGCGGAAGTCCAGTCCCCAGCGCCCGTAGTGGCGTCGGCTTCCCGCGAGATCTCTCACTGACACAACTACTTACCGCCCGCCGCACGGAACTTGCCGCCCGGGAACGCGCCACCCGCCTTCCGGAGGTCCGATGCCGTTGCGCACCGTCCCGATAAGGTCGCTTGCCGCCGTCGCTGCGCTCAGCGCGCTCGCCGGTTGCTCCGGGAAGAACATGTACAGCCAGCCCGAGCCGCGCTTCGCCAAGGCACCCGCGGGCGCCGAGACCCTGGCGGTGCCTCCAGGTCAACTGCCTCCGCCCGGCGAATGCCGGCTCTGGTTCCCCGGGCGACCGCCCGGCCGCCAGCCCAAGCCGCGCCCGTGCCCTGACGTGGAGTCGAGCGCTCCGGCAGGCGCGTGGGTTCTGTACCGTCCGTCCCAGGACCGAAGCGTCGTTCACGTCCGCTACGTTGATGACCGCCGCGCCGGCGTCGTGGTCTGGATCCGCGTCTTCGACGCGTCGAGCGGCGCGTTCATCCGCGATGTAAAGGGCTGATCCCGACCGGGGATCCCACCACCGATTCAACGCCGCAGCACCCCCGCCCCGTACTGTCTCATGGCCGGCCCGCCGCGGCTCTCAAACCGAGAGCCGCCGCGGAGCCGTCGCCTTGCACCCACGATCATCGGAGGCATGTATGGGGTTTCGTGGCCTGCTTCTACTCGCGGCGAGCGCCGCGGTCGCGCTGGGCATCGAGAGCTGTAACAGTACCACCGCCCCGTCCGTCGATCTCACGGGCACCTACGGATTGGTCTCCATTCAGTTCGGACAGAGCGCGGCTGTCCTGACTCCTCCCAACGAAGAGGGGAGCTTCGCGCTGTCGGCCACCACCTACAACCTGAGCCTTACCGGCGCCGTGCCCGAGACCGATACCGGCACCTACGCCGCCAACGGCACCAGCTGGAGTCAGGTGTCGTCGACGAGCGCGGCACAGTCCAACGGCACCTACTCTCTGAGTGGGACCATCCTCACCGTGACGACGGTTCAGCAAGGTGTGACGGTGATTGCCGTCTGGCAGAAGCTGACCTGAGCGCGCCTGCCTGCAATATCTTCCAGCAACATCAATGGAGCGGCGCGATGGTGCACACGCGGGATGCCCGGATGCTTACGCTGGAAGCGGCCAAGGCTCTGGCTGAAACGGGCGAGGCGGAGGCGAAGCGGCGGGGGTGGACGGTGGCGATCGCGGTGGTCAACCCCGAGGGGGGGCTGATCGTGTTTCACGGGCTCGACGGCACCCAGCCGGCGAGTCAGGACATCGCGATCGCGAAGGCCCGCACCGCGGCCCGGCTCAAGCGCCCGACCAAGGCCCTGGAGGACGCCATCGCCGGCGGGAGGCACGCGCTGCTTGGCGTCCCGGGAATGCTGCCTCTTGAGGGCGGCCTGCCGGTAGTCCTGGACGGGGCAATCGTCGGAGCCGTCGGCGTGAGCGGCATGGCCTCGGCCGAAGACGGCGTCATCGCCGCGGCGGCGCTCAGAGCGCTCGAGGGCTGACTGCCGCTGGCCGCGGAGGAAGGTCTCGACCGCTCATCGAGGCGGCCGGGCCGTCCGGTGCACCCCCCCGCTGGATCTCGATCTTCCCCACGCTATCCGACGAGATTGAGGCGTTGCGCGAGTCCCGCCGCTTGTTCGCTCGAAGGGCTTGGACCTTCGAGCGTCAGAGGACAGGCCGTGGTCGTCTGGCGTTGAGGAACCGCGGGGGGTACGGTACACCGCATCCGCGACGGACTCGGGACTGGGCCGGCCCGGCTGGCCACGTCCCGCACCCACGGTCACACTGGGGTTTCTACGATGAGGCTCCGCTCCACTCCCTGGCTCTTCGCTTCGCTCCTGGCAGTGACGCTTGGGTGCGGGAGGGAGACCGGCAGGCTAAGTCCGGCGCAGGAGCAGCGCTTCGCCGCCGAGGGGCTTCTTCATCGGGCCGATAACCTGACGTTTCGCTGGACCCAGGGTGCAGGTCGGCGAGGGGGGACATGGGAGGACCGCGTGGCGTCGATCGTCGTGACCCGGCGGTCCGTCCTCGTTCACAAGAACGAGAAGGTCGGAATCGAGATCGGTCCAGATACCCGGGCCTCCTACGACGTGCACCGGGACGGCCAGCGGGTGCGTATCACCGCGGGGACCGGAACGGCCGGGGAGAGTTGGTCCTTCTCACCGCCCGACAACGCGGAGGCGTGGACTCAGGACATCCGCTCGGTGATCCGTTCCTCCGGGAGCGCATCTCCTTGACCGGGCTTCAGGCACTCCTCGGCGTGTCGCACATCATCCTCGCGGTGGTGGTCTCCGCCCACATCGTGCTCAACAAGGACGACGTGCGCGCGGCGATCGGCTGGACCGGACTCGTGTGGCTCACGCCCGTCGTGGGCTCGGTGTTGTACGGGCTCTTCGGCATCAACCGGATTCGACGCCAGGCGGGAATGCTCCGGCGGGGCAGGGCGCTCGCCGAGAGCGGCACGGCGGAGCTCGCCGCGCTCCCAACCCAGGACGCCGTGCTGGTGGCGGACACACCTGCCAGTCTGCACGGGATCGCCGCGGTGGTCGGCCGGGCCACCGGACTCCCGCTCACCGCCGGCAACGCGGTGGAGCCCCTGGTGAACGGCGACGAAGCCTACCCGGCCATGCTCGCCGCCATCGAGGCGGCCACGCGGAGCGTGTGGCTCGCGACCTACATCTTCGACCGGGGACACGCCGGCGACCAGTTCGTGGAGGCGCTCGGCCGCGCGGTCGCCCGTGGCGTGGAGGTCCGGGTGCTGGTGGACGGTGTGGGCGCGCACTACAGCCGGCCCTCGATCCTCCGGGCGCTCCGGTCGCGGCGGGTCCGGGTTGCGACGTTTCTTCCGCCGCGGATTCCGCTGTTCCAGCCGTACTTCAACCTGCGGAACCATCGGAAGCTGCTGGTCGCGGATGGCCGGCTGGGGTTCTGCGGCGGGATGAACATCCGCGACGCTTGCGTGCTCGCGCTGGGCCTTCCCTCGGCGACGCAAGACGTCCACTTCCGGCTGGAGGGCCCGATCGTTCAGCAGCTCGCTCAGGCGTTCGCGTTCGATTGGGCTTTCATGACCAGGGAACGCCTGGATAGCGGACCGGAGCCCGTCCCACCGGGTGCCGGCGATGTAGCGGCGCGCGGAGTGCCGGACGGACCGGATGAGGAGCTCGAGACCCTCGCGCTCGTGCTCCAGGGCGCGCTCTCGCAGGCCCGGCGCTCCGTACGCCTTGCGACGCCATACTTTCTGCCCGACCTGCCCCTCGTGAATGCGTTCAGGATTGCGGCATTGCGGGGCGTGCGGGTGGACATCGTGCTGCCGGAGCGAGGTAATCTGCGACTCGTCCAGTGGGCGGCGACGGCCCAGCTGGGACAGATCTTGAACTGGGGGTGCCACGTCTACCTCTCGCAGCCGCCCTTCGACCACTCCAAGATCCTCGTAGTGGATGGGGGATGGTCGCTCATCGGGTCGGCGAACTGGGATCCGCGGAGCCTGCGGCTCAACTTCGAGTACGACGTGGAGTGCTATTCCAGGGCGCTGGCTGGCCGCCTCGATGCGCTGCTCGACGCAAAAATCGCGAGCGGCCGCCGGATCACCCGCGCCGATCTCGACGGCCGCCCGCTCCCGGTGCGGCTGCGGGACGGAGTGGCTCGCCTCGCGCAGCCCTATCTCTAACCGGCCGCTACCCGGGCCGGCTCTTACCGGCTCTCCAGCCGGGATTCCTTCCGATCCGCCAGAAGCCGCTCGGTGAAATCGAGCCGGTTCTCCAGCTCGGCCACGCGGGCTTCGAGCTGGTCCACCAGGTCCAGTCTCGCGCGGATGCTCTCATCCAGCTCCGGCGGACGCGAAGCAGCGCGTGGGTCCCGGTGCCGGCCCCATCCCGACCGTCGCCAGAAAATGAACGGGAGGAAGAAGAAGACGATCCACCAGCCACCGATGATGTGAACGTTGTCCATCAGGCCCCGGTCCTTTCCGGCTCCGGCTCGCCCTGCGTACGGTCCCACTCCTGCTCGATCTCTTCCGCAGCCCGGCGCAGAATCTCGACCGCTCGGCGAATCGACGGATGATCGGGGCCGCGCCGCCAGGCCCGCTTGTACGTGGTCGCGGCAAGGCGAGCGAAGGCGGCGTTGAGCTCGCCCATCTGGCCCCCGGCCACGTCGCGAAGCGTGTCCCGCACCCGACCGATGATGTCGTCGATCACGTCCCGGTGCTCGTCCAGGAAGGCCTCTCCCTCGGGAGTGATGTGATAGATCCGCCGCCCATCGGTTTCGACCCCCCGTACGAGGCCCTGGTCCTCGAGCAGCTGGAGCGTCGGGTAGACCGTGCCGGCGGACGGCGTGTAGTGGCCTCCCATGCGCTCTTCGAGCGCCTTGATGATCTCGTATCCGTGTCGGGGTTTTTCCTTGAGGAGCCGCAGGATCACGAACTTGACTTCGCCAGCTTCGAACATCGGGCCCCGGCGCCGGCGTCCGCCGGGTCCGCCCCACTGGAAGCCGAATCCTCCAGGGCCGAAGCTGGCCGCGAAGATATCACCCAAGCCCCAGTCGTCTCGACACTTGCTCACGATGTGCCTCCTGATTTTCACCAGCAATAGCGCGCGATATATCGTACGACCTAGCGTACGATACGTCAAGCGCGGCTCCTCGGTTTCATCCCTATCCCGTCGCCCTATATTGCACCGGCGCGAGCCCCGGGCGGGGTCGCGTGCGGCGGGATCCTCGAACGCAGCGGAGGCGGCAATGAAGAGTGACGAGCTCCGGAAGATTCTGGAGCAGCTCCACGCCGAGCTGGCGGGGACCGACCCCATCGACGCCGCGCTCCGCGAGCGCTTGCAGGCGCTCCAGCGGGACCTCACCGACGCGTTGGCCAAGGCAACCCCACCCGCGTCGCTTCGGGGCCGGCTGGAGGACGCCGTGGTTCATTTCGAGGTTTCCCATCCCACGCTCGCCCGCCGACTCGCGACGGTGATCGACACGCTGGCCCTCTACGGACTGTAGGTGTCTGGACCTGCCCCGCCGACGCCATCCATAAGGCGTAACGGGCCCGCCACACCCCGCCCGGCAGCGCGGCGCGGTTGCATCACAGCCTCCTGTCTCCGCGTGAGCCGGCCGAGCCGGGCGGCTAGGCAGGCGCGCGCCCCGTCGTCCCCGGCGGCGGCTGGCAGTCTGGCGTAATCTGCTCGATTCCTGCGCACCGCTGGATCTCTGTCGCTGGCTAGCGTTATCACAAGTCGCTGTCGGTACGGGATGTGAGAAGTCCCAGGCAGCGACTTGAGGCCTCAATTTGGTGTACAGTTTCTGCCGCATTCTGGCCAATGCTTGCCAACTGGCCCGGCGACCGTGGGGCGGCGGCCAGAAACGCTCGGCTCGCCGCGGCCGGCGGTCCGGACCCGGCCCCGCCATTGCAGCGCCTTGGGGTTTCCTGCATGTTCTCCTGCTGTGGCGAACCCGGGCTGCCGCCCTGGCGCCCCAAACCGAGAGCCCATGAGCGCCGACCAGCCCCAACAGCCTGCTGCACCCGCCGAGTCGAGCGGGTTGCCGGTCACCGATCGTGAGGAGCTGGAGGCGCTTCGGGCCGCCACCCTCGGCGATTATGACGTCGCAGGCGAGCTCGGCCGGGGCGGGATGGCAACGGTCTACCTCGCGCACGACATCGCGCTCGACCGCAAAGTGGCGATCAAGGTCATGTCGCCGGTGCTGAGTCTCGGCGACGGCATCGAGCGCTTCCGGCGCGAGGCGAAGACCGCGGCGTCGCTCAGCCACCCCAACATCATCCCGATCTATGCGGTCCGGCACAGCGAGCGCCTCCTGTACTTCGTCATGAAGTACGTGGAGGGGCGCTCGCTCGACTCCATTATTCGCGAGCTCGGGCCGCTGCCCGTCCCGATGGTGCAGGCGATCCTGGGCCAGGCCGCCAGCGCGTTCGGCTACGCGCACCGCCGCGGCGTGATTCACCGCGACATCAAGCCGGGCAACATCCTGATTGACGACGAAGGCTGGGCGGTCGTCACCGACTTCGGCATCGCCAAGGTCTCGGAGGCCGAGCAGCTGACCAGCACCGGTCTCTCGGTGGGAACCCCCACCTACATGAGCCCCGAGCAGGTCGCCGCGCAGCCGGTGACCGGGGCATCGGATCAGTATTCGCTTGGCGTCGTCGCCTACGAGATGCTTACGGGCAAGCCGCCGTTCCATGGCGGCGGCATGATGGCCATGATGTACGCCCACGTGCATCAGACTCCCGCGCCGATCGAGACCACCCGCCCCGACTGTCCCGAGGGCCTGCGGGCGGCGGTGATGCGGATGATGGCGAAGGATCCGGCCGATCGATGGCCCTCAGTGGAGGACGTCATCGCCGCGATCGGATCGCCGACCCTCACACCGGACGACCCGACCCGCAGTCAGCTTATCGCGATCGCCAAGACCGGACAGCGAAGGGCAATCGGGGTCACCACGCCCAAAAGCCCAATCCCGCTGCTTCGGACCCCGGCACCGCTTGTGTCCACGCCTCGCACCGGCGCGATCGCCACCGGAGCTACCGGCACCGATGCTGACGTCGCGGCGGTCGCGCCTGCGGACGCCGCCGCCGATGCCCCTGTGCCGCCGCCGGTCCCCCCCCGCCAGCGTGTGGCTCCGCGCTCGCTCGCAATTGCGGGGGCGGGCCTGCTCGCGGCCGCTGTCCTCGTCGTCATGGTGATGAGAGCGCGCTCGAGCGCGCACGCCAATCGGGCTCCGGACAGCGGAGCCGTCCCCCAGGCGGTGGCGACCGCGCCAGCCGCGGCCGAGGTTCCGCCGGTCGCGGCACCCCTGCCGGCTGGGCAGGGCCAGGTTGCCGACACACCGCCGGAGACGCGACCCACCACGCCGGCGCCGAAGAAGGCACCCGCCGCCGGGAAGTCCACGGCGGCCCGCAAGGTGAAGGTGGCCGTTGCAGCGCCGGAATCGGCGGTGGCCGCCCCGCCGCCCCCGCCCGCGAGCGTGGAGCCGCCGCCGGAGGCTCCCAAGCCGGCTCCGGCCGAGCCGGCTCGTCCCGCGCACGCAGCGGTGTCGGTGTCGGGCGCATCAGCGCTCCTCGGGGGCAGCACCGCCCCGGTGGCGAGCCAGCCACGGACGACGGCTGCCGACCGCAAGGCGGTCGAGCTGGCGGTTCGCGCATACTCGGCAGCCCTGGATGCGGGCAGCGCTCCTCGGGCACGCCGGGCGTTCCCGGGCATGCCCGACGCGCAGCTGACCAACCTGGAGTCCTTTTTCGGCTCGGGTGGCCGCATGCAGACCGACTGGAAAGTGTCGGACATCACCGTGGATGGCGATCAGGCAGCGGCCCGGGTCCGGGGGACGACGCGCACGACTCCGGGCGGTGGCAACCCCGCTCTCGACACGGTAGACGTCCGCGCCGGGCTCGAGCGGGTGACCGAGGGATGGCGGCTCCGGAGCTTCGGAGGCCAGGGGGCGCGCTGAGAAAACTAGGTGGGGTCCGGGGCCGTAGGGGGTTCGTTAGTCGGCCGCCCTCGTCCCGGAGATCTCCATGACCGATTTGCGCTATCCCATCGGGAAGTTCGAGATGCCGGCCGGCGTCGCCGACGCCGATCGCCCCGGCCTGATCGATCAGATCGCAGCGCTGCCCGGCGAGCTCCGCCGGGCTGTCGCGGGGCTCGATGACGGGAAGCTCGATACGCCCTACCGCGAGGGCGGCTGGACCGTGCGCCAGGTGGTCCACCACCTTCCCGACAGCCACCTGAACGCCTATACCCGCTTCAAGCTCGCCCTGACTGAGGACGAGCCGACGATCAAGACGTACGAAGAGGCGCGTTGGGCGGAGCTGCCGGAGGCGAGGTCCGCGCCGATCGCGGTATCGCTCGCCCTGCTCGACGCGCTGCATGAGCGGTGGGTCCTCATGCTTCGGGTACTCGCCGCTGGACAGTTCGCCCGCAGGCTTCGGCACCCCGAATGGGGTCCGATGTCGCTCGATCAGCTGCTCTCGATGTACGCGTGGCACAGCCGCCATCACGTGGCGCACGTCACCTCGCTCCGCGGACGGATGGGCTGGTAAGCGCCTAGCACGGACTCGCCATGACGACCCTCGCCGCTTTGCTTCTCGCTGCCGGGATGCTGGCCGACCCGGCCGCGCCGCCGGTCCGCCCGCACGCCCCCCAGGACACCAGTGCAGCGGTGACCCGCGACGGCGTGACTCTCCCGACGCGCGTCGAGGTGGACGGACACGCGCTCGTGCTCAACGGCACGGCCACGCGCAAGAAGTTCATCGTCAAGGTCTACGTGGCCGGTCTCTACCTGCCGGCCCGGGAGGCGGATGCCGAGAAGGTCCTCGCGGCAGACGAGCCGCGGCACATCGTTCTGCAGTTCGTGCACGATGTGGACAAGGGCAAGATGTGCAACGCGTGGAACGAGGCGCTGGAGAACAACACGCCCGATGCCTCGCCGGAGCTCAAGGCACAGTTCGAGACGTTGTGCTCGTACATGGAAGACATCAAGAAGGGCGAGCAGTTCGTGTTCACCTATCTGCCGGGAACGGGCACGCGGGTGGGTGTGAAGGGCGTCGAGAAGGGTGCGATCGAGGGCAAGGCGTTCGCGGACGCTCTCTTCAAGGCGTGGATCGGTCCCCATCCCGGGCCGGGCGAAGGCTTCAAGAAGCAGCTCCTCGGCGCATGACCGGCCTGGACCCGTGGGCGGCGCTCAGGCCGCGCACGCCCGCGCGGATCGGGCTCGGTCACTCGGGCGGCAGTCTCCCCACCGCAGCACACCTCGACTTCCAGCTGGCGCACGCCCGAGCGCGGGATGCGGTGCATCACCCGCTCGACGTTGCCGCGCTCGCGGGCGACCTCCGCGGCGCCGGCCTCCGGTCGTTTCACGTGCGCAGCGCCGTTACCGATCGGCGGTCGTACCTCGCGCGTCCGGATCTCGGTCGCCGGCTCGACGCCGAGTCCCGCGAGCGCATGAAGCGGCTTGCGGAGACGGATGGGTCGCCGGATGTGGCGTTCGTGGTGGCGGACGGACTGTCGGCCCTGGCCCCGCAGCGCCACGCCGTGCCCCTGCTCGCAGCACTGATGCCGACGCTCGGCGCTGACGGATGGCGGGTCGGTGCGGTCGTGGTGGCGGAGCAGGCGCGGGTGGCCCTTGGTGACGAGATCGGCGAGCTGCTGGGGGCGTCCCTGGTCGCGATCCTCATCGGCGAGCGGCCGGGCCTGAGCTCGCCCGACAGTCTCGGGATCTACCTCACGTGGGGGCCCAGGGTCGGGCGAACCGACTCCGAGCGGAACTGCATCTCCAACGTGCGTCCCGACGGACTCACCTGCCGGCTTGCCGCAGCGCGGCTCCGGTTCCTGCTGACGGAGGCACGCCGCCGCAAGCTGACGGGTGTCGGGCTCAAGGACGACGTGATGTTCACCCTCTCGTGAGCCGCGCATCGGTGCCGCTGGCCTGGGTGCTCGCTGGCTGCGCCGTCCGTCAGCGACGAGCCGTCCGCGCCTCCCCGACGAAGTCCACTACCCGCCGTATCACCCTGTCGTCCCACAGCACGCCCCGGTGCCCCAACCCGGTCGTCGTGAGCAGCTCGGCCCCCGGCCACGCTCGCGCAATCGCTTCGCCGTCTGCGAGCGGCACGTCGGCATCCGATGCGTCGTGCACCACCAGGGCCGGAACACGCATGTCCGCGGCGAGGCGGGCTACGTTGATGTCGGCCCAGCGGAGGCCGAAGCGGTGCTCCAGGTTCCGCTGCATCGTGAGGCGGACGGGTGCCGGCAGGGCGAGGCTGCGCGCGAAGCGGTACGAGAAGATTTCGACGTCGGCGGGAGCCGCCATCACCACGACCCGCTCGGCCGCGAGTCCCTGCCGCACCGCGAGGGCGGCCGCCGCACCGCCCAGCGAATGCCCGACCACCGCGGCAACCGGCCCCGCCGCGTGTGCGACGGCGTGCAGGGCCATGGCGAACTGGGGAAGCGACGCCTGGCTGCCGGCGGACTGGCCGTGACCGGGCGCGTCGTGCGCGACCACCCGGAATCCGCCGGCGACCAGCGCCGGGCCGAGCGCGCTGAACCGCCCGGCGCGGCTGCCCCATCCGTGAGCCAGCAGGACGGTCGGTCCCGCGCCCCACTCCCAGGCGGCCAGC
>JBGPPG010000002.1:0-76055 GCA_041488455.1 Gemmatimonadota bacterium
GCTCGCCGAGGGCGGAAGCGGGAGCTGACGTGACGCTGCGGGCGGCCCTCACCGCCGACTGGCCGCTGAAGCTGACGTCGCTCGCGCTGTCGGTGCTGCTCTGGCTCGTGGCGTCGAGCGAGGAGCCGGCGAGCGGCATGCTCAGCGTGGAGCTCAAGATCCAGCCCCCTTCGGGGCGCGCCGTGGTGCGCGACCCGGGCCTGCTTCGCGCCACCGTGGTCGGCCCGCGCGGCGATCTGATCCGGCTCTCCCGCGACAACCTCGTGCTCACCCGCATCCTGCCCGACAGCGTCACCGCCGACAGCGTCAGCCTCACGATCGATCCGGGCGACCTGGTCTTCCCCGGCAACACGAGCGTCCGGGTACAGGACGTCGAGCCGCGACAGGTAGCCGTGGAGCTCGATCCGGTGGCGCAGCGCACGGTGCCGGTTCACCCGGTCGTGCGGGTCCAGGCTCAATCGGGCTTCGAGATCGTGGGTGGCATGGCAGTGATGCCGGGCGAGGTGCGCATCGCCGGCCCGAGCGACCGCGTCTCGACGATAGACTCCGCGCTCACCGTGCCACTCGAGCTGACGCGCGCCAACGGGCCGTCGGAGGAGCGCCTGATGGTGGATACGACCGGCTTCGGGCCCGTGCGCGTCTTCCCGTCCCGGGTGACGGTCAGCCTGAACGTGCAGGCCGTGGGTGAGCGCACGCTCTGGCCCGTGCCGGTTCAGGTTCCGAGCGCCCTGCTCTTTCGGCCGGACCGGGACACGGTCACCGTACGGGTCCGCGGGCCGCGGGCCCGCCTGGCGACGCTCACGCCCGACAGCGTGGCCGTCACGCTCGGACCGGTCGCCCCCGGCGGCCTGCCCGGCCGGGTCGGCCTCCGAGTCATCTCCCCGCCGGGCCTCTCGGGCAAGGCCGTGCCCGACAGCGTCACGCTCGCGCGCCGGGGCGAGCGTGGCTGACCGGATCCTCGGCATCGAGACCTCCTGCGACGAAACCTCGGCCGCAGTCCTGGTGACCGACGGCAGCCGCCAGTCGCTCGCCGGCCTCGTCATTCTCTCGCAGGATGTGCATCGGGTGTTCGGGGGAGTCGTCCCGGAGCTCGCCAGCCGCGCGCACGTACGCACGATCGGCTCCGTCGTGGATCAGGCGCTTGCGGACGCAGGCCTCGTTCTCGCACAGATCGATGGCGTCGTGGTCACTGCGGGCCCGGGCCTCGTGGGAGCCCTGCTGGTGGGAGTGATGTACGGCAAGGCCCTCGCCTGGAGCATGGGCCGCCCGTTCCTCGGCGTGAACCATCTGGAGGGGCACCTGTTCGCGCCCACGCTGGAAGATCCCGAGCTCGCCCCGCCGTTCGTCGGGCTCCTCGTGAGCGGTGGGCACACGATGCTGCTCGACGTGCCTGCGTGGGGAGATTACCGGCTGCTGGGCCAGACGCGCGACGACGCAGCCGGGGAAGCGTTCGACAAGGTCGCCACGCTGCTCGGGCTCGGCTACCCCGGCGGCGCCGCGCTCGAGCGCCTCGCGCGCGAGGGGCATCCGGAGCGCTACCGCTTCCCTCGGCCGCTCCTCGCCGAGCTGACGCGGGGGGACGAGCCCTACGCGTTCTCGTTCAGCGGCCTCAAGACCGCCGTGCTCCGCGCCGTGCAGTCGAGCGACGACCTGGCGCGCGACCGGGCCGACATCGCCCGCGGGTTTCAGGACGCCGCGCTCGACGTCCTGGTCACCAAGACCGCGCATGCGGTGGAAGCACTGGGCTATCCGAGCGCGATGGTCGGTGGCGGCGTCGCCTGCAATCGCGGGCTGGTCGAGCGGCTGCGGGAACGGCTGGCGGGCACCGCGCGGCTGAGCGTAGCTTCCCCCCGGCTCAACACCGACAACGCGGCGATGATCGCCGCGGCGGGTGCGTGGCGGCTCGCCCGCGGCGAGCGAAGCGGCTGGGACCTGGAGCCCCGGGACGACCTTCCGATTCCCGGGCTTCGCATCGCGACACAACCACATCGGACTCCGGCATGACCATAGACCCACTCGTGATCCGGCTCGGCACCTTCGAGCTCACCGGTTACGGGATCATGATGATGGTCGCGTTCCTGATGGGCGGCTGGCTCGCGTCGCTCGAATTGCGCCGGCGCGGCTTTCGCGAGGACTACTCCGGGGACATGATCGCGGCTGCCGTGATCGGCGGGATCGTGGGCGCCAAGCTCTGGTACGTGGCCCTGTTCCGGGATCCCAGCGCGCTCTTTTCCCGGGGAGGCCTCGTCTGGTACGGCGGGTTCATAGGCGGCGCGGTGGCGGTGCTCGTCAACGGCTGGCGGCTCAAGGTCCCGACCCGGTGGACCATGCAGATCGGCGCGCCGGCGCTCGCGGCCGCCTATGCGCTGGGGCGGGTCGGCTGCTTCCTCGTGAATGACGACTACGGTCGGCCGACCACCCTGCCGTGGGGCGTGAAGTTTCCCCACGGCCTGCCACCCTCGACCGCGGCGAATCTTCAGCAGCAGTTCGGCGTGCCCATCCCGCCCGGCGTGGACCCGCAGACCGTGCTCGCGGTTCATCCCACCCAGCTCTACGAGGTGGCGATGATGCTGGTGGCTTTCGCGGTGCTGTGGCGCCTCCGCACCCGCGCGACGGGGACCGGGTGGCTCTTCGGGCTCTACCTGGTCTTCGCGGGCGTCGAGCGGTTCCTGGTGGAGATCGTTCGCGCCAAAGACGACCGGCTCATCGGGCCGTTCACCCTGGCCCAGCTCACGAGTACGCTGCTGGTAGCAATCGGGCTGGTCATGCTCGCGCGATGGAAGAAAGGCCCCGACATTCCGCCGGGCGCGTACCTCGCCGCAGAGAAAGAGTCAGCACCGCCAAAATCTTTGGCGGCTGTGTAAGCGAATGCCGCGCAGTGAGTTGAATCGGAATCGCCGGGAACCGTCGACAACTTTGACAGATCGGGCTTCGGGAGACGAGGCGTAAGAGACCAAAAAACAACAGCTTAGCGTTGCGCCCGGTTGGCATTCGACTTGCCCTCAAGAGGAATCGCGGAGCCCAGCGGCTCCACGGGAAAGTGGCAGGTCGAAGAAGGGTGGAGCGGACACTTAGGTCCGTCTCCGTAAAACTCAGGGGGCGATCTGCCACCTCTTAATGCGAACGGTCCGCCGAACTCGGCGGGCCGTTCGCGTTTTCTAGAGCAAGCCGAGCGCCCGCTTGAGCAGGGAGATCTGCCCCAGATGATAGGCGTCGTGCTGGGCCACACCGTGGAGCATGACGTAGTAGGTGACTCCAGTTCCGAGCGCCGGGTCGCGCGGGCGGCCCAGCGGCTCATGCAGCCTGGCCTCGGGCAGCTTGCGCAGCGCGGCGACGAGAGCCCGGTGCGAGTCCTCCAGCCGCGCGACGGTGCGCGCCCACGCCGCCTCCGAGGTCGCGGCGACCCCAGGCCAGTCGCCTTCGACCGGCTCCGCCGGCTCGCCGCCCTCCACCCGCCGGGCCACCTCGCCACGCCACGCAATGATGTGAAGCACCAGCTCCCAGATGCTATGGCCGCCGGCGATCGGCCGGGCAGCGGCCGCGGCGGCGCTGACGCCTCCGAGTACCTGGCGGGCGGAGGGTCCGTGCCACGGCTCTCCCTGCTGATCCCGGCCGAGCTCGTCGGCGATTCGGTCGATCTCGCTCATACGCGTTCTCCCACGGCCGCCGGCCGCTCCACCACTTCGTAGTGGGTGACGTGCGGCTCAAGCTCGAGCAGGAATCCCCGGTCCTCAGGGTAGTATCGGGCCCGTTCTACGTCGTCTCCCGCGAACGCCCGGATGGAGTCCATCGAGTCCCAGAGGGACATGAGAAGAAAATGGGCACGGTCGCCGTCGGCGCGGCGCAGCACCCAGACGCCGCGGTTGCCGGGCGTCGCACGGTAGTCGGGGAGACCCGTCCGCTCCAGATACGCCATGTACTCGTCCGCCCGCCCCGCGGGCACCATGCCGTGCCAGGCTCGTGCGATCATTGGTCACCTCCTCCAAACGACTACGGCCCGCCGGGGCGGGCCGTTTCGATTCCGTCGTGAGGGTGCCTCAGAGGCCGTGGCGGGCCGACTCGGCCTGGCGCGCCTTGAGCTGGCTTCGCATCCGGTCAACCTCCGCCCTGAGCTCGGCCAGGTCCGCCTCCATCCGCTCCAGCGAGCGGAGCAGCTCGACCCGCGCCCCCGCCGGGATCCCTCCAGACGCGGGGGCGCCGGGCATGGGGCGGTCCCTGTGGGCGGCCGCCGGCTCAGGCACCATCACTGACGTCACGCGGAGGCGGCGGGGCTCGATGCCGAACGTCCAGACCACAGCGACCAGGAGCAGGGCGAGGAGGATGGCCTGGGCCGCCAGCGACTCCACCGTCGGGTAGATGCCTAACGCCGGCACTCGCGGACCCCAGGGAACGATCGTCGTGGGCAGCAGGCCGCCCTCCTGGAGCTCCGCCACGCCCCGTCCGGCGAACACGAACGCCATGTAGTAGAGAAACGTGCTGGTGACGCCGAAGAAGGGCTTGAGCGGGAGCCGGACGCCGTACCGGTTGATCGCGACGTACACGCCGACCATCACAACCGATCCGAGAACGATGCCCGCGACGATAGCCCCGGTGGAGGCGCCGGTGCCGCCGGCGACGAACAGCGCCTTGTAGAACAGCACGGTCTCGAAGCCCTCGCGATACACGGCGAGGAACGCAGCGGAGGCGAGCGCGAGCGCCGAGCCGCTTGTCACCGCGTCCTGCACCTTGCTCCGGACGAACTGGTTCCACTTGGCCACTTCCATTTTGGAGAGCAGCCAGTAGCTGACGTAGAACAGCACGACCGTGGCGACCAGCATCGTGAGCCCCTCGAGCGCCTCGCGCTTCGCGGGGGTGATGCGGAACACGGTCTCCAGTGCGAACGCGGTGAGGAGGCTCGCGGCCACCGCCGCACCGACGCCCACGTGAATGTCGCGCTTCCGGTTGGCTGCGCCGGTCTTGGTCAGGAACGCCATCAGGGCGCCGATGACCAGAATCGCCTCCAGGCCCTCCCGCACCAGGATCACGAACGACTGGAAGAACAGGTTGAGCGGCGAGAGCGTCTCGCCCAGCACCCGCTCGGCGTTCTCGAGATCGGCCGCGAGGCCGGCGCGGATAGTCTCCAGCTCGGCGTTGGTCGCCCCGCCCGCAGCCCGCGTGCGCAGCGCGGCGAACCGGGTCTCGAGCGCCGTGGCCAGGTCCGGGTTCTTCGCGCGAACGGACCGCTCCACCTGCTCGAACGTCATGTAGGCGTCGAAGGCGGCCGCGCTCGCCCCTTCGCCTTTGCCAGCGCGGGCGAGGGCGTATGCGGAATCGAGCTGTGAGCGGACGGTCCCGAAGACGCGGGCGGTCGCCGCCGCGTCCGCGGTCTCCTGAAGGCTTCGAACCGCTGCCACTGCGCCCGCCGAGGTGTCGGCGCGGCCAGCAGCCGCGAGCGCTGTCGCCACAGCCGAGTCCGAGAGCTGCCCGGTGGTAGCGAAGCTTCGGAGCGTGAGCGGAACGTCACCGTGGGGCGGCGGCAGCCGGAGCAGCGTAGCGTATGCAGCTACGGCCCAGCGGTCGTCTGCCGAGAGCCGGGTCTCGAACGCCGGCATTGCCGTGCCGACTACGCCGATCGTGACCCGGCGATAGAAGTCGAGCGGCGAGGCTCCTCGAAGCTCCGCGGCGTCGGCGAGGTCGGCCGGCTTGGGTTCGAGCCCGGCAGCCAGCGGGCCGTCACCACGTCCGAGCTCGCCGTGACAGCTGGCGCAGCTCTCTTTGTAGATCTGCCCGCCATGGGCGAGAGAGGGCGCCTCGGACGGGATGTCGTCGAGCGACACGCCCAGGCGGGCGGACAGCGCGGACGTAAACGCCCGCACTCGGGCCTCGAGCAGGTCGGGAGAGGCCGTGGCATCCACCATCGCGACGAGCGAGTCGATAACGCGGATGGTCTCAACGCTCGCGTCCGCGGGCAGGAGCCCCGCGGTTCGGCGGGACTCCGCGAGGAAGAGGCGTGCTTCCCCGACCTCGGCCTTGGCCACGACCCGGCCGCCCTGCACACCACTGCGGTATTCCTGCGCGGCGAGCTGGGCGGTCGCGGCGACGCGACGGACGACGGGGATCTGGTCTCCGGCGGCCTGCGGCTGCTGGGCGAGGAGAGCGACAGTCGCGAGAATCCGGACACCGGCACCGATGAGAACCATTTTCAATCGATTTCAGTTGTGTTGCGAAAAAAGTAGAGCGCAGCGGTCGGATTTGGAAGAGGGGTTGTCCGATGCAGGGCTACAGGCGCTGCCAGACGGCGTCGGCGAACCCCCGAAGTGCCGAGGGTACCGGCAGGTAGCCGCCGAGCACCAGCCCGAGCCAGGTTGCAGCGACGACGAGGACGGCGCTCAGCAGCCAGAGGGGCCAGGTGGGCCGACGCCAGGCCCGGACCCGCTCGATCTCGGGGGTCCACAGAGCCTCCTCGCGCAGGGCAGCGCTTTCGAGCTCGAGCCAGGCTGATTCGAGCCGGCGGGCCACGGCGAGGACGGCCTCCTGCCACTCGCGGACGGCGGCATCGCCACGGGCACCACCCGCCGAGACGGCCGGAACCAGCTGCTCCAGAACCTCGAGCGCCTGGAGGAACGCAAACCCGCCCGCCCCGAGTCGGCCCGAGATCGCGCGGTGATCCGCGTCGGAGAGCGGCAGCTGGCGCCGCCGCCGGGCCGGCAGCCGTGCCTCGCGCCCCGCCGCCGACAGGCGGGCGTTCACCGCCTGAGCGATCCGATCGCTGGCCTCGGCCACTGCCCGCTCCCACTCGACCAGCCAGGCCTGGCGATTGAGTGAGCTCACGGCGGCGGCGCGGTCGTCGGCCGCCGCGAACGCCCGGGCCGCACCGCCCAGCTCGAAGACTTCGGTTGCGACGCGGAGTCGGATGTCGTCGAGCCGCACCCAGGCCGGGCCCGGGCTGGTGCTGCGGGCGCAGAGCCGGCCCAGCGCGGGGCCGAGCTCGGGGACCAGCGTGGCGGAACCCGGGGCGGCGGTCACGCGGTTTCCCACGCCGGCCGATCGCCGGCGAGCCCCGCAACCGCGAGCACGGCCGGTCGCGCGCCGCGCGCGTCATATCGCCGCACGAAATCGACCAGCATCTCGGCGGTGAACCCGTCGCGCGGCAGGCCGGTCGCTCGGATGGCGCTTTCGATGGCTTCGGGGGGGCCTTCCACCTCGAGCAGCACATCCATCCGGGGATACCATTCGACCCGGAGCACGGCGCCGCCAAGCTCGAACATCTCCACCCAGCGATCGATGGCCTGAACCACCGTGTACCCGAGCGCTTCGAGGATGACGCCGGGGGAATCGGAACCGGCCGCGATCCGGCAGCTCAGCTCTTGGCGCAGCTTGTACCCGTCGGCGGAGCGCCGCGTGGTGCCCTTCCAGGTCAGCTCGGCGTCCACCCGGCCGTCGCCATGGACGAAGCGGCGGATCCGCAGCACTTCGTCCCGCGCGGCCAGCGTGCCGTCCTGGTCGTAGCGGCGGTCCTCCATCAGCCCCCGGAAGGCGGGGCGTGCGCCCGCCGCCGCCAGACGCTGGCGAAGCACGGCCGGATCCGGCACGATTGCCTTGAGCTCTAGCTCTTCCGCCATGAGGTCAGGTCAGGATCGCGTGGAGGACCCGGTCGGTGTCCCCGAGATCCGCGAAGACCGCGTGGGCTCCGCAGGCGGTGAGCTGCTCCACCGAATAGGCGCCGGTCGCTACCGCGACGGCCCGCGCCCCGATCCCCGCCCCGCACGCGACGTCCGCCGGTGTGTCGCCGATGATGACGACCTCGGCACCCGCGGGCGCCCGCCCGAAGAACGGCTCCGCCCGCCGCGCCGCGATCGGCGGGAGGTCCGGGCGGTGCGCGGCGTCGGAGCCGTACGCGCCGACCTTGAACCGGGCCGGATCCAGCCCGGCGGCGCGCAGCTTGAGCGCCGCGCCGCGCTCGAGGTTGCCGGTGAGCAGGCCGAGCACGACGCCGTTGCTTCGCTCCAGACGGTCCAGGATCTCGGGGAAGCCGGGCATCAGCCGCGTGCCGGTGGTGGTCGCCAGCTCCTGCTCGAGCAGCGCGACGTAGCGCTCGCAGACCGCCCGGATGCGGTGGCCGTCATGCGGAACCGGATCGCCCGCTGCGGCCAGCAGCTCGGTCACGATCTGGGGATCGGTCTTGCCGTCAAAGCGGATGCGCTCGAAGGCCGTGCGGTCCCCTACCTGCTCCGCAAGTGCGGCCGTGATGGCGCGGCGTCCCGCGCCCGCGGTGAGGAGTATGGTGCCGTCGATGTCGAACAGGACCAGACGGAAAGTCATCGGAAGGATCCGGCCATCTAGTCTC
Organism: Gemmatimonadota bacterium; assembly: GCA_041488455.1. Classification (GTDB taxonomy): domain Bacteria; phylum Gemmatimonadota; class Gemmatimonadetes; order Gemmatimonadales; family GWC2-71-9; genus DASQPE01. The sequence continues at coordinate 8,327 of JBGPPG010000002.1, forward strand.
CGACTCGCCGCACCATCACGAGACGGTCTCGCAGCCCCGCGGCCCGCGTCCCGGGGCGCCACGACTCCCGCACCGCGCCGCCGCAGGCGAGCGCGGAGTGGATGAGCGACTCGCCGCTGGCGGCGATGGCGACATGGGTGATGCCGCCGCCGAACTCGCTCTGGAAGAACACCAGGTCGCCGGGCCGGAGCGCGGCTGGAGCGATCTCGACGCCGGCGTCAGCCTGGGCGGCCGCATCCCGCGGAAGAGCGACGCCCCGCGCCGCGAACGTCGTCTGCACCATTCCGGAGCAGTCCACGCCCCACGGGGTAATGCCGCCCCACAGGTAGGGCGCGCCGAGGAAGTGGCGCGCCGCCCACTCCTCGGGCGGAGCCGCGCGCGCCTCGGCGACGACCTCGGCGAACCTCCGCACGGCGCCCCGCACCACGCGCCCCGCCCGGCCGTCGGGCAGCAGCACGCCATCAGGCACGAGCGCGGCGCGCGCGCGTAGCGGCAACCGTACCGTGCCGCCGGCCACGGCGACTTCCGCTCCGTCACTCCACGCACGGGCCCGGTCGTTCCACGCCTCGCTCTCGCGCCGCGTCCACTCCCGCACGTATCCCCGGTTGAGCCACCCTTCGTAACCGTCGCGATCGAGCCGCACGCGCCGCCACTCGACCTTGGCCTCGAGCACCACGGCGGTATCCCCCAGGACGAGCTGCGAGAGCTGCTCGGCCCGGAGGCTGGGCTCGGCCAGGAGCGGAGTGACGGCGGAGAGGGAGACGACGGCGGTCAGGTGGACGCCCGTCCGGCTTTGGCGGCGCAGGTCTCACACCGCGTGACGCCGCGGAAGGTGCAGATGAGACAGATGAAGGTGCCGCAGTCCGCGCAGGGGTAGCCCTCGGAGGCGCGCTCCTCACGGCCGCAGGCGCGGCAGCGCATCGCGTCTTTTTCCTGGGGCTCGTGGCGCTGCGTCATTCGAAGGCTCAGGCGGTGATGCTGTAGCGCTTGATCTTGTTGATCAGCGTGGCGCGGGAGATCCCCAGCTCGTGCGCCGCGCGGGTGCGGTTGCCGCCGTGATGCTTGAGCGTGCGCTCGATGTGCTGGCGCTCGAGGTCGTCGAGGCTGAGCGGGGTGTGGCGCCGGTCGCCGATCCCGGGCCGGGCGCGGAACTCACCCGGCAGGTGCTCGACGCTGATGGCCGGCTGCCCCCGTCCGAGGATCATCGCGCGCTCGAGCACGTTGCGCATCTCGCGGACGTTGCCCGGCCAGGGATAGGCGAGCAGCCTTTCGAGCACCTCGCTCGAAAGGGTGGCCGGGGCCTCGGGCAGCTCGGAGCGGAGGTCGGTCATCAGGCGGGTGATCAGCGCGAGCCGGTCCTCGCGCGAGCGGTCGCGCACGGCGGGCAGCGTGAGCGGCATGACGCTCAGGCGGTAGTAGAGGTCCTCGCGGAACCGTCCCGCCTCCACCTCCGCCTGGAGGTTCTTGTTCGTGGCCGCGATCAGGCGCACGTCCACCGTGAGCTCGCGCGTTCCGCCCAGGCGGCGGAAGGTCTTGGTCTCGAGCACCTTGAGGAGCTTGGGCTGAAGCTCCGGCGCGAGATCACCGATCTCGTCGAGAAAGATCGTCCCGTGATCGGCGATCTCGAAGAGCCCCTGCTTGCGGTCCTTCGCGTCGGTGAACGCACCCTTCTCGTGCCCGAAGAGCTCGGAGTCGAGGAAGGTCGGATTGAGGCCCGCGCTGTTGACCTCGACGAACGGCGCCTTGCCCCGGGGGCTCAGGTCATGGATCATCCGCGCGACCCAGCCCTTGCCGGTGCCGCTTTCGCCGTTCAGCAGCACGGTGGTCCGCTCGCTCTGGGCCAGGAGCGCCACCTGGTGGGCGAACTCCTGCATCGCGGACGAGCCGCCGAGGGAGTCGAGGCCGGGGCCGGCCGCGGTCTGTCCCAGAAGCGCCTCGTTCACCCGGCGGAGGCGGACCTTGTCGGCCACGCGCGCGGTCGCCGCCGCGAGGTGAGCCATGTCCACCGGCTTGGTGAGGAAATTCTCCGCGCCCAACTGCATGGCGCGGACGGCGGTGGGAATATCGCTGTTTCCGGTGAGCAGAATGACGGCAGCATCCCGCTGGCGAAGGTGCTCCAGGACCTCCATGCCGTCCATGCCGGGCAGCCGCAGGTCAAGGACCACGACATCGGGGCGCGCCCGGTCGAACGTGGCTAGCCCCGCCTCGCCGCTCAGCTCCCGGGTGACCTCGTAGCCCAAGCGCTCGAAGTAGTTACCAATGCCCCGGAGGACGTCGACATCGTCGTCGATCAGCAGGACCGAATCAGCCATCTACCACGACCCGGCCAACGGATGGGCCTCGCAAGAGGGTGCTTTCCTTTGACACCTTCATCACTTCACAAGTTAGCACTGACTGTCAAAAAACGGGAACAGCGAGGAGGACCCCGCCGGCTCTCACGCCGGCACCATCACCCGGATCGCTCCCGGCACCACACTGGCCGTAAAGGGCGTCTCCCCGTCCGGCTCCCCGTCGAGCTGCACCGGCTCCGGCGTGGCCGTACGCACGGTGATCTCCCGTCCGCGGGCGTAGGCGACCAACCCCTTGGGGATCGGGCGGTCCGGCCCGGCGCGGAGCAGCTGCCACACCGCACGGACGCTCTGGGCCACGCTGTCGGCCCGCATCACCACGACGTCCAGCTGGCCGTCGTCGGGCGAGATCCCCGCACCCAGCCGGACATACGGCGGGAATATCTCGCCGCAGTTGGCCACCAGGATCATCGCCGCGTTCGCGTCGTACTCCGCGCCGTCCACCGTGATGTGGTGCGGCGTGCTTCGCACGTCCACGATGAGCCGCAGGGTCGTGGCGACGTAGGCGGCCATTCCCCAACGGCGCTTGTGCTCGGACGCCGTCCCCGCCATCACTCGCGCATCCATGCCGGCGCCGCACGCCACCGCGAAATAGCGCGTACCGCTCGGCCGCTCCATCCGGCCCAGGTCGATGCGGCGCGCTCGGCCCCGCACCAGCACTTCCGCCGCGCGCGCGGGAGATGCAGGGATCCGGAGATTGCCCGCCAGCAGATTGCCGGTGCCGCCGGGCACGACGCCGAGGGCCACTTGGGTGCCCACCAGCGCAGCGGCCGCCTGCATGGTGGTCCCGTCGCCCCCGAACACCGCGACCATGTCGACCGCCTCCCGCACGCCGTACTCCGCCAGGCGGCGCGCATCGCCCGGTCCGCCGGTGGCGACGAGCTCGGTGCGCCAGCCCGCAGCCCGGAGCGCGTCGCGCACGACGTTCACGGCGACCGGCTCCGTCCGGGCCGCGGCCGGGTTGGTGATGAGAAGTGCGGTGGCCAAGCTAAAACTCCCGCTCCCAGAAGACGTCGGCGCCGATCTGATAGCGGCTCGTGGAGAGATAGCTGTTGTATCCGGCCACGGTGCACGAGCTGAAGGTCGGCTCGAAGCTGGTCTGGAACCGCCACGCCTGGCTGAAGCGGTACTCGAAGGTTGCGCCGAAATTCTGCGCGCCGAACGAGTTCGACTGCGAGGCTCCCCCGCAGAAGCCGGCGTTCAGCGTGACGAAGCTCTTGCTCCCGATCCGCCAACCGAACGCGAAGCGGCTCACGGCCGCACCGCCCGCGGTCGCGATGCCCGGCTGGAACTCGACGTAGTCGATCGGAACGCCGAGGTCCGAGATGAGGAAGCGCTCGACCTCGCTGGAGAACGCGGCCACGACATTCTGGAGCGCCGACTGGTTGATCTGGCCCGACGCGACCGCGTCTCCGGCCGGTGAGCCGAAGATCAGATAGGACGCGAGATCGGTCTCGGGAATCGGCGGCCGCACAGGGCTCTCCAGCGCGAGCTTGGGGGCGTAGAGGGTCCCGGTGATTCGCGCTACCACCGGGATCTCCTCGTTGGTACGCACGGTCCGCACGATGTGCTGCGCCGTGATGTCGAGCTCGGCGTTGAGATCCGGCGTGCCGAAGTACCGCACGGTTCCCTGGTTTACGGTGAAGTCGCGGGTCACCGGCCCGATTTTGAGCGCGTAGGTCCCCCGCACCGCCTCGAGCGTGCCCACCGGCCGGTACTCCCGCTTGAGCTTGCTCACCGTGAGCTGCCCCGCGAGCTGGATGTTGGCCTCCGTGGACCGGAGGAAGAAGCCCTCGCCCACCGTGAGTGCGAGCGAGTCCACCGTGAGCGAGTCGAGAAAGCGGTTCTGGAAGCCGGCGCCCAGATTGGCCCGCCGGACGAGTGACGTGTCCACCAGATCCGCGATCGTCGGGTCCTCGAGGTTGATGATCTGCTTGTTGATCAGGTCCGCGAAGTACAGGAAGCCCTGATTCACCGTGGCGCTGCCGGACGCATGCGCCGCGAGCACCGGCCCGCGGAGCTGCACTTTCCCGGTGGCGGTGAGGCTCAGAAAGTTGCGAATGTTGAGCGCCTGGAACCGGCTCGCGTCCAAGTCGAAGTTGAGGAGCGGGTGTGAGAGGCTGTCGAAGCGGAGGCCGCCGGTGATTTCCAGGGTGCCGCCGCCGCTCGTCACCAGCCCGTAGGGGATCAGCAGGGAGTCGCCGCGCAACTCGCCCCGGGCGAGGATCGCGGCGTACCGCACGCCGATACCGGGGATGGTCATCGCACCCCGGCTCACGTTGGCGAAGCCGCCCACCTGGGGGTGAGCCCACGTGCCGCTCACCTGCGCCTCCGCGACGACCTGGCCTTCGACGTCCTTGATCCCGGGAAGGACGGCTTCCAGAAGCCCGAGGTCTGCGCTGTCCGCGCGTGCCCGCACGGTGAGGGGGCCGTCGAGCTGCCGCCGCGTGACGCCGGTAAATCCGAGGTCGAGGGGCAGGTTGGCGTTGACCTCCAGCACCTCGGTGCCGGTGCGGAAGATGCCCGCGTGCGCGTCGAGGCGCCGACTATCGTACTTGATGATGGTGTGCGCGAACGGGGCGTGGAAGTCGCCGAAGATGGCATCCTCGAGCCAGGCGCTCCCCTCGGCCTTCGGCTCACGGGCCGTGCCGCCGAGCGCGAGCGTGAAGCCGACCTTGCCGGACGTGCCGGCGGTGTCGCGCTGGATGAGCCCGTAGACATCCTGGAGATCGATACCGAACGCGTCGAGCGAGAGCGCCCCGGGAGCGTCGCCGGGCAGGCTGCCCCGCGCGGTGATCCGGCCCGTCCCGTCCCTGGCCTCGAGGACGAACGGCGTGAGCCCCGGCGCGGAGTCCGACATGGTCAGGAGCGCCGGTGCCTTCAGCCGCCAGCTCCCGGTCGCGAGCTGGGCGTCGAGGCTCTCGACCGCGAGCAACCGGCGCTCGCCCTGCCGCCACCAGTGCCCGCCACCCGCGAGCCGGGACGGCACCTCGTTCCCGATCGCCACGCCGCCGTTCCACTCGAGCGAGTCGGCGAGGCCCCGGGCCTGGAGACTTACGTGACGGAAGACCCGCTCGCGCATGCCGAGCGAGTCGATGCCGAACGCGGCCGTGATCACCGGGCGGGTGCCGCCCACGTAGGTGAAGGCGCCGATCGCGGTCTGAGCCCGGAGCGTGCTCCACGCCAGGTTCCGCCCCTGGAACGACGCCGCGAGATCCAGCGAGTCCAGGCTGCGCCCCAACGTGAGGGAGCCTCTCGCGGCGCCGTCCAGCGGCCGGGAGTCGGCCGCGGTGTCCCGCACGAGCCCGGTCCATGCAACCAGCACCGAGTCGAACACGCCGAGGCTGTCGGTCTGGATGTCGAACGCCATCCTGCCCTCGTACGGCCGGCTCCAGCCGAGGGTGCCGCGGCCGCGGGCTGTGACCTTGGCCAGCCTGCCGTCGAGCGTGTCCACCGTGATCAGGCTGTCGTGGACCGCCACGCGCGCGACCAGCGTGTCGAGCGGGAGGTCCCGCAGGCGCCCCGGGCCGAGCGCCAGGGTCAACCGCCCGTCGGGCGCGCGGGCGGTATCGGTCACGCCCGTCACATCCAGCGTCCCGTTCAGGCTGGTCGTCGGACCGGTCGCGCGCAGGGCTGCGAGATCGAAGTGGCGGAACTCGAGCCTGAGATCCTCCGCTTCCCAGCGGGGCGGGAGCACGGCGATCGTGCCCTTCGCGTCCACCGTGCCGATCGCGCCGCTTACCGAGGCATCCACGGCCAGGTGCGCCAGCGCCCCGTTGAGCCGGACACGGCCGGTCAGGTCGCCCTTGCTCACCACCGCCGGGAATGCGCGCCGGATGCCCTCGAACGAGAGCGGCTCGAGCGCCACGTCGGCGTCCAGCCGCAACGTGTCGCGCCGGGTGTCCAGATGCACCGTTCCCTCGATCACGCTGATAGGCCGGTCCTGGTCCTGATGCTGCGCCGTGCCGACGAAGGTCACGTTGCGCAGCGGCCCGTTCAGGGTGCCCGTGGCCTGGAGCCGGCCCGGCACGATGATCGCCGGCGCCAGGCGGCGGACGGTGCCGAGGTCCACGTCGGACTCGCTCACGGCGAGATCACGGAACGCCAGGCCGTTCGTCGGCGTGACGCTCACGCGACCCTCCGCGGCGATGTGCGTCACCGGCTTGCCCGCCACTTCCTCGTCGGCGTAGTCCCAATCGACCTTGACATCCAGCGCATCGAGGAAGCCTGCGCCCGCGGTCGAGCCGGAGAGCGTCCCGAAGAACGGGAGGTCCGAGACGAACGGGCGGATCTCGTCGAGGTCGAGGTCCTTGTGCGTGAGCTTCAGGTCGCGGATGCCGAGGCCGCGCCGGTGGTCGTCGAGCGCGGTGAGCTGGCCGTCGATCCGGGTCGGGCCGCGCGCCAGGTGGAGGTCGGTGACCACGAACGCGGTCCGCATGCCGCTTTCGGAGTGCGCCGCCACGGTCCCGCGTCCCGTGAAATCCGGAAAGTTGGGCGAGATCCACCTGAGGTCGATGAGGCTAGCCTGGGTCGCGACGACCTGGAAGTCGTACAGCGTGGTGTCGTGCGGCCAGGTCACCGCGCCTCCACCCGTGAAACGGGTGTGCGGCAAGGCCCCGCGGCGGAGACTGAACACAACGCTGTCGCCCCGCAGGCGCACGCGCCCCGCCGCGTCCCGGACCACGATCTGCGGATCGCTCACGCGCGTCGCGAGGGTGTCCAGATCCACCAGGAACGGCCGATGGTCGGGCGTGCTGATGCGCATGCGCGCCATGGTCGTCGTGATCTGCGTGAACTCGATCACCCTCCGGAGGCCCTCGGGGCCCGACTCGATCACCCGTCCGGGCTTGGTCCGCTCGGCGGCGAGCGCCGAGTCCCGCTCGGCCTGGGTCGTGAGCCGAGGCGGAGGGGACCACGGGAGCAGCAGGCGGAACGTGCCGTCGCGCACGCGGAGGTCGCGGAACTCGATCAGCGGTGGCGTGCCGCCGCCCGGGCCGCCCAGCCGCAGCACGTCCTCGTAGTTCATCCGTCCGTTCGCGTGCTTGATGAGCTGGATCGTGGGCCGCTCCACTTGGAGACGGGCCAGCACGAAGCGGCGGGCGAGGAAGTTGGGGAACCGGTACGCGACGCGGACGTGCGGCAGGTCGGCGAGCAGCGCGCCGGAGGTGTCGCGGACCACGAGCCCCTCGATCGTCAGATCGTAGAGAAATGACCCCGAGACCGACCCGACCTGCACCGATCCATTGAGGGCCCGGCTCAGCTCGCTCGACACGGTCCGCGCCAGCAGGTCGCGCCCGGGCGGCGAGAGCACCAGCGCCGTCACCACGCCGAGGATGCCGGCCAGCGTCCCCAGCAGCACGACGAACACGAAGCGCGCGATCCGGCGGCGCATCAGAACGGCTGCCCCACCGAGAACTGGAACGTCAGCGGTACCCCGAAGATCCGATTCCGCCGGTCCACCGAGAACCCGTCCTGGACCTTCGTGAGGGCGCCGGTCGAGTCGGTCTTGAAGAGGGCGCCCGGCAGCAGGGAGTACGGGTTGTACGCGATGTCCAGCCGGGCCGGGCCGAGCGGCGTGGCGATGCGGAGGCCGAACCCGGGCGTGAGGCGGAGCCGGGCCGGCGCGAGGTCGGTGCGGCCGCGCTCCCAGAGCATCCCGGCGTCGAGGAACGCCGCGAGCCGCATCCTGGAAGGGAAGATTGGCGAGGGGAGGCGCAGCTCCACGTTGCCCACGGCCAGCGCGTTGCCACCGGTGGGCGCCACCTGGACCGAATCGGGCGACAGCCGGTCCGGTGTGACGGCCTGCGCCAGCGCCGTCGAGGTCACCACGTAAACCACCGGTCCCAGCTCGTTCCGGCCGAAGCCGCGCACGTCGTTCGGACCGCCGGCGTAGAAGCGCTGCTCCGGCGGCACGAAGGCGTTCGTCTGGTTGCCCAGCGCCACCGCCGGCGAGAAGATGAGCCCGCCCCGAAGCCGCCAGCTCAGGACCACGCTACCGCCGAGCGGCCGGTACCAGGCCGCGTCCCCTAGCACCCGGGTAAACTGCTGAAACGCCGACGACCCGATGAGCTTGGAGGCGTAGGTCACTTCCAGCGTCGCGTTGGAGCCCCGGGTCGGATCGATTGGGCTGTTCGCCCGCGGGCGGCTTATGCGCGCGGTGAGGGCGGCCAGGAGCCGGCGCTGCTGGAGCTGGTCGATCACGTCGGGCGTGCACGCGTTGAAGAACGCGCAGAAGCTCGCGGGCGTGGCCTCGGTCCGGCCGTAGGAGATGGTGTAGGCGATGGAGACGGGGTACTGCCGCCGCGGAGTCTCGTGCAGCAGCTCGACCGTGGTGCCGATGTCGGTGCGGACATACACCTTGAACTCCGACCGCCGCTCGGCGAACGCCGAGAGACTCAGCGTGTTGGTGGGCGAGAGGAACGCCGGCCGGCGCAGCGTGGCGGCGAGCTGGTAGTTGAAGCGGGAGGACCCGATCGAGTCCTCGCGGGACACGCTGCAGATGTTCTTGTCGAACCCGAAGTCGAACGGGCGTCCGACGCCGATCCGCGAGACGTTGCCGGTAATGTCGAGCACCCGCCCCTGGCCGAGAAAATTGCGCACCGTCCAGTTGGCCTGGGTCCGGAAGCATTCGGTCGTGGCGTACCCCACGCCGGCCCGCACCCTGAACGGCGGGCTCTCGCTCACGCGAACCAGGATCGGGACCGAGTCTCCGGGCGTGTAGTTCGCCGAGTCGATGTCCACCGTGGCCGAGCGGACGAGATCGCTCTTGTACAGGTTCCGCTGGCTCTGGAACATCTCGTCCCGGGAGAACGGCCGCCCGGCCCGCGCCACGAGCAGATCCCGCACCACGGCCGAGTCCACCCGCTTCACGCCCTCCACTCGGACGGTGCTGAAGCGCGCCCGCCGGCCGGGCGACACGTCGAGTGTCAGGTCGGCGGTATACTGGTCGCGGCTGCTCACGAACCCGGCATAGACCGCGGCTTCCGGAAAGCCCCGGTTCTTGAGCCGCGTGGCGATGGTGTCGGCGGTGGCCTGCATGAGATACCGGTTGAACACCTGCCCCTCGTGGAGCGGCAGATCGAGGAGCAGCCGCTTCTTCGGCTGCTCGGGGATCGAGTCCAGCCCGTTGATCGCCAGGCTGGTGACGATGACCGGCCTGCCTTCCTCGATCCGGAACGTGACGTACACGTCGCGGTCGGTCCGGCGGACCGTCGTGTCCACGGCAACGTCGGGAAAGCCGCTTCGCTTGTACAGCACCTCGAGCCGGAGCACATCGCGGCGGAATTCTGTCTCATCGAAATAACGCTTCTCACCCAACCCGATCCACCGGACCAACGGAAAGGTCGCGAACCAGCTCGACTGGGTGGTGCCGATCGCCGCGGAGAGCGTGGTCTTGTTGATGGAGGCGTTGCCTTCGAACTTGAGCTGTCGCACCACCCTCGGCTGCTCCTGCGCAGCCGCGGGCCGGGGCGCGAGCCCGACCAAGAGAGCGAGAAGCCCGGTTCCGGGAATTCGGAGGCCGGTGGGGGCGCGGCGGGCGAAGTGGATCGGAATTCCGCGCTCCGGGGGAGGGAGGACCGGCCCCGGAACCTCCGGCCGGCGATTGACGCGATGCTCTAAGCTCCTTAGTTTGACGGCCTTACGCTCCTAAGTCAACGCCAATGGGCCTACCCCGGCCGCCGCTTCTGCTGGTCCTCGTCCTCTCCGCATGCGGCGGCGCGGCCACCTCCTCACCCACGACCCTCGATTACTACTTCGCCTCGGACCCGCGCTCGCTCGATCCCGCGCTGTCCACCGACGTGCCGACCGGTGAGGTTGCGGCCCTGCTGTTCGAGAACCTGACCCGCTTCGACGTGGACGGCAGCCTCGTGCCCGGCCTCGCGCGCAGCTGGGACACGGACCGGGCGGGAACCACCTACACCTTCCACCTCCGGAAGGGCCCCACCTTTCACGACGGGCGGATGATCTCCTCCCGGGATGTCCGGGCCTCGTTTCTCCGGGCGCTGGCCCCGGGATCCACCGGCGGCAGGGGCTGGCCGCTCTTCCCCATCCGCGGCGCCCGTGCCTACTCGGCGAACCAGGCGGACTCGGTCGAGGGCATCCGGGTTCCCGACGACACGACGGTGGTGCTGACACTCGAGGAGCCGCTCAACATCTTCCCCAAGTTGCTCGCGATGCCGGTGGCCGCCATCCTGCCCGCCACCGTCCCCTCGGACTTCGACCAGCATCCAACCGGCAGCGGGCCGTGGCGCTTCATCTCCTGGTCGCACGACGACCAGATCATCCTCGCGAAGAACCCCCGCTACTGGAACGGAGCCCCGCACATGGACACGCTCCGGATCCGGATCATCCCGGAGCCGCTCACCCGAGCTGCGGAGTACGAGGCCGGACGGCTGAGCGTGGTCGAAGTACCGTTCGGCGAGACGAAGCGGTGGGAGGAGGAGCATCGCACGGAGCTCGACCGCAGGCCCGCGCTTCGCGACCTCTATATCGCGATCAACACCACCCGCGGACCGCTCAAGGACCCGCGGGTGCGCCGGGCGTTGAACCAGGCCGTGGACGTCGGCACCCTGCTCGGGAACATCATGGCCGGCCGCGGGATTCGGGCCGCCGGCGCGATCCCGCCCAGCCTCGCGGGCTACGACTCGGCCCGCGCGCCCTATGGCTTCGATCCCGCCAAGGCCGGGCAGCTCCTGGCGGAGGCCGGCTATTCCAGGGGGTTCTCGGTGCAGCTGTGGCGGTCGCATCTGCCGGAGTACGCCCGGATCGCGCAGGCGGTGCAGCAGAGCCTGGCTCAGATCGGCGTGACGGTGGAGATCGTCGAGCGGGATGCGGCGAGCGCGCGTGCGGCCGCGCGGAACGGAGAGGCCGACCTCTTTCTCTCCGACTGGTACGCGGACTACCCCGACGCGGAGAATTTCACTTACCCGTTGTTTCACTCGAAGAACAAGGGCGCGGGCGGCAACTACGCGTTCCTGGCCGACCCGGAGCTCGACAGCCTCATCGTGCGGATGCGCGCGACCCAGGACGACACCGAGAAGACCCGGCTCGCCCGGACGATCGACGCGCGCGTGTTCGATCTGGCGCCGTGGATCTTCCTCTGGTTCCCGGTGGACCTGTGGGCCGTGCGTCCCGAGCTCACCGGGTGGCGCATTCCGGCGATCTACACGGCCCAGCGGTGGACCGACGTGCGGCGGGTGCGGTGACGCGGATCCTCGCCGGCCGCGCGCTGCTCCTCGTCCCCACGCTGCTTGGCGTTCTGCTGGTCACCTTCCTGCTGCTCTACGTGGCACCCGGCGATCCGGTCCAGGCGATGGTCGGCGAGCGGGCCGATCCCGAAACGCTCGCGCGGCTCCGGGCCGAGCTCCATCTCGACGACCCGCTGCCGAAACAGTTTGTCCACTACGTGGGTGGCGTGCTCCGCGGAGACCTTGGCACCTCGTACATCACCCGCCGGCCGATTCTCGGTGACCTGCTGGAGCGGTTTCCGGCGACGCTACGCCTCGCGGGAGCGGCCATGCTGTTCGCCACCCTGACCGGTGTCGCCATCGGCGTGTACGGCGCCTGGCGGCCGCGCGGCTGGGTGGATCGCGCCAGCGCACTCGCCGCCTACCTGGGGGTGTCCTTCCCGGTGTACTGGGTGGGGCTGCTCCTCATCCTGGTGTTCGCGGTCATGCTCCGCTGGTTTCCGCCTTCGGGCTATGGCGGGCTCGCCTATCTCGTCCTCCCGGCCCTGACGCTGGGCATGCGCTCGGTTGCGTTCCTCTCGCGCATGACCCGCGCGGCGATGCAGGAGGTGCTCCAGAGCGACTTCGTGCGCACCGCGAGGGCCAAGGGGCTCACTGAGACCGCAGTCGTCCTGCGGCACGGACTCCGCAACGCACTCCTACCCGTCATCACGGTCCTCGCGCTCGACTTCGGGAGCTATCTGACCGGCTCCATCCTCACCGAGACGATCTTCTCCTGGCCGGGCGTGGGACGCTACGTGCTCACCGCGATCGAAAAGCGAGACCTGCCCGCCGTGCAGGGCAGCATCCTCTTTTTGAGCCTGGTCTTCGTCCTGGTGAACCTCGCGGTGGACCTGCTCTACGCGAAGGCGGACCCGCGGGTGGCGTACGAGTAGGCCCGGCGGCGGGAAGTCACCGGCCGCCCCGCGACGGAACCACCCCGCGAGGCTCGGCCGCCTCGCCATGGCGGTCGCTCTCTTATCCGTTCCGCCGCTCCTCCGACCCGACGCGCTCCCGGCCCAGACTCCGCTCGCCCGCCTGCTGGATCGCCGGCTCGATGCGGCTCCGCTGAAGCGGTTCCTCTGGGGACTGGCCGTCGCTGACGACCGGGGCCGCCTGCTCTACGGTCGTAACGCGGACCGGCTCTTCGTGCCGGCGAGCACGGCGAAGGTGTTCGTGAGCGCGGTGGCCGCGGCGCGACTCCCCCCCGACGGAACGGTGCGCACCAGCGTGTATGCGACCGGACCGGTCGCCGCCGGCGTCGTCGAGGGCGACCTCGTGCTCTACGGCCGCGGCGATCCCACGATGGACCGCCGCTGCTACGGAGTGGACACGACCCGGGCGTTCGCCTGCCACGCGGATCCGGCCGCCCCGCTTCGGCTGCTGGCGGACTCGCTCAGGGCGCTCGGCATCCGCGCCGTGAAGGGCGACGTGGTGGGGGACGGGAGCTGGCTCGAGTCCATGCTGGTGCATCCGGCCTGGCAGGGGTACGACCTCAACTGGTGGTACGCGGCTCCAGTTTCCGGCCTTGGTTTCAACGACAACAGCGTGGACATCAGCTGGAGCCCCGGCCCCGCGGGCGAGCCCGTACGGATCTCGTTCGCACCCAAGCTTGGTGACGTGGAGCTCGAGAACCGGACGCTCGTGGTCCCCGGCGACATCGGTACTACGCTCGACTTCTTCCGCGACGCAGGCACGCACCGGATCCGCGCCGAAGGCCAGGTGCCGCAGGGTGCCGGCGGCGGGACCGAGCACTTCGCGCTGCCGGACCCCAACCTCTACGCGGCGTGGGCCTTCGCGGCGGCGCTGGCCGACGCGGGAGTGACCGTGCGCGGCGTGGTGCGCTCGACCACCGACTCCAGCGCGTACCGCCCGGCGCGGAGCACCGCGCCCCTCGCCGAAGTTGAGTCCCGTCCGTTTCGCGACTGGGTCTTCCCCATCCTGAACAGCAGCCAGAACTGGTTCGCCGAGATGTTGCTCAAGCAGCTCGGCCGCCGCTTCGGGCGCGAGGGCTCGTGGGCCGAGGGCCTCGCGGTCGAGCGGCGGTTCCTGGTGGATTCCGTCGGGCTCGACTCGACGCAGGTCGCACTAGCGGACGGCTCGGGGCTGGCGTGGCTCAACAAGGTGAGTCCGCTCGCGCTGGTGGGCCTGCTCCAGTACGCACACCGGCGCCCCGGGATGGAGCCCTTCCTCGCGGCGCTGCCGCGGTCGGGATCGCGCGGGTCGCTGCGACGCCGGTTCCTCGGCACGAGTCTCGAGGGCCGGATCGCGGCCAAGCCCGGGAGCCTCACGGGTGTGAGCAGCCTGGCGGGCTACCTCGACCTCGCCGACGGCCGCCGAATTACTTTTGCCATCGTGGCGAATCACCATACGCTCGGCAACGGGGCAATGGCGGCCGCGCTCGACAGTCTGGTGCAGGACATCGCGCGGGGGCTCGGGCAACGGCGCTGAGCCCCGCGCCAGGAAGGAGGGACGATGCTGCTCCTGCTGGTGCGTCACGCCGACGCGGGCGATCGCGACCCCGCCCAGTGGCCCGACGACACGCTCCGCCCCCTTACCGAGAAGGGGCGGAAGGTTCACGGGAAGGTGACCAAGTCGCTGCGCGAGACCGGTCTCGTTCCCGAGCTGGTGCTCACGAGCCCGTGGCTGCGCGCCGCGCAGACCGCCGAGGTCATGACCCAGGGGCTCGGCTTGGCGCCGCCGATTCCGTGTCCCCCGCTCGCCACGGAGCCGGATCTCCAGGCGCTGGACGCCGTCGTGGGGTCTCGAAAGGGGAAGGCGGTCGTGGCGCTGGTGGGCCACTCGCCATGGATCGAAGAGCTGGCCGCGATGCTACTCACCGGGAGCGCGAAGGGAATGGCGGTGGACTTCCCCAAGAGCGGCGTGCTGTGTGCCGAAGCGGAGAGGGTCTCGGCGGGAGGGGGGATCCTGAGATTTCTCCTGAGACCCAAGATGCTGTAACTGCCGCCGTCAATCGTCCTTCTGCCCGAAGATCGCCAGGTTGGACGAGTGCCCCGGGTTGACCTTCATCTTCGGGTTGATGTAGTGCACGGCGTTGTTCACCGCAATGCAGGCCTCCGAGGCGCCGGTGGCGATCAGCTTGAGCTTGCCGGGGTAGCTGGTGACGTCCCCCGCGGCGAAGATCCCCGGGACGTTCGTCGCCATGACCTGGTCCACCTTGATGTCCGCCTTGTCCGTGTCCAGGCCCCATTCGTTGATGGCACCAAGATCGGAGTGAAAGCCCAGGAGTGGGATGACGGCGTCCACGTCGAGCGTCTCCTCCTCCTTGGTCTTGCTCTGGAAGATCGTGACCCGGTCGATCCGGTCGCTCCCGTGCAGCGCCTTCACCTCCCAGAACGTGCGGACCTCGCACCGGCCGGCCGCGCACAGCTCCTGTACCTGCTTCACGGTCGCGCCGTGAGCCCGGAAGTGGTCGCGGCGGTGGATCAGTCGGACCGACTTGGCGATCCCCTGAAGGTTCACGGCCCAGTCGAATGCCGAGTCGCCGCCGCCCACCAGCAACACGTTCCGGCCGGCGAATAACTTCGGGTCCACGACCTTGAAGTAGAGCCCCTTCTCCTCGTAGCGCTCCTCGCCCTCGATGCCAAGCTTCCGCGGCTCGAACGCTCCGATCCCCGCGCAGATGATCACCGTACGGCTGGGATAGACCCCGTCAGTGGTCTCGAGCAGGAAATGGCTCTTGCCGTTCTCCTCCGCTCGGCGGAGCCCCGTCACCACCTCCCCGAGATGCGTGGGCGCACCGAACTGGAGCGCCTGCTCCACCATCCCCGAGACCAGATCCTTGGCGAGCACCTTGGGGAAGCCGGCCACGTCGAAGATGTACTTCTCCGGGTACAGTGCCTGAAGCTGGCCACCCAGCGCCGGCAGCGCGTCGATGATGCGCGCCGTCGCGGCGCGCATGCCGGCGTAGAAGGCGGCGAACAGGCCGGTCGGGCCCCCGCCGATGATCGAGATGTCGCGCAGGTCGTGCTCGGGCATTGTCCGTCCGCTGAGAAGCAATGAGGCCAAGCGCGGGAATATACAGCGCTGGGTGGTCCGGATCAGCCGTTCTGATACCTTACACCCATGCCCATCTACACCCGTACCGGCGATACCGGCACCACCGGCCTTTTCGGGGGCGGCCGGGTGCCCAAGGACCACCCACGGGTCGCCGCCTACGGCGACGTGGACGAGCTGAACGCGGCGGTCGGGCTTGCCCGCGCGACCCCGCCCGCCGACCTGGCCGACCCCCTCCTCGAGTCGGTCCAGCGCGACCTCTTCGCCCTCGGCGGCCACCTTGCCTCGCCCGACCCGGCCAAGGTCGCGAAAGCCCTGGAGCGTGCCACGCTGTCGCCCGAGCGAATCCGGGAGTTCGAGATGGTGATGGACGCCGCCGACCAGGAGATCGGCCCGCTGAAGGCGTTCATCCTCCCGGGCGGCGCCCCCAAGGCAGCCTTTCTCCACCTCGCCCGGACCGTCTGCCGGCGGGCCGAGCGGAGCGTAGTCGCCCTGGCGCGGCAGAGCGACGTGCCCGAGCTCTTTCTCGTCTATCTGAATCGGCTCTCCGACCTTCTGTTCACCCTCGCGCGCCTGGCCAACCACCGGGTCGGCGGCGGCGACGTGGAATGGTGACCGTCCGCCACGCGCTCGGCAGCTATCCCGTCGAGGTCGAGGCCGGCGCGCTCGGCCGTCTTCGCGCGCTCGCGACGGCGCACGCCGGCGGGCGACGCCTGGCACTCATCACCGAGTCCACAGTCGGCCCTTTGTTCGATGCCTTCCGACGGGGATCGGGGCCGTGGCACGCGGCGGCCGGCGCCAAGGCGGACCTGCCGGACTTCGCCGCCGAGCTGGTCGTGCCGGCCGGAGAGACGTCCAAGAACCGGGCTCAGTGGGCCGCCCTCTCCGATCAGCTGCTCGACTGCGGCTTCGGCCGCGACAGCGCCATCGTCGCGCTGGGGGGCGGCGTGATCGGCGATCTCGCGGGCTTCGTCGCCGCGACATACCTCCGGGGCATTCCCTGCCTTCAGGTGCCGACCACCCTCCTCGCGATGCTGGACGCCTCGGTCGGCGGCAAGACCGGCGTGGACACGCCGCACGGCAAGAACCTGATCGGCGCATTCCATCCGCCGGTCGCAGTGGTCGCCGATCCGCTGGTCCTCCGCACCCTGCCGGAGCGGGAGTACCGCGCTGGACTAGCCGAGGCGGTGAAGCACGGGCTCATCGCCGACGCCGGCTACTTCGCCTGGCTGGGTGCGTCGGCGGATGCGATCACTCGGCGGGACGAGGCCACGCTCGCGACGCTCGTCCGCCGGAGCGTGGAGATCAAGGCGGCCGTGGTGGGCGAGGATGAGCGGGAAAGCGGACGGCGAGCCATCCTCAACGCGGGCCATACGGTCGCCCACGCGGTCGAGCACGCCTCCGGCTACGCTCTCGCCCACGGCGAGGCGGTCGCGCTCGGTCTGGTCGCCGAGTGCGAGCTGGCGGAGGCCATGGGAATCGGGCGGCGCGGACTCGGCGCGGAGGTGGCGGGGCTGCTCCGTCGACTTGGCTTGCCGGTCAGGCTGAATGCGGCGCTTCCACGCGACCGGGTCCTGGCCGCGATGGCCGCCGACAAGAAGAATCGCGCAGCCCGGGTGCGGTTCGCGCTTCCGCGCGACGTCGGCACCATGTTTCCGGGCGAGCGGTGGACGGTGGCGGCGGAGGAGCAGGCGATCGCCTCGGTGCTGGACGGCCTCAGCCGGGGGGCCTGAGTCGCCTTCCGGAGCGGTTTCGGAGGGGTTCGGGGCGGGCTCCGGGCCCGAACGTCACTTATCCCCACGAAAATGGTGCGGTGGAGAAAGGGAGGAACCGATTCCTGATGAATGTTTTGTGATGTGGAAAACACCTCTTGCTTGACCGATCCGGCGCCCCTCCGTATATTCAAGAGCCGCAACGGCTTACGACGCAGTCCCCTTGATTTGATCTCCACAATCGGTCGTTAGGTCAACCCTCGCTCGGGGTGGTCTATGCCTGTCGTCCGCAACAACGGGAATCCCCGCCCGCTGTTCCGCACCGCTCCCTCCAGCGCGTTCGACCAATACCTGCTCGACATCCAGAAGCTCCCGATGATCACGGACCCTGAGGAGGAAAAGCGGTTGGCGCGGCGCGCGCAGGCAGGTGACGCGACGGCCGCTGAACGCCTGGTGACGGCCAACCTCCGATTCGTCATCTCCTACGTCAAGAAGTATCAGGGACACGGGCTCGAGCTTTCCGAGCTGGTCGCGATCGGTAACGAGGGACTGCTCAAGGCCGTTCGCAAATTCGATCCGGAGCACGGCGTCAAGTTCATCTCGTATGCGGTGTGGTGGGTACGCCAGGCCGTCCTCAAAGCCCTTGCCGAACAGACTCGCAGCGTCCGGATCCCCCTCAATCAGAACTCGGCGCTGATCCGTATGTCCCGCGCGGAGAGCTTCCTCGCCCAGGAGCTTGGCCGTGAGCCGACCGACCACGAGGTCGCGCTGGCGCTCAACGACACGGTGGACAACATCCGCGCCGCCCGCCGGATGACCGGGGCCGAGGTGTCGCTGGACGCCCCGGTCGAGCGGCAGGACCGGGCGTCGAGCACCTTCGGTGAGCGGGTGGCAGGCACGGGCCACGGCGAGATCGAGGAGATGACCGACAGCCGCCTGCGCCGGGAGTTCATCGAACGGCTCTTCGAGCGGCACCTGACACCGCGTGAGCGCAAGATCCTCTCCCTCTACTACGGACTGGAGGAGGGCTCGGAGGCGCTTACGCTGGAGAAGATCGGCGCGCTGCTCGGGGTCACCCGCGAGCGCATCCGCCAGATCCGGGAGCGGGCATTCGAGAAGCTGCGGGAATCGCCGGACGTGAAGTCGTTGAAGGAGGGATGGGTGGCAGCGTAGCAGCTATTAGCCGTTAGCCGTTAGCCCTTAGCCGTAGACTGGGGCCCTCCGCGAGCGTCGCGGGGGGCCTCGTTTCATTCGGAGCCTGAGCAGCTAACGGCTGAAGGCCAACGGCGAACAGCTGCCAGCCTTTAGCTAATGGCTAACGGCTAACGGCTATCTTACACCCATGCCCCCGTACCCGTTGCCTCTCTTTCCCCTCCAGGTTGTCCTGTTCCCGGGCACGCCGCTCCCGCTGCACATCTTCGAGCCGCGCTACCGGCAGATGCTCGCGGATTGTCTCACGGGTGAGTCGCGGTTCGGTGTCGTGGGCCCGGGACGGGACGGCGAGGCACCCGACGTGGGCGCCGTGGGCTGCGCCGCGGAGATCCAGGGCAACGAGCAGCTCCCCGACGGGCGCTCGAACATCCTGGTCGTGGGCGGCGCCCGCTTCGTGGTGCAGCGGATGCTGGATGACCCGGCGCCCTATCACGTCGGCCTGGTGGAGGAGTTCGAAGAGCGGCCGAACACGCTGCCGCCGGCAGAGCCGCTGAGCGAGGTCCGGGATCTCTTCGCGCGGTACTACGAGATCTACCGATCGCTTCAGGATGTGGAGCCCGAGCGGCCTGACCTGCCGGAGGATCCCGTTCCGCTCAGCTTCACCATCAGCGCAGCGGTGGACTGCGACCCGGACCTCAAGCGGCGGCTCCTCGCGACGCGCGCCACCGACGAGCGGGTCGCCCTTTTGATGCGCCTCATTCCCGTGCTCACCCGGTCACTCGAGTCGGCGCTCCGGGTGCACCATCGGGCGCGCCGCAACGGGAAGGGCAACATCCACTCGGTCCTCCCGGCCGATTCATGAGCCCGGCGCTGCTCGACGCGCTGAGCGGCATCGTCGGGCCCCGCTGGGTTCGGCACCGCAAGGCGGAGCTCACGACCTACGCCATGGACGGGTTGCCCACGCACGAGTCGCTACCGGGCGCCGTCGTCATGCCGGCGAGCCGAGCGGAAGTCGTCCAGGTCGTCCGCCTGCTCCATCTCCTTCAGGTGCCCTTCGTGGCCCGCGGCGCGGGCACCGGGCTCTCAGGCGGCGCGCTCGCGGACCCCGGGACGGTGCTGCTCGTGCTCACGCGGATGAATCGCATCGTCCGGGTGGACCGAACGGCCCGGCGGGCCGTCATCCAGCCCGGCGTAGTGAACGCGCGCCTGTCCGAGGCCGTGGCCCCGCTCGGTCTCCAGTACGTTCCCGACCCGTCGAGCCAGGCCGCCTGCACCGTCGGCGGCAACGTCGCCGAAAACGCGGGCGGCCCGCACTGCCTCAAGTACGGGGTCACCACCAACCACGTGGTAGAGCTGGAGGTGGTGCTGCCCGATGCGAGCGTGGTGCGGCTCGGGTCGCCGCAGGGTGACCCGTGGGGTCCTGACCTGGTGGGACTCTTCGTCGGCAGCGAGGGCATGTTCGGCGTCGCGACCGAGATCACCGTGCGGCTCGAGCCGATTCCGGCCGCCGTGCGCACCATGCTGGCCGACTTCTCCAGCGTGCGCGGCGCGAGCGAGGCGGTCTCTGCGATCATCGCCTCGGGCGTGGTGCCCGCGGCGCTCGAGATGATGGACCAGGCGTGCGTGCAGGCGGTCGAGGCGTCCATCTACGCCGCCGGCTATCCCACCGACGCCGCCGCGGTGCTGCTGGCGGAGGTGGACGGGACACCGGAGCAGGTCGAGGCGGAGGCGATGCTGGTGGAGGAAATCCTGCGCGCGCGCGGGGCCCGCGGGGTGAGGAGCGCCTCGTCCCCGGCCGATCGCGCCCGCCTCTGGCAGGGCCGCAAGAAGGCCTTCGGCGCGATGGGCCGCATCGCCCCCGATCTCGCGGTGCAGGACGCCGTGGTGCCCCGCTCCGCGCTGCCCGACATCCTCGACCGGATCGCCGAGATCCGCGGGCGGCACGCGCTCTCGATCAGCAACGTCTTCCACGCCGGCGACGGAAACCTGCACCCGAACATCAGCTTCGACCGGCGCGATCCGGCGCTGGCCGCGCGCGTGCGCGAGGCGAGCCGGGAGATCATGGCGGTGTGCGTCGCCGCGGGCGGCAGCATCACCGGCGAGCACGGAGTGGGCAACGACAAGATGGGATACATGCCCTGGATCTTCGATGCCGAGACGCTCGGCGCCATGCAGGCAGTGCGCCGCGTGTTCGATCCGGACGAGCGCTGCAATCCGGGCAAGATGCTGCCAGAGCGGTCTTGCCGCGAATGGCGCGCCGCATCCGGAGCGCGGCGACAGGAGGCACCGTGATCTTCGCCCGCCTGCGCGCGTTGCTCGGGCCCGCGGCCGTGGATCGCGACTCCGACAACGTTCCCCGCGTGACCCCCGACTCCACCGATGCGCTGGCGCTGGTCTGCCGGCTCGCCTACGACGAGGGCTGGAAGATCCGGGTCGAGGGGCTCGCCTCCTGGCTCCCGGCCGACGCCCCGGCGGACCTGGCCGTGAGCACCCGGGCCCTGGACGAAATCGTCTCGGTAAATCCCGCCGACCTCGTGGCCACGGTGCAGGCCGGCGCGCCCATGGACGCCATCCGCCGGCGACTGGCCGAGCACGGCATGTGGCTCGCCGTGGACCCGCCTGGGCGGCCGGAGCGCACGCTGGGCTCGGTGATCGCGACCGGCACCAGCGGCCCGCTCCGGCACGGATTCGGCCCCGTTCGCGATCACATCCTGGGCTGCACGGTGGTAACCGGCGACGGGCGGATCGTGAAGCCGGGCGCCCGGGTCGTGAAGAACGTCGCCGGGTACGATTTGACCAAGCTGCACGTGGGGAGCTTCGGGGGTTTCGGCATCCTCACCGAGGCCCACCTGCGCCTCCGGGCGGCGCCGCGAGCGGACGTCACGCTCGTCTGCCGCGGCAGCCGGGACGCACTCACCGCGGCCGCGCGTGACCTCCTCGAGGCGCACGCCGCGCCGGCAGCCCTGGAGCTCGTGTCTCCGGCCCTCGCGAGCGAGTCGGAGTGGGTGCTCGCCGCGCGGTTCCTCGGCGTGGACGCCGCGGTGCAGGGAGACGTGCGCCGCCTGCCGGCGGAGACTGACGCGGTGTGGGAGCAGCTCCCGGCGGACCGGACCGCCGCCTTCTGGGCGCTCCTGGCGCGCGGCAGCCTGAGCGGGCCGATCACGTTCCGGCTCGGCGTGCTGGCCTACGGACTGGACGACACCCTCGACCTTCTCGCCCACGATCTCGACGACGGCATCATCGCGGCCGGTGCCGGCAGCGGGTCGCTCCGCTGGACTGGCGACGGGCCGATCGAGCGCCTGCGTGCAGTGCGCCGCGCCGCCGCCGCGCGAGAGATCCCCATGACCCTGGAGCGCGCGCCCTGGGCGGTCCGCCGGACGCTGGGCCACTTCGGCGCGTACCGCGAGGGCCTCGGCCCGCTGGTGGACCGCCTGCGCGACACGTTCGATCCCAAACAGGCGTTGAGCGTGGCGCTGGAGGGCAGTGAGAAGTGAGAGGTGAGAACTGAGAGGGGCGGCGGTGGCTGAGATTGCGTCGGGCTACGACGCGCTGGACCCGTGCGTCCATTGCGGCTTCTGTCTGCCCGCCTGCCCGACTTACCTGGCCACGGGTGACGAGGCGGACAGCCCGCGCGGGCGCATCGTGCTCATGCGGGCGCTGGAGCGCGGGGAGCTCGACGCCGAGGACGACGGACTGGTCTCGCACCTGGACGCGTGTCTGGGGTGCCGCGGCTGCGAGCCGGTCTGCCCCTCGGGCGTCGGCTACGGCCGCGGGCTCGAGGCGGCACGTGAGCAGTTGTTCCGGACCCGCGGGCTCCCCGCGCTTGCCCGTCTCGGGCTTGGCGTCTTCCGGAGCCGGGCACTTTGGCGGGCGCTCTTCGGTGCGGGCTGGCTGCTCCGCGAGACCGGCATCCCCGCCCGGCTCGCAGGCGAGAGCGGCTTCGGCTTCACCATGGCGATGCTGGCGGCAACGGGGGACGGGCGGCATCGGCGGGCCCGAGCGGCGGCGACGGGGGCTTCGAAGGGCGCGTCAGTGCGCGGCAGCCCTATGGCTCCGTCAGTCGTCCTCTTTCGCGGCTGCGTGATGCAAGGACTGTTCGCCCACGTGCACGACGCCACCCGGCGCACGCTGGAGGCCAACGGCTATGAGGTGCGCGAGGCGGAGGGGCAGGCCTGCTGCGGCGCGCTGCACGAGCATGCAGGGGACCGCGCGGGCGCGGCCGCGCTCGCGGTGCGCAACGTGGCCAGCCTCCTCGACGCAGCCGATTGGATCGTCGTGAACAGCGCCGGGTGCGGCGCGCTGCTCAAGGACTACGGCCACCTCCTCGGCACCGACGCCGGCACCCGGTTCGGGGCCAAGGTGCGCGACGTCTCCGAGCTGCTGGCCGAGCGGGGACCGAGGCCGGGGGGACCGCTTCCGCTCGAGGTGGCCTACGACGCGCCCTGCCATCTCCAGCACGCGCAGCGGGTGCAGGCCGCACCGCTCGCGGTCCTCGGCGCGATCCCCGGCCTCCGGCTCCGACTGCTTCCAGGGTCGGATCGGTGCTGCGGCGGCGCGGGCATCTATTCGCTGCTTCACCCCGGGCTCGCGCGCTCGGTGCTCGACGACAAGCTTCGCGCCTTCCGCGCCGCCGAGCCCGCGCTCGACGCAGTGACCACCGGCAACCCCGGCTGTCTGATGCAGATCGGCGCGGGGCTCCGAGCTTCAGGACTCGGAATCCCCGCGGTGCATCCGGTGGAGCTGCTCGACCGATCGTACGCAGCCGGAGGCGTGTACAAGGAACTGCGCGAACAGTAAGAGGTGAACAGTGAACAGGGGGTTGGGCGCGGTAGGGAGCCGCCCCGTTTACTGTTCACTGCTCACTGTTCACGTTTCTTGCCATGACCCGGGCCATCCTCTTCGACTTCAACGGCGTCATCATCGACGACGAGCCGCAACACTGCGAGGCGCTCACCGCGACACTTGCCGAGTACGATATCCCGCTCGACCGGGAGGCGTACTACCGCGAGTATCTCGGGTTCGACGATCGCGAGTGCTTCCGGTTCACCTTCGAGCGGCACGGCCGGCCGACGGACGCCGCGGCGCTCTCCGAGGCGATCGAGCGGAAGGCGCGTCACTATGCCTCGGCGATCCACTGCTCGATGACGCTGGTCCCCGGGGCTGCGGAGTTCGTCCGCGCGGCCGCGGCGGACGGCCTCGCGCTCGCGGTGGTGTCGGGCGCGCTCCGGCGGGAGATCGAACTGGTGCTCGACGCGGCGGGGCTGCGGCCGCACTTCGGCGTGGTGATCGCCGCGGAGGACGTGTCCGCCTGCAAGCCGGACCCACAGGGGTACACGCGCGCCCGCCGGGAGCTGGGACTCGAGCCCGGGCGCTGCGTGGTGGTCGAGGACTCGCTCCCGGGGCTGGCGGCTGCGCGGGCGGCGGGACTCCGCTGCGCCGTGCTGACGACGTCCCACCCGGCCGACGCGCTCGGGGCCGCGGACGCGGTGTGGCCCGACCTCGCCGGGCGCAAACCATCCGACTTGCCGTGGGCCGATGCCGCCGCGTGAGCTGCCGTACGATCGCGCGCGGCTCGACCGTCTGCGTCGCGGCGCCGTGATCGTCGTCGGCGAGCCGGCGGTCTTCTGGGTCGACGGACCGGCCGCGCTTACCTGCCTCCAGGGCCTCCTCACCAACGATCTGGACAAGCCGGGCGAGCACAGCCTGATCTACGGCGCGCTCCTCACGCCCAAGGGCGCGATCGTAGTGGACTATTGGGTCTTCCGCGAGCCGGAGCGGTTCGCGCTGGTGGCCCCGATCGAGGGGCGGCTTGCATCCCACGAGCTGTTCCGCCGGCAGGTGCCGCCACGGCTCGCCCGCATCGCGGACGCGACCGGCCAGGTGGAGGTCGCGTGGCTGCTGGGGTCGCAGGCGTTCGCCGCGCTCGCGCGCTCGCCCATCCAGCCCATCCCCGATGCCGCCGGTCGCACGGCGACGCTCGAGTATCCCGAGGGCCGCCTGCTGCTCGGCCTCGCACCGGAGACGGCGCCGTTCGCGGCGGTGGCCCTCGGGCCGCGCGGCGGGATCCGCCAGTTCGCCGCGGCGCTGGCGGCGGTGGGGGTCGAGCCTGGGACGCCGGAGGACGCGGAGGCCGCCCGGATCCTGGCCGGCTGGCCGGCCCTGGGCGCGGAGATCGACGAGCGGACGCTCCCGCAGGAAGTCCGCTTCGACCAGCTGGGAGGCGTCTCCTATACCAAGGGCTGCTATGTGGGGCAGGAGACCGTGGCGCGGCTCCACTTCCGCGGGCACACCAACCGCGAGCTACGGGGCCTCGTGTGGCGAAGCCCGGCGCCGCTCGAGGGCGACGCGGTCACGGCGTCGGGACGCGCGGTCGGAAGCGTGCGCTCCACGCTCGTGCTCGACGACCGGCTGCTGGGACTCTCGCCCATTCGCCGGGAGGTGGGCCTGGGCGCCGAGGTCGAGGCGGGCGGGCGGGCGGCGCGGGTGGTCGCATTGCCCTTCGCGGCGGAGGATCTCGACGGCTGAGGGGCGGAAACGACCGAGCCCCGGTAGAGCGTGCTCCCCGGGGCTCGCGGCGACAGTGCGACGATCGCGCTTGCGCGCTTACATCTTCTTGCTGGTGTCCCGCGCCATGGTGCTGTCGTGATGCATCATCGTGCTGTCCATGCCGCCGGCGGCGGGTGCGGCGGCCGGCGCTTCGGACGAAGCCGGGGCCTCCGCTTTCTTCTCGCCTGCACAGGCCATAACCGCGAGCGCCGCGGCCAGGCAAAGTGTCTTCATCATGTGTTGCTCCTTCGAGGGGTTGGGTGTCCAGTAAAATGTAGCGCGCATGCCGTCACTGTCGTCCGGCATACGGCGTGCGAAGGTAAGGCGCTATCGGCGTTTGTCAAGCCGCCGTGGGGGGCCGATTTAGCAATGTCGGGTGCGGCCCTGGCCCTGCCGGACTTGCCCCGGCGGCCCCATACGGCCACGTTCCGCCAAGAGGAACCCCGGCGCGGTGCCGGGGCCTCCGAGTCGAGGTAACTTCGTGAAATCGCACAGCATCGAGCCCCGGACCTTCGGGGAGCTCCGCAACAGTCCCTGGGCCGATCCCCCCCTCCGCGGGCGCACAGTCCGGGACGAAATCCGCGCCAATCTTGTAACCCGGCTCACGGCCGGAGAGGAGCTGTTCCCCGGCATCGTCGGCTACGAGGACACCATCCTCCCCCAGCTCGTGAACGCGCTCCTGGCGCGGCATCACTTCATCCTGCTGGGCCTGCGCGGGCAGGCGAAAAGCCGGATCCTGCGCCAGCTGGTGTCCCTCCTCGACGAGCGCGTTCCGATCGTGGCGGGTAGCGAGGTGAACGATGACCCGTTCGCGCCCATCTCCAAGTACGCCCGGGACCGCCTTGGCGAGTGCGGCGACGCGACGGCGATCGGATGGCTCGATCGCTCGCAGCGCTACGTCGAGAAGCTCGCCACGCCCGACGTGACCATCGCCGACATCATCGGGGACGTGGATCCTATCAAGGCCGCGCGCGGCGGGCATCTGCTCTCCGACGAGCTGACCATGCACTTCGGGCTCCTGCCCCGCGCCAATCGCGGCATCTTCGCGATCAACGAGCTGCCGGATTTGAGCGGCAAGGTGCAGGTCGGCCTGTTCAACATCATGCAGGAAGGTGACGTCCAGATCAAAGGCTATCCGGTGCGTCTCCCGCTCGACGTGCTGCTCGCGTTCACGGCCAACCCCGAGGACTACACCGCGCGCGGCAAGATCATCACCCCGCTGAAAGACCGCATCGGATCCGAGGTGATCACCCATTACCCCCGCACCGTGCAGCTCGGCATGGAGATCACGGCGCAGGAGGCGTGGACCCGGCGGGACGGGCCGGAGGTGGACGTACCCGACTTCATCCTGGAGCTGGTCGAGCGCGTGGCCTTCGAGGCCCGCGAGGACAAGCGGGTCGACCGCCGCTCCGGCGTGAGTCAACGGCTCCCGATCAGCGTGCTGGAGAGCGTCGTCTCGAACGCGGAGCGCCGGGCGATCGCGCTGGGCGAGCGGCGCGCCGTGCCCCGCGTCAGCGACGTCTACGCCGCCACATCCGCTATCACCGGCAAGCTCGAGCTCGAGTATGAGGGTGAGCTCCAGGGTGGGGACGCCATTGCCCGCGAGCTGATCCGCCGCGCCGCCGGGCGCGTGCTCGATGAGCGGGCCGGCGGCGCCGACCTCAGCCGGATCGTCGCCTGGTTCGATCAGGGCGGCGCGCTCAAGATCTCGGGTGACGAGCGCGCCGAGGTCTGCGTGAAGGGATTCGGCGTGGTGCCCGGGCTCGTGGACGTCGTGAGCGACGTCGGCCTGGCACCGCGCGGCGACGCCGGCTACGGCGTGGCCGCATGTGAGCTGGTGCTGGAGGGCCTCGCGGCCCAGAAGCGCATCAGCCGGAGCGAGGAGTTGGGCTACACCCGGGCAAAGCCGGAGAGACGGGATCCGGGGTACGGGAAAGGTGGGATTTCCTTCGGGTAAGCAGTGAACGGTGAGCAGTGAACGGGGAACTCCGCGTTGCACGGAGTCCCCCGTTTACGGTTTACTGTTTACCGTTCACTTCACTGTTCACCGTTTGCCTACTTCCATCCCCTCCTCCTCGCCTCGCCGACGATCAGCTCTGCCGCCCCGTCGTACCCCAGCCGCTCGGTGTTGAGCACGATGTGATACCCCACGGGATCGGCCCAGTCGCGGGAGTAGTGCTCTCGGTGGTACCGCTCCCGCTGGGCGTCCGTCTGCAGCGTCACCCGTTCGGCTTCCTTGAAATCGAGCCCCAGCCGCTCCGCCGTGACCTTGATCCGAAAGCCTTTCGACGCGACCAGCTTCACATGCAGTGCGTCCCGCTCCCGTGCCAGCACCGCCGGTGCCGCCCGGCCGACCAGCACCACCCGTCCCGCCCGCGCCGCTTCCTCGACCACCGCCTCGGTGATCCGCACCAGGGTGGCCTCGGACAGCTCCGGCACCGTGCCCGTGGCCGGGGGAAAGAGCTCCGGCGTGGACGTGGCGAGCACCCGCGCGAGCCGCTCGATGAAGCTCGGCGTCCGTTCCTCGATGCCGGCCATTTCCTCCGCCGAGATCCCGGTACGCGCCGCGACCCGCTCGAGCAGCTCGTTGTCCACCAGCCGCCACCCGAGCGCGTCGGCCACGCGCCCCGCGACCTCAGAGCCGCCGGCGCCGTACTGGCGGGAGACGGTGATCAGCATGGTCCGCTCACGGTCGCGTCCGCCCCAGATACCAGGCGACCCCTGCCACGATCAGGCAGCACGCCGCGCCGCCCAGCCCGATGGAATAGCGCACGCCGAGGTGCTCCGCCACGATGCCAGCCTGGAACGAGCCGATCGGCGCCAGTCCGAGGACCAGGAACGAGTAGACGCCCATCACCCGGCCGCGGAGATGGTCCGGCGCCTGGATCTGGAGCAGCGTGTTCCCTAGGATCCCGTTGGCCGCCATCGTCCACCCTGCGAGCGTGAACAGGCCGAGTGATGCCGAGAAGCTCGACACCACCGCGATGCAGGCCAGCGTGGCGCCGAAGAGCGATGACGCGGCGATCAGCAGCCGCTCCTTCCGGTACCGCTTCCCGAACCCGGCCAGGCCCAGCGCTCCAGCCGCCGCGCCGACGCCGATCGCCGAGACCAGCGCGGCGTATCCCGACGCTCCGACCTTGAGCACGTCGCGGGCGAAGACCGGGGCCATGATCATGAAGGGGAACCCGAAGATGGCGAAGCCCGCGATGAGCACCACCAGCGCGCGGGGCCACCGGTTGTCCAGCACGTAGCGGAAGCCCTCTTTCATCGCGGCGAGTGCGTTCGGGCGGGAGCCCGACGCGGGCGGCGCGGTCCGCATCATGACCAGGCTGGCCACGACGGCGAGGTAGCTCGCGGCGTTGGCGAAGAAGCAGGCCGCCAGCCCGAACGCCGCGATCAGGGCCCCGGCCACCGCGGGGCCGATCACGCGCGCCACGTTGAACCCCATCGAGCTGAGGGCCAGCGCATTCATCAGATCTTCCCGCTCCACCAGATCTACCACCAGCGCCTGGCGGGTCGGCACCTCGAACGCCGAGAGCAGCCCCGCGAACACGGCGAGCGCCATGATCCAGTGGACCGTGATCCAGTGGAACACCGTCAGGATGGCGAGGGCGAGGGCCTCGAGCAGCATCAGAGACTGGAGCAGCAGGACGAACCGCCGCTTGTCCACCCGGTCGGCCACGACACCCCCATAGAGCGTGAGTAGCAGGATCGGAAGCGAGCCGAGCGTCGTCACCAGCCCGACTGCGAACGGCGAGTTCGTCAGCTCGAGCACCAGCCAGCCGAGGGCTACCTGCTGCATCAGCGTGCCGCAGAGCGACACGAACTGACCGATGAGAAAGAGGCGGAAGTTCCGGTGGCGGAGGGCGGCGAAGGTGGAGCGGAGCCGGAGAGCGGCGGCCCTGGGCAGGGCGGACGCGGCGGCGGTTATGGCGATGGACACCGGACAACAGTAAACGGTGAACGGTAAACAGTGAACAGGGCCACGGCAGTGAACCGTGAACGGTAAGCGGTGAACAGGGGGTCCGGCCCCCAGAGGGTCCGCGTTGAACCTTCCGGGGATCGGGGGTAGCATTGAGAAGGCAGGGGATGCCTCCAATGCCCCGTGTTCGCGGTTCTACTCACCGTCCACCTCTCGGCCATGCGCTTCACCACGTACTCCAAGTTCGTCCCCGAGCTGGCTGACGCCGTCAATCTCCAGGGTCTGCTCGACCAGCTGAGCGACTTCCTCCTCCAGTCCGGCTTCGCCGGGCAGGGCCAGTCGTTCTGGCAAGACGAGATGGAAGACGGGGACCGCTCGCTGGAGGCGCTCAAGCAGGCCGTGCTCAAGGCGCTGATGGACTCCGGCCAGCTCACCCCGGAGATGCTCAAGGTCCTTCGGGGCGAGGGCACCGGCGACCCGGAGCGCGACAAGGAGATCGAGCGGCAGCTGGGCGAGCTGCTGGACCGGATCGTACAGCGGCTGATCGACGAGGGGTACCTGAACGTCACCCAAGCGCCCCAGGTGCCGGGGGGGTACCAGTCCATGTTCGGCCCGGGCGGCAAGGCCCAGTCCGCCGCCCAGCAGGTGCAGTTCAACCTGACCGAGAAGGGCATCGATTTCCTCGGCTACAAGACCCTCAAGAACCTGCTCGGGAGCGTGGGCAAGTCGAGCTTCGGAGCTCACGAGACCCCGTATCTCGCCACCGGCGTCGAGACCGAGGGAACCAGCAAGCCGTACGAGTTCGGCGACGTGCTCAACCTCGACGTCCCCGCCACACTCGGCAGCGCCATCGCGCGCGAGGGGCTGGGCGTCCCGCTCAATCTCGAGTACGAAGATCTGATGGTGAGCCAGGCCGAGTACCGCTCGTCCTCCGCGACCGTGCTCATGCTCGACTGCTCCCACTCGATGATCCTCTACGGCGAGGACCGCTTCACCCCGGCCAAGAAGGTGGCCCTCGCCCTGACCCACCTGATCCGCACCCAGTTCCCGGGAGACAGTCTCCGCGTCGTTCTCTTCCACGACTCGGCCGAGGAGATTCCGCTCAGCGCCCTCGCCGCGGCGCAGGTCGGTCCCTACCACACCAACACCGCCGAGGGGCTCAAGCTGGCCCGCCGCATCCTGCTGGGCCAGAAGAAGGACATGCGCCAGATCATCATGATCACGGACGGCAAGCCGTCCGCGCTCACCATGCCCGACGGCCGGATCTACGTGAACTCGATGGGGCTCGACCCGCAGATCCTGGCCGCCACCTACCGCGAGGTCGCCAACTGCCGGCGCAGCGGCATCATGATCAACACATTCATGCTGGCGCGCGACCGGAGCCTGGTGGAGTTCGTCAAGCAGGTGGCGGCCATCTGCAAGGGGAAGGCGTACTTCACCAATACGATGACGCTCGGACAGTTCATTCTCATGGACTTCATGAAGCGGAAGACGCGGAGAGTGAGCTGACCCAGTCGACCGCCCGGGAGCTGGCCGCGCTCGAGCGGGCGATCGTAAGCTGTGAACGCTGTCCCCGCCTGGTCGCGTACCGACAGCGGGTGGCCCGCACCAAGAAGCGGGAATTCCAGGACTGGACCTATTGGGGACGGCCGGTGCCCGCGTTTGGCGACCCCCGAGCGCGGCTCCTGATCGTGGGTCTCGCGCCCGCCGCGCACGGCGCCAACCGCACCGGGCGGATGTTCACCGGCGACTCCAGCGGCGACTGGCTCTACGACGCGCTGCACCGCTACGGCTTTGCCGATCGAGCCGAGTCCCGGAGCTGGGACGACGGCCTCACGCTCACCGGCTGCTGGATCACCGCCGCTGCCCGCTGCGCTCCCCCCGACAACAAGCCCACCCGCGAAGAGCTGGTCCGCTGCCGGCCCTACCTCGAGCGCGAGGTTGGGCTCCTTAGCTCGGTGAAGGTCGTGCTGGCGCTCGGCCGCGTGGCCTGGGAGACCTGGCTCCGCGCGAGCGGATGGTGGGAGCGGCTTCCGCCGGCCAAGCGGCCCCCGTTTTCGCACGGTGCCGAGACGACGCTGCCCGACGGGCGGATCCTGCTGGTTTCCTACCACCCGAGCCGGCAGAACACCAACACCGGGAAGCTCACCCGGGAGATGTGGTATGGGATATTCGAGCGGGCGAGGGAGCTGGTGGGAACGGCGTGAAAAGTGAGAAGGGAGAAGGCGGGTCCTCTCCCTTCTCACCTCTCACTTCTCACTTCCCGCCCGCCACCACCCGCTTGTATTGCCGTCCCGGCCGCAGCGTGGCGTCCGGACCGTCCAGCCCGTTGATCAGCGCCACCTCCTCGATCTTCACCGTCGAGGGGTACCGCTGGTGGAACTGCGTGAGCGTCATCTCCTGGTCCACCTTCACCAGATCGATCCGCGCCGGGCGCACGTTGAGCGCCGCGGGGTCCTTGAGCTCGCGGAAGCTCCCGGCAGTCGTCCGGAAAGCCTGGTCGTACGCCTTGAGACCGCCGGCGCCCGTGTACCCCAGGATGCCGTAGGTGTTCCCGGCGTGTGAGACAAAGGTCACCAGGCCCTCCACCTGCCCCTGCTCCGTCTGGGCAGCGAAGTAGCTCGACGCCGCCGGCAGCCCATTGATGGACTGCGTCGTTCCCTGGCCGGCCTGTACGCCTTGCTGCGAGAGGAACTGACGCGCGGCGTCCGCCGGGGCGGTCTTTCCCGCGAGCTGGAGCTGGATTATCGCGTCCTGGTTCGGGCTCGCGCCCACCACGGCATCGGCCGTGTTCTGCGTCTTCCAGCCGTCGGGAAACTGGAGCTGGAAGCGGAGATCCGGGTGGAGGAACGCGGGGCCCTGGAAGAACCCCTGCCGCGGATCCTCGCCGTAGACCATCCCGTCGATCCGCTGGAGGTACTCGTCCCGCAGAACAACCGCGTTGCTCAAGTCCTTGTGCAGGGTGTCCAGACGGCCCTCGGTGGTCTTGATCCGGTTGCCGGGATCGGGGTGGGTCGAGAGCCACTCCGGCACCCGCCCCCGCCCGCCGCCGCCGCTCAGCTGGCTCAGGGCCTGGAGCGTCTGGAACATGTTGATCATCTGCCGGACGTCGTACCCCTGGTTCAACGCATAGCGGAAGCCCGCCAGGTCGGCCTCGTTCTCCGCGTCCCGCCCGTACTTGAGGAACAGGACGCCAAGCCCCTGGCCGAACGCGCCACTGAGCTGGGCCACGGTGGAGTTCAGAATTGAGCCGACCCCAAGCCCGATCTGGGCGATCTGGGCCCGGGAGATCTGCTGCACCGAGTGCCGGTTGGTCACGTGTCCGATCTCGTGCCCGACCACGGTGGCGAGCTCCGCCTCGTTGGTGATGGACGTCATGAGCCCGCGGGTCACGAAGATGAACCCGCCTGGCAGCGCGAACGCGTTGACCGCGGCGTCGTTGACGATGTGGAACTCCCAGGGGAGCTGGGGCCGCTCGGAGGCCGCGGCCATCTTCATGCCGATGCCCGCCACGTAGGCCTGGATCGCCGCGTCATTGTAGTACCCGATGCTCTGGGCAACGCTCTGGGCGTTCTGCCGGCCCATGTCGATCTCCTGGGCCTCGGACACCAGGGAGAGCTCGCTCTTGCCGGTGACGGGGTTGACGGCGCACCCCAGCGCCCCGCCGGCGCCGAGCGAAAGACAGATGAGAGCGGTTAGTCGATGCATTGGCAGCATCCTCGCAACGATTGATCCGAGAATCTACATCAAGAAGGGCCGGAGGACTCTAGGTCCTCCGGCCCGGTCCCGCCTGCCCCCTGGGAAATGGTCAGCGCTTGCGCT
This sequence comes from Gemmatimonadota bacterium, assembly GCA_041488455.1. Lineage (GTDB taxonomy): Bacteria > Gemmatimonadota > Gemmatimonadetes > Gemmatimonadales > GWC2-71-9 > DASQPE01. The sequence continues at coordinate 41,073 of JBGPPG010000002.1, forward strand.
TGGGGGGGGCGGTGTGCGCCTTGGCAGCCGCGTCCGAGTCGGACGGCTCGGCCGCCGCGCTCTCGGTCACCGCCGGCGCCGGGGCCTGGGCCGTCTCGTTCAGCCGGTCGGCGAGGGTGAAGGTGCTGCGGCCCGCGGCGTCCACGCCCAGTCCGGCCCGGGTAGAGCCCGCCCGGTCGGCGAACACGATGTTGGCGGCGCCGTCCGGAGAGATCCCCAGTACCGTTCGGGTCTTCCCCATTTCGTCCGCGAACGCCATCGAGCCGCTCTGGTCCGGCAGCAGCGCGAACACCGCGCGCGGACGCCCGGCCACATCCGAGAACGAGACGCCGGAGGTCCCGTCCTGGAGCAGACTGAGCTTGACCCGAGGCCGGCCGGCGGAATCCTGGAGCACCAGCCGCACGGCGCTGTCGTCGCCGATCCCCCATGCGCCGCGAACGGTGCCGACCGCGTCCCGGAGAATGAACCGGCGGGCGGCGACCTCCTCGGCGACGCTGCCGGGAGCCCCGTGCCGGCCGCTGGCCCACACCAGTGCCACGATGAGCCCGAGCAGCACCGCCAGGCCCATGAACGCGTACGAGCTGTATCGGCGCAGCCGGCGATTTTCCCGCTCCAGCGCCTCCAGCCGGTGAAGGAATACGACCTCGGGGCGGTGCCGCGCCTGCTCTTCCGGAGTGGGGACGTGGGGGCCCGGCGTGCCGGTCACGAGTCCTCCTGCGGGGCATCGAGGAAGTAGGAGTTGCACGCCCGCTCGAGCAGGTCCGGCGTGAGCCGGGCCGGCGCGTCGACGTACCGGACCAGGTCGAGAAAGTGGTCCAGCACGTCTCGTGGGTGGCAGTTGCGGGGAGTGATCCCGCGGGTCCCGTAATAATGCTCGTACAGCTGCGGCACCGCCCAATCCTCGAACGGAATCTCCCGCTCGGCGCAGCACCGGCGGAAGATCTCCTCGTACGATTCCTCCGTCGGGCCGAGCACGTGCAGCTTGTAGTGAATCCGGCGGAGGAACGCCTCTTCCACCAGCTCGTGGGGCGAGAGATTGGTCGAGAAAATCAGCAGCGAGTCGAACGGCACCGGGAACTTGCTCCCGGTGTGCAGCGACAGATAGTCGATCCGCTTCTCGAGCGGCACGATCCAGCGGTTGAGCAGATCGCGCGGCGCGGTGCGCTGCCGCCCGAAGTCGTCGAGGATCAGCACGCCGCCGTTCGCCTTCAGCTGGAACGGGGCCTGGTACATCTTGGCGTACGCGTCGAACTGCAGGTCGAGCTGGTCTAGTGTCAGCTCACCGCCGGTGATCACCACCGGCCGCCGGACCAGCACGTAGCGGCGGTCGTGCTCGGGCACGTGCTTGAGCCAGGTCGGCCCGTCGCCGTCGGGTTCCGGGTCGATTTCCGCCACCTCGTGGTGGTAGACCGGGTCGTAGAGCACGAGGATCTGCCCCTCGACCTCGAGCGCGTACGGGATGTACAGGTTCCCGCCCAGCAGCCCCGAGATCGTCTCGGCGATGAGCGTCTTGCCGTTACCGGGGCCACCGTACAGAAACAGTGACTTGGCCGAGTTGATCGCGGGGCCGAGCATCTCGAGCACCGGATCGCCGATCACCATCTGCCGGAACCCCACCCGCACTTCCTCCCGCGTCACGTGCACCCGCGAGATCGACTGGTAGTGGCACCACTCGCGGTACTGCTCCAGCGGCACCGGGGCCGGGCCGACGTACTGGCTCGACTCGAGCGCCTCTCGAGCGCGGGTGCGGCCCTCGCCCGTGAGGTCGAACATGTAGCCGCCCCGCCCGGCGCCGCGGCTGCCCCGCACTTCGACCAGCCGCCGCTGCTGGAGGGCCAGGAGCTGCTCGTCCAGGAAGGGGAACGGCAGCTTGATCGTCTCCATCAGCTGCTGGCCGGTGCGTGGGCCCTGGAGGTACAGCGTCTTGAGCATCAGGTCCACGACGAACTCGGCCGAGAGCCCCGTTTCGGCCAGGGTCTCGGGCAGCGGCGGCCGGAGCGGCTCCCCGGCGCGTCCTGCCTTGGGTGCGGTCGTGGCGGTCACGGGCGTGCCTCCTCGGTCCACACGATGTGATCACCTTCGCGCGTGCCGCTCACGGCAAGCGTACCCGCCGGCAGCTCCAGCGCGGCGGCCGCCCCGCGGTGCCACCCAGTACGGGCGCCGGGCCGGAGGTCCGTATAGGCCGCGACGACGGTGCCGTCCCGGTCGAGGAAAGCCACGTCCAGCGCGAACCGCATCCCCAGCATATGCACGGCCCGGCACGGCTCCAGCAGCAGCCCCTCTCCGGGCTCCAGCCGCTGCCGTCCCAGCAATCCCTTGAAGCGCGACCACCAGCCGTCGGCGACGGCGATCCGGTCGCCAAGGACCGGCCCTCGGTGGTTCGTGGCCCGCAGGACGCGCATGCTCAGTAGTTCCCGAGCGTCTCGAAGATCTGGATCAGCGCCGGGCCGAGAATGACCACGAACATGGCCGGAAAGATGAAGAGCACGAGCGGGAAGACCAGCTTGATCGTGGTCTTGGCCGCCGCCTCCTCGGCCCGCTGCCGCCGCTTGGTCCGCAGCGTGTCTGCCTGCACCCGGAGAGCCTGCGCGATCGACGTACCGAACCGGTCCGTCTGGATCAACATCGCCATGAGCGACTTGATATCGTCGAGTCCGGTGCGCTCGCCCATGTTGCGGAAGGCTTCTTCGCGGCCCGTGCCCGCCCGGATCTCGAGGTTCACGAGCGCGAGCTGCTCGCTCAAGACGGGGCTCAGCCGCTCGATTTCCTCCGAGACCCGCACCAGTGCCTGATTGAGCCCGAGACCGGCCTCGACGCAGACGACCATCAGATCGAGGGCGTCCGGGAGAGCCTTCTGCATCTCCTTCTGTCGGGTGCGGATGCGCCCGTTGACGTATACGGACGGCCCGACGTATCCGAGCCCTGCGAACCACAGGGTCCCGATCAGCGCGGTGAAGCTGGTAGGTCCGATGAATCCCAGGATGGTGAGCGCGCTGAACCCCATGGCGATCGGGAGCGCGATCCGGGCTCCGAGGAAGATCGGAACCGCGGCCGGGCTGGTGTACCCGGCTTGAAGCATCCGCAACCGGAGCTGCGGGAGGTCCTTCTGCGTCGGCTCGATCCGCTCGCCCAGCGCCTGCACCAGCGAGCCCAGCCGCTCCGCGCGGGCCTGCCGGCGGCGGCGGAGGATCGACTCGGGCACGGCCGTCTCGGTCCCCTCCAGCTCCGCCAACCGGGCATTGATCGCGCTCTGCTGCCCCGGCGCCACTTCGCCGAGGAACAGCACGACGAGCGTGACCGACAGAGCGATGAGCGCGAGGGCAACGAGTAGGATCACGTGCGCCTCAGATCTCGATGTCCACGATACGGCGGATCCAGTAGTACCCGACGACTTGCATGACCGCCGCGACCGTCACCATCAGCTTGCCCAGCGGATGGGTGAACAGGAGCTGCATGTAGCTGGGGTTGAGCATGTAGATGAGCGTGCCCACGATGATCGGTAGCAGCGCCAGCGTGTAGCCGGTGAACCGGCCCTGCGCCGTGTAGACCCGGAGCTGCCGGCGGATCGTGAACCGTGCCCGGATCACGCTCGCGAGATTGTCCAGCACCTCCGCCAGGTTGCCGCCGACCTCGCGCTGGATCAGGATCGCCGTCACCAGGATCCGCGCGTCCACCAGGTCCACCCGGTCCGCCATCGCGATGATCGCGTCGTCGAACGGGAGACCGAACCGCTGCTCCTCGAAGGTCTGCTGGAACTCGCCCGCGATCGGCTGGCTCGCTTCTTCGGCCACCATCTTGAGGCCCGCCGAGAGTGGATGGCCGGCGCGGATCGTCCGGGCCAGCAAGTCGATGGCCTCGGGCAGCCCGGACTCGAACGCCTCGCTACGCAGCTTCCGTCTCCGTCGCAGGTAGAAGATGGGAAGAAAGGCCCCGAACGCGGCGGCGAGCACGGCGAGGGGCATTATGTTGGTGGCGACCAGCACGGCAATCCCGAGACCCATCCCGAGGCCCGCCGATATGAGCGCCAGTGTCTCCACCCGCCACGGCAGACCGGCCTGCTGGATCAGGATCCCGAGGTCGCGAAGGCTGGGCGTGAACGCCCCCAGCGACCGCATCCACGCCGGCTGCTGATCCGCCGGGCGCCTGAGGAGGCCGCCTGAGCCGCTCAGTGCTTCCTGGTCGAGGACCGCGAGGCTCTTGAGCTCCTTGACCATCTGCTTCCGGCGGCGCCCCTCCTGCACGACCTCGAGCAGGAGGGCAAGCCCCAGCGTCCCGAGCACGACCGTGAGGAAGACGAGCCCGGCGGAGAGCAGGGAGGTCGAGGGCAGGCTCACCAGCGACCCCCGCCGGCGGCGCGGTTGCCGCCTTCGCCGCGGTTCATGAAGAGCAGCGGACCGAGGTCGATGCCGTAGGCCTTGAGCCGGTCGGTGAACTTCGGCCGGATGCCCGAGGCCCGGAACCGGCCGAGGACCTTCTCATCCTCGCCGATGCCCATGCGCTCGAACACGAAGATGTCCTGCATGGTGATCACGTCGCCTTCCATACCGGAGATTTCGGCAATCTGGATCACCTTGCGCGAGCCGTCGCTCAACCGGCTCACCTGGATCACGACCTGCACCGCGCTCGCGATCTGCTGCCGCACCGCACGCTCCGCCAGATCGAGGCTCGACATCGAAACCATCGTCTCGATGCGGCTCAGGGCGTCGCGGGGGCCGTTGGCGTGCACCGTGGTGACGGATCCGTCGTGGCCGGTGTTCATAGCCTGGAGCATGTCCACCGCTTCGCCGCCGCGGCACTCACCCATGATGATCCGGTCGGGCCGCATGCGGAGGGCGTTGATGAGGAGCAGGCGCTGGGGTACTTCGCCCGTGCCCTCGATGTTGGCCGGGCGGGTCTCCAGGCGGACCACGTGCGGCTGCTTGAGCTGAAGCTCCGCCGAGTCTTCGATCGTAACGATGCGCTCCGTCACCGGGATGAACCCGGAGAGGACGTTCAGTAGCGTCGTCTTGCCGGCGCCCGTGCCGCCCGAGATGATCACGTTGAGCCGGGCGCGCACGATGCCCTTGAGCAGCTCGAGCATCGGCTCGGTGAGGCTCTCCTTGGCCAGGAGGTCCTCGCCGCTCAGGGCGTCGCGCTTGAATTTGCGGATCGACAGGTGGGGCCCGTCGATCGCCAGCGGCTTGATGATCGCGTTGACACGGGACCCGTCGGCCAGGCGGGCGTCCACCATGGGCGAGGAGTCGTCGATCCGCCGGCCCACCGCCGAGACGATCCGGTCGATGACCTGGAGCAGGTGCCTGTCGTCCTGGAAACGGACGTCGGTCGTCTCCAGTTTGCCGTAGCGCTCGATGTACACCTGTTTGTAGGTGTTGACGAGGATGTCGGACACTTCCTGGTCCTGCATCAGTGGCTCGATCGGCCCCAGCCCGAAGATCTCGTCCAGCACCTGCCGCACCAGCTCTTCCCGCTCCTCGAAGTTGAGCGGAGCGGACTCCTGCGCCAGCAGATCGTGGACGACCTTGCGGATCGCGTCCACCACCTGATCCCGCGACAGCTTGTCGAGACTCGAGAGGTTGAGCCGCTCGATCAGCTTCCGGTGGACCCGGCCCTTGATCTCCTGGAAGAAATGCTGCTTGGCCCCGGAGACGACGGGCGTGTCCAACCGCACCGGTGGTGTCGGTTGCGACGGCGGTTCCGTCGCCCGCTCCCAGGGCAGCTTGAAGCGCGTGTCGGTCGTATTCCTGGCCTTCGCGCCGTCCTTATCCGCGGGCTCCGTCATCCTTCGTCTCCTGGCTTGCGCGCGAGCTTGCCCATCAGCGTTCCCATGAGCCGGCTCGCGCTCCCGCGGGGCCGGTCCTTCGCTGCTCCCAGCCCGGCGATCTGCGCGCCGAGCGCCTTCACGTCCTTGGTGTACTTGGAGCTGCCGTTGAGCACGATCGGCTTGCCCGCGTTGATCGAGCGGATCACCGCCTCGTAGTCGTTGCTCAGTGTCCAGAACACCTTGAGGCCCAGGGTCTGCTCGACCTCCTTGAGCCCGATCTCCTCGTCCGGCTGGTACCGGTTCACGATCAATCGGGTCTGCTCCAGGCCCCGCGGCAGGACCCGCTTGAGCAGGGGCAGGCCGCGCTGGACATTCCGCAGAGACGGCAAGTCCAGGGCCACCATCAGCAAAACGAGCTCCGACTGGTCGAAGGCCGCGAGCGTGGTCGGCGCGAACGACTTCGGCGTATCCACGATCACGTACTCGTAGTGGAGCTTGAGGAACTGGATGATCTTACGGATCTCGTCCGCCGAGGCGATCTCGCTCCGCTCCGGGTGGAACGGCGCCGACAGCAGGTGCACCCCCGACTGGTGCTGCTCGATGTACGAGGCTAGCAGCCCGGCGTCCATCCGGTGGAAGTTCTGCACCATGTCCACCAGGTTGAACCGCGGGCGCACGCCCAGGAGCACCGCCACCTCGCCCAGCTCGAGATCGAGATCCACCAGGAGCGTCCGCTTCCCGGTGAGGCGGTGGAGCACGATGGCGAGGTTGGTAGCGAGTGTCGTGGCCCCGGTGCCGCCCTTGGCCCCGAAGACCGAGAAGACCTGACCCGGCTTGCGGGCCGACTCGGTGGCGCGTCCCAGCAGCACGATGACCCGCTGGAGGGCGGCCGCCAGCGCGTCCGGCTCGACCGGCTTCTGGAGGTAGTCGGAAACGCCCGCCCGCATGGCGGCGAGAAGCAGGGACTGCGAGAGCGAGGGCCCGAAGGCCAGGACCCGCTGGCCCGCATGCGACTCCGCCAGGAACTGGATCAGCTTGACCCCGACATCGGGGTCGTCCTCCAGGTCCACGAGCAGGAGGTCGGGGGCCGCGTGGCGGAGCGCGCGGATCTGCTCCTCGCCGAAGTCGGCGAACTTGAGCGCCAGCTCCTGCGCGATCCGGAAACCCTTCCCGCTCTCGGTCAGCGCTTCGCGGAGACGGTCACGGAACCGAATGTCGGTCGAGATGATGGCGACCCGAATCTGGGACTCGGTCACGGTGACACGTCTCTTTCTCTAGCCTACTCGACCAACTGCAGCTTCTTGATGAGCGAGCCGGTCGGTGACCCCGGCGGGGGCACGGTCCCCACGCTCTTCGCGAAGAAGAGGAGCCGCCCGTTGATCGCGGAGGTGAGCGGATCCACGTTGTCCACGAACACCACCGCAAAGTTGTTGAACTGGATGTTGCTCATGCCGGTGTTCACCTGACTCGGATTGAACAACGGCACGGTGATCACCCGAGCGCTGTTCTGCCAGCCCGTGTAGTCGCCGGTGCACGAGCCCCCGACCAGCTGCTTCACGGCGCCGGTGGTCACGCCGGTGATTGGGTCGGTGGACGAGGCCCAGCAGGCGTTCGGGTCCTGCCCGAGGAGCCGCTGCACGGCGGCGCTGGTTGAGTCCACGATGGCCGCCGAGTCCGCCGGTGGCGCGGTGGCGGTGCTCGGAAGTGGAGCGCTGAGCCCGATGGGGGCCGGGTTGCAGTGGTCGATGTTCCAGGCCTGCCAGGCGGCCGGGTTGCCCGGGTCCGACCCCAGGTACGCCTGCGCCTGGCTGCTGTCTACCGGCAGCGTGACGTTGTGCGTGAACGCGGGGTTCGCCTGCTGGCTCCACTGGTTCTGCGTGTTCAGGATCACCGGCCGGCCGTAGTCGTTCAGGTACTGGCTGCCCGCCGGATCTCCCCCCATCGGTGCGCCCAGCCCGCTGCCGTTCCGGAAGGGACTGCCGTAACCGGTGGTGCCGGCGGGATCACCCGGGCCGTTGAACCGGGAGTACGGGTCTCCATTGTACTTCCAGTCCTCCGGAGCGATGCCCGACGGGTCGGTGTCGTCGAGCCGGTTCCCGTTCGCGTCGGCGCCGGTCGTTGAGTTCCACATGTCCGACATGGCCAGTGGCTTCACGCACTTCGCTGTGCCCGCGTTCACCACCTGCGCGGCGGCCTTCGCGCTCACGGTCACGGAGTCGAAGTTGGCACCCCAGACCTTGAAGTACTGCGCGAACCAGGTCCGAATGGGCCGCCGGATGAACACCCGGACCTTCTGGCTGTCGGAGAGGACCTGCACGTAGGCATCGGGCGCGTTCGCGAGCTTGATGCTCCCCCCGGCCGAGTCGGAGCGAATCACCCCGTTCGTGTCGATCATCTCGGTGCCCATGTAGTTGCGGGCGGCGTACTCCACCGCCTCGGCCACTGCCGAATCGAGGTTGGTCCCGAGACTCGCGTTCATGAACTCCTGCGCGCCCGCCAGTGCGGCAGCGTCCGCCACCCGTTGGGCGTCGGCCCGCACCTTGAGCAGCATCCCCATGTCGACCGCCAGCGCCGCCATCCCCAGCAGCGCGGCCATCGACAGCGCGACGAATACCGTCGTCGCGCCCCGCCGTTCCAGTCCTCTGCGCTTCATACGCATACGCCTCCTCAGGCCCCTCTACCTCTACTGCGGTTGCTGCGGCGCCGGCGCCGGCTCCTGCGGCGTGCTCGGGACCGTGCCCGGCGCGGGCTTCTTGAATGTCTTGGACCAGGGCCAGTCGCCCGGCTCGCCGGTGGGAAGCGCCGGCGGCCGGTCGCTCGCCACCACCAGGTGGGGCGAGACCAGCACCAGAAGCTCGGTCCGCTTCTGCTGCAGGTTCTTCGACCGGAACAGCTGCCCCAGGATCGGAATGTCTCCCAGGAACGGAATCTTCGTGATGTTGTCGGTGACGGTGTTGTCGAGCAGCCCCGCGATGGCGAGATACTGGCCCTCCCGCAGCTCCACCTCGGTCTCCGCCCGCCGGGTCGTGATCGTCGGGATAGTGAACCCGCTGATCACGAGGCCGTTGGCGAAGTCGAGGGCCGAGACCTCGGGCGCCAGCTTGAGCCGGATGGCCCCGCTGCGGGTGATCGTCGGCGTGAACCGGAGCCGCACGCCGAACTCCTCGAACTGGACGCCGATCGCGTTGGACGCCCCGCCGCCCTGCACCGCCGGGAAGGGGAACCGGCCGCCCGCGAGGAAGTAGGCCTCCTTGCCGGGGAGCGTCATCAGGTTGGGCTCAGCCAGGTCGCGGAAGTCGCCCCGCTGCTCGGCCGCGTTGATCAGCGCCTGGAGCTGCGGGTTCCCGGGCAGGTTGTCCAGCAGGAAGCTCACCGTCGTGGCCGTAGCACTCGGATCGGTCGAGCTGGTGTAGTTGCCGTTGTCGCTCAGGATCTGCGGGTTCACCGTTTGGAGCTGGGTGCTCCACCGCTTGAGCAGGGAGCGGTTGATCTCCGCGAAGCGGACCCGGAGCAGCACCTGGACCGCCGGCGGTGCCACCAGGTTGTCGATGATCGTGGCCCCGGAGCCGCGGGCGATGTCGATCGCCCGGCCCACGGAGCCCGGATCCTTCACGTTGCCGCTCAATGTCACGGAGTTGCCGCTCGCGGTCACCGTGATCTGCTCGTCGGGCATGAGCTGGCGGAGATACCGCTCCAGCGCCGGCGCGTCGGCGGTCACTTCAACGGAGTACACCTTGACCTGGGTGGAGTTGTCCCAGATGAGAAGCGTGGTGGAGCCGAGGCCCTTGCCGTTGATCACGACTTCGGTCGGCGAGACGATCGTCGCTTCGCAGATGCTCGGGTCGCCCACCGAGAAGCGCTGAAGCGCTACCGGGTTGACCAGCAGCACCGAGGCCCCCTTGGACACCGAGATCACCCGCTCCGGCTGGCTGAAGACCTGCTGGGCCCTGAGCGCGGGCGCGGCGGCCACCGCCAGAAGGATGAGTCCCGGCAGGCACCGGGATAGGGACGACCGAACCCGACCACGCAGACGCTGGCTCACGGCGCTCCCATCCGCTGGGGTTGACGTCGGACCTGCTCGGACCACTAGAACTTCTGCAACGAGCGCACACCACCCCGGAAGACCTCGATCACCGTCTGCGACGGCTCCGGCACGCTCAGCTCCCGCACCGCTGCGGCGGTCCGCGGCCGCGGGGCGGCGGCACGATTGGCGGGCGGCCCGAACAGGAGCGCGCTCACGCGGGTGCCCCGCGTCTCCACGTGGAGCGTGTCGAGCATGTTCCGGAGGGCGAGCTGGATCCGGCCCTGGTTCGCGGCCAGCGCGAGGGTCTCCGCCTGCTCCGGCGTCACCAGGAGCGTCACGACCGGGACCGTCTGCGCCTTGCCTTCCTTATCCTGCTGGATGGACTGACCTGCCGCGAGGGTCTTCACATTCTGCATGATGACCCGGGTGGACTGCTCCTTCGAGCCGCTGGCGTCGTTCATGGTGAGCAGCACGTCCACGCGGGTCGAGGGGAGCACGAAGCCAGCCACTCCGACCACTTGGTCCACCGCCACGCTCAGCGCGCGCATGCCTTGGTCGATGATCACGGGGAGGCCCCCGCCGGCGCCCCGGCGCGCCAGCTTGCCCTCGAGGAGCGGCTCGTTCTCCTGGACGGGGGTGATCAATCCCCGGCCCAGGGCCTCAGGGATGCTGCCGATGAAGCCGAGCGGGACCGCGCCTCCCACCCATTCGACCGTCTTCACGTCACGCTCGCCGAGCACCGTGCCCAGCGGCAGATCGTGCGCGGCCACGACCACTTCGGCGTTCTTGGGCCCGGAGGAAATCAGCGGTCGGGCCTGCTGGCGGATGTACTGCATCGCCAGGTATGCGGCTGCGCCGCCGGAAATTACGGCGAGCGCCAGCAAGATGAACGGTCGGTTCTTACGTGCCATAACGCTCCCTCACTCGTTCCGCATGGTGAACGAGCTGACGATCTGGATCGTGCCGAACGCGCTCCTGAAGAACATGAACGAGTACGGGAACCGCACCGTCGCCGTCTGTGGGAGGCCGGTCGCCTTCCAGTTCGCGCCGGTCTGGCTGAAGTCGACTGTTGCCACCGTCGTATCCACCCCCGCCTGAGCCAGCCGGAACATCACGAAGTCGTGCACCTGCTGCTCGGTGATGGTCGGGTCCGCTATCACCGCCTGGCGGGCCCCCTCGCGCGTCGCATCGCTCACCCTCTGATCGATATTCCAGACCCGGGCGAACTCGATGATGCCCAGCAGCAGCATGAGCAGGATCGGAAGAATCAGCGCGAACTCCAGGAGCGCCTGCCCCTTGGTCTCGGCCCGCAACGCGCGCAGCCTCATGACATCAGCCCTCCCGCAAACCACCACAGCAAGCTGCCTGCCGCGATCGCGATCCCATAGGGCACCGTGAGCCGCTCTCCACCGGCGGCGGTCAGGCTGGCCGGCCGCCGCCCGAAGGTCACCCAGCTGACGATGAGCGATCCGCACGCCCTGAGCGTCGGCAAGAGCACGCCGCGCCGGGCCGCCTCCACCACCGCGACCAGGCCGCCGATCACAGCAATGACCAGCGACGCCGAAGCCAGATCGCCCGGCCCCATGAACGCCCCGACCGCCATTAGCAGCTTGGCGTCCCCTCCGCCAAGCACGCCTGCGACGAAGAACGGCAGCGCCAGGAGCAGCGCCAGGGCAACGCCAAGCACCCCACTCAGCACCACACCCGGTCCCATCCACGCCCGGATGACCAATCCCGCGATGACCCCGCCCATGGTGAGCCAGTTCGGAATCCGCCGCGATTTGAGATCCGTCCAACTGGCCCCGAGCATCACCAGAACGAGCAGGACGCTCGCGGCCGTTTGCTGCACGCCAAAGATACGCATCAGGTACAAGGCCGTCAGCAGGGCAAGAACGAAAGATCTGCCCCTGCCCGGCTGCCGGTGGCCTTACCTTCCGCTCAAGCTCACGGAAAGGCTGCGCCCGGCGCGTTGTTCAGCACGCTGGCCGCGTTGTTGAACACGTTGCCGATGCTATTCCTGAGCACCAGCAGGATCGCGACGAGCCCTACCGCGACGAGCGCGATGATCAGGGCGTACTCCACGAGGCCCTGACCGGCCTCATCGCTCCAGAACGTCCGCCACAACGACTGCATGCATCCTCCTCGGCCGTCCGGCCAGGCGGGTGGGAAGTTGGGTCCCCGAACGTTCGGCGGGGTCCCTCGCGGGCAGGCCACCGTTGGCCCACCGTCAACGACTGTGCAGATTCTGAGGGGTCCAGCGGTGTCGCAAGTTCGACCGACCCCGGGCGCAAGTCATGTGCCCCTCTGGAACCGCCGCGGTATTGTGCACTCAACGTCTTACGCCACAGGCAATTGAGACATGATGCGGCCACCGGCCCGGACATCGCTTCACCCGCCGTTGGAGGCGTCCGCGAGGCGGGCCGGTCGTCGCAGCCGCACAACGGTCCCCTCGCACGCAGGCGTCGCAAGGGATCCGGAAGTCTTTCAGCACCTGCCGGATATCGCCGGCTCAGCCGGCCATCCGGGTGCCGCAAATCTTCTCAACTTTGCCCCGGCGCGACAGATCAGAATTGCGGCGCCTATGCAACAGGCGGCACTACAAGGCTACCGGCTTTTCGGGCCCCTCAACGCCCTGCAGGCGGCCCAAATCGTGCTTCCCCGCCCGGGATCATCAACTCCATCCCCGCGCACTTGAACCGACCACCGGAGGGGCCCATTCGGACCGCCACCCGCCCGCGGCTCGCTGGTACGCACCATTGGAGCGACTGGCTCGGGCTCGCTGCATTTTCCGCGCTCGCGGTCAGCCTCTGGCGGCGCGCCCCCGAGTTCGGGCTGGCGGTCATCCCCGCCTTCTCGGCGGAGCTGCTCGTAGCCGCCAGCTTCCTCTTGCGCGGACCGGCCCGGCGCACCTCGGTCGGGTGGCTTCCACGCGTCGTCGCGTACGCCCACACCTTCCTGCCGATGGTATTTCTGGAGCTGGCCGGCGCCTATCACCCCGAATGGCTCACCCGCACCGCCAACCCGGCGCTCGCGACCACCGGAGGGCTGGTCTGGCTGTTTGGGGCGTTGTTGGCCCTGTGGCCATTGTGGCAGCTTCGGCGGGCGTTCAGTGTGGAGCCCCAGGCCCGGGAGCTGGTCACGACCGGGCCCTACCGCTTTGCGCGTCATCCAATCTACGCTGCGTACGCATTCGTCAATGCCGGGCTTTGGCTTCGCCACCCGACGTTGCCGTTCGGAACGGTACTCCTGGTCTGGTTCGGCCTCCTGATACTCAGGATCCGGTACGAGGAGCGGATCCTTGAGACCACCTTTCCTGCCTACGCCGCCTACCGGGCTCGGGTAGGCGCCTTTGGTCCCCGGCCTGGCCTGACCCGATGACCGGGGACCGCCAGCGGCCGAAGCCATCCCTCTTCGACATCATTTTCGTCATTTGGGCCGTCGTGATTCCCGTCGGCTTCAGCGGCCGGCTCCTGAGTAGCGACGGGGACCTGGCGCGGCACCTCCGCCTCGGCGAGCTCATGCTGAGCCAGCACGCTATTCTGCGCACCGATGTCTTCTCATTCACGGCGGGGGGGAAGCCCTTCCTCGCGTTCGAGTGGGGCAGCGAAGTGGCGTACGCGGCAGCCGAGCGACTGGGCGGGCTCGCTCTGGTCGCGGTCCTCGCGGGTCTCCTGCTCGCGCTCACGTTCGCCCTCGTTGCCCGCTTCATAGTACGCCGGGGCGGCGACCCATTCCTCGCCTACTTGGTAAGCACGGCGGTTGCGGTGCTCACTGCGGGCCACTGGCTGGCGCGGCCCCATCTGTTCACGTTGGTCTTCGTGGTCCTGCTGCTCGAGCTCCTGGAGCGCGACGAACCCGCCCCGCTTTGGCTCTACCCGCTCCTCTTCGCCGTCTGGGCCAACCTCCACGGCGGCTTCACCTATGGCTTGATCCTGATCGGGGCGTACCTGGTCGGCGATCTTCTGGAGGCCTGGCAGGCGGCGGACCCCGGGCCGCGGCTCGCATCCGCGCGCCACCGGGCACTGGCCTTGTGCCTCGCGGTTCTCGCGACCCTGGCGAACCCGAACGGGATCGGGCTGCTGGCTCACGTGGTGGCCTTTTTCGGGCAGCAGGACATCCTGCGTCAGACCAACGAGTTCCTGTCGCCCAACTTCCACACGATCAACGGCAAGATCTTCCTCCTGGTGCTGATCGCCGTCATCGGAGCCCTCGCGCTCTGCGGACGGCGGCCCGGCTGGGCCCGGCTGCTCGTGATTCTGGGCAACATCGCCATGGCGCTGGTATCCCAGCGGAACATCGAGCTGTTCGCCATCGCGGCGCTCCCGCTCGTTGCCCTGCACGTGGATCGCGAGTGGCGCGCTCTGCCGATTCTCGGGCGGGCGCGGAGCGTGTTCCAGCGGGAGTACCGCGGCGCCTATTCCGGGCTCGCGGCCGGGCTCGTGGCCGCACTGCTGGTCGGGCTGGGGCTGCTTCACGGGCGCGTCGCGGAGATTCAGCTCATCGAGGATCGGTTCGACCCCGCGGCGTTTCCCGCCGCCGTTGCCGAGCGGGGGCGGCAGGCGGGTGTGACGGGGCCGATATTCAACGAGTTCATCTGGGGCGGATGGATCATGCATGAGTGGCCCGAGATGCCGGTGTTCATCGACGGGGGCACGGACCACTACGGCCAGGCGCTCTTCAACGAGTACCTCCAGGTGTGGAATCTCGAGCCCGGCTGGCGTGACGTCCTGACCCGGTGGAAGATCCGCTGGGTGCTGGTGGATCCGAATACGCCCCTCGCACACGAGTTGGTGCGGGAGCCCGGTTGGGGCCTGTGGTATTGCGACTCGGTGGGCGTGATGCTGGAGCACGCCCTCGACGCGCCGGACACCGGGTCGGCGGGTCTCCAGACGCTCGGCCGGTGCTCGGCGCCGCCGGGCCGCACTCCGCGCTGAGGCCAGACGCCGCATGGAGGACGCGACGGTGGCGCCCCCGGCCGAACGCCGCCTGAGCCCTTGGCGGATCCTGGCGGTGGCGGGCGTCTGGGAGGTGCTCGGCCTGGTCGCCTGGGCGATCTCGCCGGCCAGCCACTTCCTGAACATTGCGCTATGCGGCAGCCTGCTGTTGATCTTCGCCGAGCCTGATCTCGCCCGAGCGGGGCGAACCCTGCTGCTCGGCGCCGGTTTCGGCCTCGTCTGGGGCATCGCGCACCGCGGGGACCTCGGCGCTCTGCCTACCCATCCGGCGACTCTGGGGGCTTTGCTCGGCCTCGGCGCACTGGCCGACCTGGTACTGCACCCTCCGCAAGACGGCAGCGTCTCCCTGGCCGCGTTCGGGATTCCCGGGATCGTCCTGGTGGCTGTGCCGGTGATTCTCAGCATCCGGGGTCCGATGACGCAGGACGCCGTGCTGCTCGAGGCCGATCGTGCTCTCGGCGGACTCTCGAGCTACGCCGTGGCCGGCGTGTTCGGGACCTGGCCCGCGCTGGCGGCGCTTTCCCGGCTCGCCTACGTGTCGCTGCCGGTCGAGGTCGCCGTGGTGGCGCTGGTGGCGATCCGGAGCGCCCTCCCGACCATGCGGCCCGGCCGCATCATGCTGGTGTGCCTGCTCACGGGCTTCGTGGGTGCCGCGCTCTACCGGATCTGCCCGGCGACCGGGCCCGTGTACGCATTCCCGGGCTTCCCGAGCGAGCGTCCCGGAGCCCTCCCGCTGGCGGCGATGCAGGTCCCTCCAGCCTTTCCCCGCAACGCGATTCCCTCGCTCCATTTCGCCTGGGCGTGGATCGTCTGGCGCGCGGCCCGGCCCGTTCGCTGGCTCCGCTCGGCGACGCTCCTCTGGCTCGTCGGAATCAGCATCGCAGCCCTCGGGTTCGGCGAGCACTATTTGATCGATCTGATCGTGGCCGTCCCGTTCGTGACAACCCTGGAGGCCCTTGTGGCACCTGCACGCTGGTATCGGCCTCTCGCGGGCGCGCTCGTGACCCTGGCGTGGCTGGTTTACCTGGGCACGAGCGGCCGGCTGTCTCCCGCCGTCGGCTGGGTGGCGGTCATCGCGACTCTGGCCATCGGGCTGTGGGTGGCGCCCCGCCGCCCCTACGCCGCGCCGGCCCTCGCAGGAGAAGCCGCGTGACGTCACGCGCCGAGGTGCCCGTTGGCGGCGCGGCGTTGGTCAGGGAGGACGTTCTCCTTCGGGTCGTGTTCCTGGTCTCTGGCTTCGCCGCGATTCTCTACCAGGTGGTCTGGCAGCGCACGCTGTTCACCCTCATCGGAATTACGATCGAGGCCGTGACGCTCATCGTCACCGCCTTCATCCTGGGCCTCGGGATCGGAAGCCTCCTGGGGGGCAGGCTCTCCCGAGCGGAACCTCGCCGGCTTGTCCTCCGCTTCGCCGCGGTGGAGCTCGGTGTCGGCCTGTTCGGGGCGATCTCGCTGCCGCTGCTGCACGCCGTCGGGCGGTGGACGCTGGGCCTGCCGCCGGCGGCGACCGCCGCGGTCACATTCGCCGCGATCCTCCCGCCGACCATGGGGATGGGGGCAACCCTGCCGATTCTCGTCGCCTACTACGTCCGCCGGTTCGGCAATGTCGGCAGTGCGGTCGGCGGCCTCTACTTCATCAACACCCTCGGCTCCGCCGTCGCGGCGTTCGCGGCCGCCTACTCCCTGATGCCACTGCTGGGGCAGACCCGCGTGGTGTGGCTGGCGGCCGGTTGCAACCTGATCGTCGCGGCGACAGCGGCACTAGGCCTGCGCGGGAAGGCGAGGCAGCCGTGAGCATGACCCTCGCCCTCGCAGTCGCCGCGCTCAGCGGGTTCGTCGCGCTGTCGTACGAGATTCTCTGGTACCGGCTCTTCGCCTTTGCGGCGGGCGGCACCGCTCCGGCGTTTGCCCTGCTGCTCGGCTTCTACCTGTACGGGCTCGCCGCGGGGGGGCTGCTGGCGCGCAGGATCTGCCGGGGCAAGGCCGCCGGAGCGAGCCGTCAGCGCCTTCTCGCCCTGGCCGCCTTCACCGTGGCCGCCAACGCGGTCGGCTACCTCGTGGTACCTGCACTCACGTCGGCCTGCACGATTGGGGGCTGCTTTATCGCCCTTCCGGCAGTTGCGCTCTCGACGGTGTTGCTGGGGGCGACGCTGCCCCTGGTGAGCCACGCCGCGATTCCGCCCGACTGGCAGGCGGGCTCGCGCCTTTCGATCCTCTACTTCGCCAACATCCTGGGCTCGGCGGCGGGGAGCCTGATCACTGGCTACGGATTGATGGAGTGGTGGCCGTCCAGCCGCATCGCGGTGTTCATCGCGCTGGTGGGGCTGGGGCTGGCGGCCGTGTTCCTGCGCGCCGGCCGCGCGCCGGCGGCCGCCTATGTCGGGCTGGTGCTCGCGGCGGCAGGCTCGGTCCTGGCCACGCCGCGACTCTTCGACCAGCTCTACGAAAAGCTGCTGTTCAAGCAGCGTTTTCGCCCCGAGCTCCGGTTCGCGAACACGCTGGAGAACCGGGCCGGCGTGATCAACATCATGCCGTCGGGCCGGGTGTTCGGCGGCGGCGTCTATGACGGATACGCGCGGATCGATCTCGTGAGCGACCCCAACCTGCTCGTGCGGGTGGTGGCGATTCCGGCGTTCCATCCGCAGCCGAAGCGCGTCCTCGCGATCGGTCTCTCGATGGGCGCCTGGGAGCAGATCCTGGCGAACCTGCCGGGCGTCGAGCACCTCACCGTGGTCGAGATCAATCGGGGATACCTCGCGCTGATCCCGCGGTACCCCGACGTCGCGAGCCTGCTGCACAACCCCAAGGTGACGATCGTCATCGACGACGGACGCCGCTGGCTCAATCATCATCCCGACGAGCGCTTCGATCTGATCGTCGCCAACATCTCCTTCCATTGGCGCGAGCACGCGACCAACCTGCTCTCCCGCGAGTTCCTCGAGCTCATGCGCAACCATCTCGCCCCGGGCGGGGTGTATTACTACAACACGACGTCTTCAGCCGATGCCCTCAAGACGGCGTTCACGGTGTTCCCCTACGGCCTGCGGTTCATGAACTTCGCCGCGGTGAGCGACAGCCCCCTCCCGTTCGACACCGATGCCTGGCGACGAGGCCTCGAGGCGCTGCGGATCGACGGCCGCCCCGCCCTGGATCTCACGGACCCCGCACACCAGCGCCGGCTGGACCAGATTCTCGCGCTCGCCGACCCGGCCATCGCGCCACCCACCGGCATGCCGGCGCCGACGGTCGAATCACGGGAGGACGCCCTCCGGGGCGCAGGCGCGGCGCGCGTGATCACCGACGACAACATGGCTACGGAGTGGAGGGTGTGGACGCTGGGCGCCTGGGACCCCTGAGCAGCGGGTAAAGTCAGGCGCCGCGCGGCGCCGACGCAGCGCGGCGATCCCGCACGGCGATGAGAGCCCAGAGCACGCCGAACAGCACGACACCGGCTAGAAACCGCGGGTCCGCGATCTGGAGGTGCATCCCGCTCAAGGAGCCTGTCCGTATCTCCAACGTCCCGGGATCGGCCGACGGCGGCGGCCCGGTGCGTGCGGCGCCCGCCGGAATCTCGCCGTAGACCAGATATTCCCCCTCCTCCGCGATCAGCTCGTACCCCTCGAAGAGCCGCGCCAGCTCCGGATCGCGCCCGAAGTAGCGGATGTACTGGAAACGCCGGAGTCCGTTCCGGGGCACATCGTGCGCGGGCCGGAGCACCAGCAGTAGCGCGGGCCTGGCCTGGAGCAGGTCTTGCCGCACCGCGTCCCACATGAACCGCTCCGGCATCGCCATCTCGGCCGGGTCCCGGTAGTCGAGTGGGGCTCCCGCGACGAGGGCGTCCCAGTAGCTGGCCGGCAGCAGCCAAAGGTGGGGGAAGCGCGACGCCAGACGTACGCCCGCATAGGTGATGAGCGGGAAGGCGCCGTCGAGATGATAGGACAGGACGCCGACCGGCCGGCCGGCCGCGTGGGACCGGATGAATCGGGCGCGCGCATACAGGTCCTCCCGGGCCTCGCGCTCGGACGGACTGCCGCCCAGCGCGTCGATCGCGGCCCCCCCCAACGTCAGGAGCGCGAGCGTGAGTGCCGCAGCCCGGGAGACCTGGCTGTAGACCCGCTCGCTGAGGCGCACCGCCCGGGGCGGCCCGTCGAGAGCGATGAGCCCAAGCAGGACGTACGCGAGGGCCTCGGCGGGATAGAAGTGATATGGAAGGCCCTTCTGCTGAGCCACCCCAGCCAGATAGCAGCCGACGACCCCAGTCGTGAGCACCGCGGTGAGAATCTGATCGCGCTCGTATCGCTGGAGCGCCACGTGCGCCAGGAGCGCCAGAAAGACCACAGCGGCGCCGGGCGCGAACAGAATCAGGGACGAAAGCGGCTCACGCAGGTAGCGGACGTACGTGGGCCCCAGCTCCATCGCCACCTTGAAGTATTCCGGCGTGAGCAGGGCGATCGCGCCGACGTAGGCGGCCAGCAGCGCGAATGTGCCGGCCAGCTCCGGGCTGAGCCGCCAACGGTCGGCGGGTCGGCGCAGGCGCTGGTAGCCCTCGAGGGCCAGCCATGCGAGCCCGAAATGCGGCTTGAGCGCGAGCGCAAGGCCGGCGAGGAGCCCAATGGCCGCCGCCTCATAGAACCGCACGGCGGGCGCGCGCCCGGCTACCCGCGCGGCCACGAGGAGCAGGTAAGGAGCGAGCAGCGCCAGCACGAAGTGCTCGCGCTGTCCGAAGTCGTCGCCGGAGAACGGGAACAGCGCGAAGAAGAGCAGGAGGAGGAGCCAGCGTCTGAACGCTGGATCGTCGCGCACGAGATAACGGCCAACCAGGCGAGCGCAGAAGCAGAACAGCGCCACGACGACCGCGAACGTGGCCACCCGATAGACGAAGAACTCGGAGAGGTGCCACGCTCGCGCCAGGAACGCCACCCCGACATTGAGCCAGACGATCAGGGGCGGATTGATCTCGACGATGTCACGATAGAGCCGGGCACCATCCAGCACTCTCCCGCCCGCGTAGAGCAGGAACGCCATGTCCGGAGACGCCGCGCGCGACACCTGGGCGGCGAGCGTCAGCGCGCCGAGCGCGAACAACGCCGCCCGGAAGAGCGATCGATGGCCGGCTTCGCCGTTTACCAATCGGCCTCGGCCGCCGAGCGGACGACCCGCGGCGATCCGCATGCGCCGGGAGTCATGGGGCGCACCATGCGCGCGAGCGTGTAGTCCATTCCCTCAAGCAAGTCGGTGGGGCAGAGCCCGGTTGCCCCGCGCAGCCCCTCCCCAAGACCGCGCGATCGAAGCGTCAGGACCCAGACGGCTGGGTCGGCGGCCGCTCGGATCCGGCGACCCTCGTTCGTCATCCAGTTCGTGTCCGGCGCCGCGCCGGTCAGACCCACGCCGTGGCGCCACTGGGCACCGTGCGAGAGTCCGACGACCTCGTGTCCGCCCCACAGCGGATAGACCAGGCTGTCACCCTCGTCGTGGATCGCGTGCGATCGGGGTGGGGCGTTCTCGAATGCCGGGCCCCCGAAGCTCGCAAGCCGCGCCATGCGGGCCAACCGGACCGTATCGGGAGCCCGCCAATCGGTGGTGTAGAAGGTCCAGCCCGGCAGCGCTTCGGCGAACAGGTAGATCGCGTCCCCGGGTGCCCGGCGCTCCCGATACGTCCGGGCTGCCTCCGGGATGCTCTCGAATGCCCGGTGCCGCGCGAGCCAGCTGTCGAGGAGGACGGGAGAGCCGAACAGGCACACCCCGGTCAGGCCGGCCACAGCCGGTCGCCGGGCGGGTGGGAAGGACCGGACAAGCCCCAGCCCGCCCGCGGCAGCCGCCAACATGAGGAAGGGAACCGAGAACAGCATCGTTCGCCCGGCAAGCGGGTACTTGCCCAGGAGCGACGCCGCGACCGCGACGGCGACCGGGGCATAGAGCAACGCAGCGCGCATGGCGCCCGCCCAACGCGCGAGCCGACTCATACCGAACGCGAGGAGGAAGAGAAACGGTGCGCTTCCCAGATCCACAGCCAGCTGGAGAGTTCCGGGAGCGCCGGGCTCGGTTGCACCGCCGAAGAAGGTCTGCCAGACGACCTCGCGGGTGCCCTGCCATGCGCGCGCGAGCAGGCCGGGCCGCCAGAGCGTGAGGAGGCTGTCTTCCCAGAAGTGTCGGATGTAGGGATTCTCTTCCGCGGGGCGGTAAATCCACAGGTACGCTGCGGCGAACGAGAACAGGGCTGCCGCGCCCGCCGCTGCCAGCACGGGGCGGGGTGGTCGCTGCGCTCCTGGTGCCGCCGCCAGAGCCAGCAGCACCCCAGCCAGAACGAAGATGGCGGGAGTCGACAGCCACACGGCCACGACGCCGGCCAGCGTCAGCCGCCGCGCCGCGCGCGGATCGCCCGGCGCCTCCAGCCAGTCGAGCGCCCACCACACGAGCGCCAACGCGACCACGGCGTCGAGCGAGTACGGCTTCACCTGGCGGCAGTACTGGAGCAGCAGCGGGGAGACCGCGGCGATCCCGAGCGCGATTGCCGCGCCCGGCGGGCCGATCACCCTTCGCCCTACGAGCCATAGGAGCGGAAGCACGGTGATGCTGGCGAGAAACGGCAACAGCCTCAACGAGTACTCGTTCACGCCGCCGATCAGGGTGACGAGCTTCTCGGCCCAGAGGAAGAGCAGCGGCGCCGACTGGTCATAGCCCAGCGGGCGGGTGAGACCGATCCACGAGCTGCCGGCGATGTCGAGCGACAGCCGAGCCTCGTCGAGAAGGAGCGGAGGGCGTGAGAAGTACTGGACGCTGTACATGCCCACGGCCACGAGTCCCGCCAGCCCCGCCAACGCGCGCGGCCAGTCGAATCCCGGCGTCGGCCGATCGCCCACGTTCGCCCGCGCGTCCGCGGCGGCGGTCGCCACGCCCTATCCGCGGGTCACCGCGCGCTCGACGCCCGCCTGGCCCAGCACAGCCGCCGCGTCGGCCGGTTGCCCCGGGGGCACGATCAGGTTGAACCGGAGGATGTGCCAGAGCGCCGCAACCCCGTCCCGCCAGCCGATCTTCTTCCCCTCAGCGTACGTCCGGCCGGAGTAGGAGATCGACACCTCCCAGATCCGCGCCCCGACCTGCGCCAGCCGCGCCGTGAGCTCGGGCTCGAACCCGAACCGGTCGCTGGTGAGCACCAGCGATTTCATGAGCGGCGCCCGCACCATCTTGTAGCACGTCTCCATGTCGGTCAGGTTCAGATCGGTGAACATGTTCGACAGGAGCGTCAGCACGCTGTTGCCGACCGAGTGCCAGAAGTAGAGCACGCGGTGGTCGCCGCCGAGAAACCGGGAGCCGAACACCGCATCCGCCTTCCCGTCGCGAATCGGCTGGAGGAGCCGGGGCAGCTCCGCCGGGTCGTACTCCAGGTCGGCGTCCTGCACCACGATCACGTCGCCCGTCGCCCGGGCGATCCCGGTCCGGATCGCGGCGCCCTTGCCGCGGTTCCGCGGGTGGTGGAGCACGACGTCCACGACGCCCTCCTCGCGCAGCCCCTCCAGGAGCGCACCCGAGCCATCCGCCGACGCATCGTTGACCGTGATGAGCTCGAGGTTGAGCGGCACCGCGCGGACCCGCCGCACCAGGTCAGCCACGGTGCGGGCCTCGTTATAAACCGGAATGATGACGGACACGCGCTGGGACGGAGTCATGGCTCCTTGGCTGCGTTGGGGGCGACGCCGAGCATCAGGCCGTGAGCAAAGATCGTAAGCTCCTCGCCGGCGATCCAGACCCTCCCCGGGGCGGCAACTTCAGCTCTTCGGCTCGAGCCCCGCCGCCCGGCGACACGGTTCCGCATAGGCCGGCTCCACCGCCGCGCACAGCGTCCGGCGCTCTGCGGAAGACGCGAAGTTGGTCAGCACGCCCGCGGTCGTCCGGTAGCACGCTTCCTTCCAGCCGGCCGGTGACGCCGCGCAGAACCGCACCGCCCGCCCCCCGGACCAGTCCATCTGTACCAGCGCGCGAGCCGCACCGGCGGCGCAATCCTGGCCAAGCTCAGGCCGGCCCCGCCCGCATTGCTCGATGATCCACCCGTCATCGCGTTGGAGCAGCCCTGTGACCTGGAACCCGACGCTCTCATAGCAGAGCCCCACGCGGCCGCCGGGCGCCTGATCGCAGGTGCGCAACGCCGCTGCCGCCTCGAAGTTCCGGGACCGAAGGATGACGAATCCCTGAAAGACCCAACACTCTGCCCCGTAGGGATCCTCAAATCGGTCGCACGGGCTGTAGGGATCCTTCGGGTCGATCGCGAGCTGATGCCCCGAACCCAAGGCGTGGCCCGCATGGCTTCCGTGGTCCACGCCGGCATGATGGGCGTGCCCGCCCGCGCCATCGAGTTTCGATTCCCCCAACGCCGAGTTGATCGCCTCCATGAACGCACCGGAATAGCACGGTCCCGCACGGCCTCCGGACAAGCCGTCGCAGTCGTGGAGCGCCGCCTCGAGATCGAAACCCGTCGCGCCAAGCACCCCGTGGCCCAAGCCGTGGATGCACTCGTGCACCGGGCCCGGCCGCTCCTCGCTCCCCGCCCCGAGGCACATACGCTCGAGCTCCGCCATATCGACCCGGCCCCGTGTCTGCACCGCGGCCTCGACGACCCCGTGAAAGCAGCCGGAGGCGAAGTCGGACCGGCACTGCCGGATCACCGATGCATCACCACCGTTCGCCGCGACCGCCATTCGGCCCAGGGCGTGGGCCAGCTGATGCCCGCCCCGCAGCACCGTGCTGTCCTCGGCGGCGGCCCGATCGAGTGCATCCAGTGCTGCCGGCAGGCCGTCCCGCTGGAGCGCGCCGAACGCTGCCGCAACGCGGAGGTCGCTCGCCGTGGGCCGGGTCCAGTCGATCGCACCCGGCTGGTGCCCGGCGGCGGCAGCTCGCCCCGGTGTGAGCCGGCGGCTCAGGAGCGCGCCGACCAGCGCCCCGTCAGCGAAGAGCAACAGGGCGATGAAACCGAGGAACCATTGGCGACGCCGCCCCAGTGACGTCCCGCTATGGGCTTCGTTTGGGGGGCTAGTCACAGGCGGATCCCAACGCTGCCATTAATAGTATACGTGACTACTACTATCGAAAGAGACATGGCCCATCGTGGGTTGAGGCGTGTCCCGACCCGTGCCGATCGCTCCCCGCCCGCCAAGCCGCTGACTGGAAACGGGTTATCAGGATGGCGGCAAGCCAGGTCGAAAATCACTAAGCGACCACACCTGTAACTTATTGATAAACATTGCGTTATATTTGCTTGACTTCGCTAGTACCGCCCGGGTAATTCCGCTGTCATGCACGAGAAACCCGTTTCTGCCGACCGCCTCCGCCGCCTTCCCTCAGGCTCAGCTGCCGCCCTGAGTCTGCCAGTTCCGAGCCGCCACCGGCCCCAGCTGGCGGCCGACCCGGAGCCACCCCGTGCGCGGCCCGTCTCCTGGTTCGAGCAGCGGCACCAGGACGTCCGGGAAGACGAATTCCACTGGCTCCGGAACCGCTGGGATCCATCGGTGCTCACCTACCTCGGGGCCGAGAACGCCTACGCGGACGCCGCGATGGTGCACACCCAGCCGCTCCAGGAGCAGCTGTACCGGGAGCTGATCGGACGGACCGAGGAGACCGACACCTCGGTCCCGGAGCCGCTGGACGAATGGCTCTACTATACGCGCGTCGAACCCGGCCGGCAGTATCCCGTCCATTGCCGCAAACGCGGACTGGACGCCCCGGAGCAGTTGCTGCTCGACCTCAACCAGCTCGCCGCAGGTCACCCGCACCTTCGCCTCGGCGCGAGCGAGCCGAGCCCCGATCACCGCTATCTCGCCTTCGCGGTGGACTTCTCCGGCGATGAGTCCCACACCCTCTTCATCCGTGACCTCGCCACCGGTGAGCTCTTGCCGCAGCGCATCGGGAGCGCTGCGCCCTCGCTGGCCTGGGCCGACGACGGCTCTCTCTTCTACGTGGTGGTGGACGAAGCCCGGCGGCCCTGCGCGTTGCTCCGGCACCGTCCTGGCACCGACCCCGCGGATGACGTCCAGGTGTACGCCGAGGCAGACGAGGCGTTCGTTCTCGACGTGGCGCGGAGCCGGAGCCGCCGCTGGATCTTCCTCGAGAGCGCGAGCGGCACCACTACCGAAATCCGGGGTATCCGGACCGACCGGCCGGAGGTCGACCCGGTCGTGCTGCTGCCGCGCCAGGCCGGCGTGGAGTACGCGATCGCACACCGAGCGGATCGCTTCTACATCCTCACGAACCGGGACGCGGAGAACTTCCGCGTCGTCGAGGCTCCGGAGGCCGAGCCTCACTGCTGGCGCGAGCTGCTGCCGCACCGCCCTGCGGTGAAGCTCGACGCGATCGACGCCTTCCGGGACCATCTGGCGGTCTGGGAGCGGGAGGACGGTCTGCCGCGGGTTCGAATCGTGGAGCTTGCGAGCGGGGCGGAGCACCGGATCGAGCTTCCCGAACCCGCGTACACCATCCACCGCGCGGCCAACCCGGAGTTCGCCACCTCCGTGCTGCGGCTCGCCTACGCGTCGCTGGTGACACCGTTCACTGTCGCTGACTACGACATGACCACCCGCGCGCTCGATATCCGCAAGCGGACCCCCGTTCGCGGCTACGATCCCTCGCGGTACCTCGCGGAACATCTCACCGCCACGGCGCCGGACGGCACGGCGGTGCCCGTGTCGCTGGTCTACCGCTGGCCCTTCCCGCTCGACGGGAGCCGGCCCGCGCTGCTGCTGGGGTACGGAGCGTACGGCGCCTCGTTCGACGCCGCGTTCTCACCCCACTTCCTGAGCCTGCTCGACCGGGGCTTCGTCGTGGCGATCGCGCACGTGCGAGGGGGCGAGGAGCTGGGCCGGCGCTGGTACGAGGGCGGACGGCTGCTCCAGAAGCGGAACAGTTTCACCGATTTTATCGCAGCGGCAGAGCATCTGATCGCGGAGGGCTACACGGCCGTGGACCGGCTCGCGATCAACGGAGCGAGCGCGGGTGGGCTCCTGATGGGCGCGGTGACGAACCTCCGCCCCGACCTCTTTCACGCGGTCGTGGCGGAGGTGCCATTCATGGACGTGCTGAACACGATGCTCGACCCGTCCCTGCCGCTCACCGTCCCGGAGTACGAGGAGTGGGGTGATCCGGCAGATCCGGCGGCGTATGCCTATATGCGGTCCTATTCACCCTACGACAACATCGAGAGCAAGGCGTACCCGCACATGCTGCTCACGGCCGGGCTCAACGATCCCCGCGTGGCCTACTGGGAGCCGGCCAAATGGACCGCCCGCCTCCGCGCCCGCAAGACCGACCGCAACCGGCTCCTGCTCCGTACCAACCTGGGCGCCGGCCACGCCGGCGCCTCGGGCCGCTACGACGCGCTGCGCGAAGTGGCCTTCAAATACGCTTTCATCCTGGACGTGCTGGGACTCGACTGAGCCGTCAGCGGCCGATTGCCCGCCGCTGGGGCACCGAGGCGGCGCCCAGCTGCTCCATCATGCCGAGCGTGTCCCAGTTCACCCAGGTCTCCACGATGCGTCCGCCGGCGATCCGATGGATCGAGATGCCGGTGACCCGGACCTGCCGTCCGTTGGGCGGCAAGCCGCGCAGCGCACCGCGGTGGGTGCCCTGACCGGTCCACCGGGTGATGACCCGGTCGCCGGCGGCGAGCATTTCGTCGATGGCGAAGCGCAAATCGGGGAAGGCCCGCCGATACATCTTGGCGAGCTGCTTCACCCCTTCCGGGCCCGGAGGGACTTCAGGGCTGACGGGATCGTGATTGACGTAGTCGGGAGAGTAGAGCTCGTCCGCCGTGTCGAGGTTGCCGTTGTTCCAGATGTCGTCGAAGCTACGGCGCGCGAGCGCCAATATGGATTCAGTGAGCATGAACACCTCGTTAGAGCCATTCTAGGCCGCCCTCACCCCCGCCCGTCCCAGCCACCGGTCGAGGAGACCTTCCCAGCCGAGGGTCTGGCGGATTTCGCCGGGCCGCGCGCCGAAGAGGCGCACCGCCTGGCGGCTGAGTGACGAGTGGTCGCTGTACCCGCACTCCACCGCGATCGTGAGCAGCGACGTTTGCCGCTCCCGCTGCAGGCGCAGGGCCGCGTACACCGCGTGGGCGGCGGCGAGCCATGCACCCGGTCCGGGCAGCTCAGCGCGCTGGAACCAGTTCCGCACGGTCCGCTCGGGCCGGCCCAGGGCCTGGAGTAATCCGTGGAGCCGGGGGTACGCCGGCGCCTGCCGGAAGATGTCCACGATGAGGCCGCGGAGCATCGGCGGGGGCGCCACGCCGCGCACCGTCAGCCAGTCTTCCAGCTCGTGCGTGAGGCTTGCGGGGTCGGTGAGCACCGCCTGGAGCGTCTCCCGCGGCGGCGCGTCGTCGCCCAGCACAGCGCGGATATGAAGCGGCGCCGCGAGCCGGGCCGCCTCGTGCGGATCCACGCCGGTAGCGCCGCGCACCCGGAGCACCACCGGTGCGGCGGGGAAGCGGACGCGGAGCCTGGGCGCGAGCGCCGCGACGTCACTCCATCCGTCGTGCCCCGCCAGCTCGATGGCCAGCACGGAGCCGAGCGGAAGATCGGGCGCGTGGAGCGCATCGAGGTTCGCCACCTCCTCGAAACGCGCATAGGGAGGCGTGAGACGGAAGACGGTCGGGGTCGGCCCGGTGTGCGCATCCTGCATGGCGGCCGGTCCAGCGGAGGGCTGCGTGCACGTTAGCGCCGGAATCGGACGATGGCTAGTAGGGAGCGCCCGACTAGCTTAAGGACTATGCCCGCCGACCAACCCATCCGCCGGCTCTGTGTCTTCGCCGGATCCAACTCGGGCACCCGCCCCGAATACGTCACCGCCGCGCGCGCCCTGGGCGAGGTGATCGCCGCCGAAGGACTCGATCTGGTGTACGGGGGCTCGACCGTGGGACTCATGGGCGAGCTCGCGGCCTCCGTGCTGGAGCACGGCGGCCACGTGTTCGGCGTCACCGTCACCACCCTCCGCGACCGGGAGCCGCCCAACACCGACATCCCCGATCTCATCGTCGTCGGCTCCATGCACCAGCGGAAATCGCAGATGGCGGACATGTCGGACGCATTCATCGCGCTGCCCGGCGGGCTTGGTGCGCTGGAGCAGTTCCTCGAGATCGTGACCTGGGCGCAGCTCGGGTTGCACTCGAAGCCCTGTGGGATGCTGAATACAGCGGGCTACTTCGACGAGCTGGATCGTTTCCTCGACCACGCGGTGCGAGAGGGGTTCATCACGGAGCAGAACCGGGAGGGACTGCTGCTCGACGACGACCCGACGCGGCTCGTGGCACGGCTTCGCGCTCACCAGCCGGGTGAGAGCGAGCAGTGGATCGGGAGAACGAACCGCTAGGAGCCTACCGCGCTACCGGCTGGCCAGCCTGGGCCGGTTTGGGCGGCTTGGGGAATCGGCCGCCGATCGCCAGCGTCATCCCCACCCACACCACCGCCGTGTCCACCCGACCGATGGCTTGCTATGGCCCATCGCTTGCGTCAGATTGGTCCGGGTCCGGGGGACGCCGCCCCGCCGTTTCATCAATGAGCGCAACGGTTTGCGAGATTAGCCGCGCCAGCTGCGGGCACGCCCTGCCGTGGGGGGCGGTCCACGGGCGACGAGTCCGCGCCACAGTGAGGGAGCGATCCATGAAGAGAGCGCCGGTCCTGCTGGCCCTGCTTGCGCTGCCCGCCGTCCCCCTTGCGGCGCAGGTCTCGGTCGACTTCACGCCGCGCCTCGGGGTCTACGTCCCGCTCAAGGATCTCACCGTGGGGACCGACGCCACCACAGGCCTCGCCCTGACCCGCCGAGCCGAGACCAAGTTCACGATCGGCGGCCGTCTGGGCGTCTGGGTGGCTCCGGCCTTCGGCTTCGAGGGCGTCGTGGACTACAACCGCAGCGGGGTCTCTTCCACTCTCGGAGGACTCCCGAATCCTCCCACCCTGAGCTCGCATTTCTTCTCGACCAGCGGCCGGGCCATGATCCGATTGGGTGCCGGCAGCGGTGTCGCGATGATCCTGAGCGGGGGCGTCGGCCTGGTTGACCGCGGCGGCGATTTCATCAACGGCGCCAACCCGCCGCTCACTACGCTCAATGGTCGGACCGACATCGCGCCCGCCGCGGGCGTAGCGTTCCTCGTCCGGCTCAGCAGCACCTGGGCGGCGCGGATCGACGTCGACGGAATCTCCTACCGGGCCGAGTACTCCAACGCGATCCTCGGCTCGACCGGCACGCAGCGGCAGTACGATCTGCTGATCACGTTCGGCTTCACCGGACCCGTCAAGAACTACGGCACCCCGGGCGAGTAGGAGCCGGCGCGCGGGTATATTTCCCGCGCCATGCGCTCGATCCACACACTGCTCCACGGGCTGATCGACTACGCCGGCCTGTTTCCGCCCGCCCAGCTGGACATGGCCGGGGCGGTCGCGGGTTACTCGTCGTATCGGGCCGGCCCCTACTGCTGGGCGCTCGGACGCTTCGTCATCCCGGTCGCCCGGCTCGCGGAATTCGCGTCGGCCGCCGCTCCCTGCCTCCCCGCCGCCGGCACACCCTGGAAGCTCGCCGCCCTCGCGGGGGCCGATCTGCCCGCCGACCTCGTCGCGATCACCGCATTCAATAGTCGCCTGACGGGCCGCGCGCTCGTGGACACGATCGAGCTGAAGGCGGGAACACCGGACGCGATCGCCGGGGCGCTCGCCGCGGTGGACGCCCGGCTCGACGCGTACGTCGAGATTCCGATCGCCGACGACCCCGCTCTGCTCGTGGCCGCATTGGCGCGGCACGGCGGCCGCGGCAAGGTGCGCACGGGCGGAGTCACACCGGATGCGTTCCCGGCCCCGGCCGACCTGCTCCGGTTCCTTCGGCGGTCGCGTGAAGCCGGCGTGCCGTTCAAGGCCACGGCCGGACTGCACCATCCGCTGCGGGGCGCGTACCGCCTCACCTACGCGCCGGACAGCCCGTGCGCCACGATGTTCGGGTTCCTCAACCTGTTCCTCGCAGCCGCGTTCCTGGACCACGGCCTTGGCTACGCCGAGGGGTTGGCGCTGCTGGAAGAGACCTCGGCGGACAGCCTCCGGTTCGAGGAGGAGGGCGTGACCTGGCGCTCCCACCGCCTCGACGACGCCGAGCTGCGCCATGCGCGCCGCCGGAGCGCCCTCGCCTTCGGCTCCTGCTCGTTCACGGAGCCGATCGACGACCTTCAGGCCCTCAGGCTCCTGTGACCCGGGTCCTGGACGAGACCCACGATCCCGCCCGGCGGAGCTGGGTCGCCGCCGCGAACGACCATCCCGATTTCCCGATCCAGAACCTCCCCTTCGGCATGTTCCGGCGGGAGGGCGCCGCAGCCGCGTGCGGCGGGATCGCGATCGGCGACGCGATTCTGGATCTCGCGGCGTGCGTTGAGGCGGGGGTCTTCACCGGTGATGCGGAGCAGGCAGCCCGCGTCTGCGCAGGGCCCGGGCTCAACTCGCTGATGGCGCTGGGCGGGCGCTACTGGTCGGCGCTGCGCATGGCGGTGAGCCGGCTCCTCGCGGCGGACGCGCGGGGCGCGCCGATCGATCCGAGGGCGCGGCCGGCCCTGCTGGTTCCCCGGGCGGAGGCGGAGCTCCTTCTCCCCGCGGCGATCGGCGACTACACCGACTTCTACGCGTCGGTGTTCCACGCCTCCAACGTCGGGAGCCTGTTCCGCCCGGACAATCCGCTTCTTCCGAACTACAAGTGGGTGCCGATCGGCTATCACGGCCGGGTGTCCTCCATCGTGCTGAGCGGTGCCCCCGTGCGCCGTCCCCTGGGCCAGACGCGGGAGGACCCGGCGGCGCCGCCGGTGTTCGGCCCGACGCGCCGCCTGGACTACGAGC
Organism: Gemmatimonadota bacterium; assembly: GCA_041488455.1. Taxonomy (GTDB): domain Bacteria; phylum Gemmatimonadota; class Gemmatimonadetes; order Gemmatimonadales; family GWC2-71-9; genus DASQPE01. The sequence continues at coordinate 71,661 of JBGPPG010000002.1, forward strand.
TCGAAGTGGGCTTCTTCATCGGGCCGGGGAACGAGCTGGGCCGGCCGATCCCGATCGCCGACGCCGCGCGCCACGTCTTCGGCGTGTGCCTGGTCAACGACTGGTCGGCGCGCGACATCCAGAGCTGGGAGTATCAGCCTCTCGGTCCTTTCCTCGCGAAGAACTTCGCCACCACGATCTCGCCCTGGGTGGTGACGCTCGACGCGCTGGCCCCCTTCCGGGCGCCCGCGTTCGAGCGGCCCGCCGGCGACCCCGCCCCGCTCCCGTATCTGCACGACGACGAAGACCGCCGCGAGGGAGCCTTCGGCATAAGCCTGGAGGTGCTGCTTTCGTCCGCGCGCATGCGGGCTGAAAGCCTTCCACCGGCCCGTCTGAGCCGGAGCGAGCTGACCGACCTCTACTGGACGCCGGCGCAGCTCGTCGCGCACCACGCATCGGGCGGCTGCAACCTCCGCCCGGGCGATCTGCTCGCGAGCGGCACCGTGTCGGGCCCGGCAAAGGACGCGCGCGGCTGCCTGCTCGAGCTCACGTGGCGCGGCACGGATCCGGTGCGCTTGCCGACCGGCGAGGAGCGCCGGTTTCTGGAGGACGGCGACGAAGTGGTGTTGCGCGGCTGGTGCGAGCGGGAGGGGTTCGTGCGGATCGGGCTAGGCGAGTGCAGAGGGACGGTGGTTAGCGCATCTCCTTAAGGCACAAGGATTGCCAGTTGCGTGAAGCCAGGAAGGCGGCTGGCGCTAACCCCCGCGAGGTCAACGAGTATGCTGCGATACCTCTATCTCGCCGGTGGCGCCTATCTGGCGATCTGCATCGCGGCGCTCCTGCTCCGGACCCCGGCGCCCACGCCGGCGCCGAGACCCGCCCATAGCGGCGGCGGTGCGATCGCGGTCCCGAGCGGCGAGGGCGACGGCGCATCCTGGTACGCCAGGATGAAGCCCTACTGCAACTCCGTCGAAGTCGAGACGGCCCAGCAGCACTCCCCCGCACCCGACACACCCGACGGGCTCGGCTATAGCGCCGCGTGCTACGCGCTCGCCGGCCGGATCGACCAGGCCCGGGCCGCGATCGAGCGGCTCTCCTCGGGCCAGCGCTCCTATGCGGCCGGGATCGTATTCAACGTCGGCCATCCCGTGGCCGATGCGGGCGACGATAAGTCCGCGGGCCCCATCATGGAGCTCGTGATCGAGTACCAGCCCGAGAACTACATGGCGCTCTACCACGCCGGCATGTCCGAGTACGCCCTCGGCCAGCCCGCGCCGGCGACGACGCATCTCAAGCGCTTTCTCGAGCTCTACTCGAGCCCCGACGGCTGGCGCTCCAATGCGATCGCGGTCCTCGGGCGCCTCTCCTCCGGATCATGATCAGCTCCGCCTACCTCGCCCCGGGCGACGTGCTCACTGGTCGCTACGAGATTGTCCGGGAGCTCGGCCGGGGCGGCTTCTCGGTGGTGTACCGGGCGCGCGACCGTGACCTCGACGCACCGGTGGCCGTCAAGCTGCTGGTGCCGCCGCCCGCCGGCGCGCAGCTCGCCCGCGAGCGGATGCGCCGCGAAGTCCAGGTCGTCCGCAGTCTCGCCCATGCGAATATCGTGGGCGTGCACGACTTCCTCGAGGAAGGGACCTGGAGCTTCGTCGTCATGGAGTACGTGGACGGCCCCGACCTCGCCGTGCGGGTCCGTGACCGGGGCCCCTTGGGCGCCGAGGAAGCGGCCCGGCTCGGGAGCGACGTGGGGGCCGCGCTCGCTGCCGCGCACCGCCGCGGCATCCTTCACCGCGACGTGAAGCCGCAGAACATCCTGCTCGAGCCCGACGGGCGCGCACGGCTGACCGATTTCGGGGCGGCCCGGCTCGAGGGCCAGGCCACGGTGACCCGCACCGGCGCCCTGGTGGGCACGCTGCTCTATCTTGCTCCCGAGGTCGTCGCCGGGGCGCGGGCTGACGCCCGGGCCGACGTCTACGGCCTCGGCTTGACGCTCTACTACGCCGTTACGGGCCGGCTCCCCGACGCAGCGTCGCCGCACCTCCCGCCGTCCCCCGCCGTCGAGGGCCACCATCCGCGTGCCCTCCGAACCGATCTGCCGGTCTGGCTCGACGCGATCGTGGCCCGCGCAACGTCATCGGACCCCACCAGGCGCTATCACTCCGCCACCAGCCTGCTCGACGCGCTGAGCGAGCGTGACCCCGACCGCGCGCTCCAGGCCCTGAAGCGGGCACCCGCGCTCGATTTCTGTCTCCGATGCGGGTCCCCCGCGGCGGCGGGGCTCGCCACCTGCCCCGACTGCCGGGGCGCGCCTGCCTCCGGAACGGACACGCTCGTGTTCGTGGACCCGCCGACGGCATTCATCGAGCGGCACGCGGCGCACACGGCCCTCGCGACGCTGCTCACCGGTGTGCACCGGGCGCCCGACCTGGGGGGGGCGGCGGCCGGCCGGCGCGCGCTGGTGCGCGTGCCCGCAACGACGGCCGACGCGGTGGTGGAGCAGCTACGACTCCGCGGTGTGCCCGTGCGCACTGCGGCCGTCGGGCGTGCGTGGTCCGCCGTGCCGTCCGCGTTCTACCTGATGGCAGCGGGCACCCTGGTGGCCGGCGTCGCCGCGGGCGCCGCGGCGATGCCCTTGCTGCTCGTAACGGCGCCGGTCATGTCGGGAGTGCTGCTGCTCGGCGGCCACCGCGCGGTGCAGAATCCGCTGCTCGCGCCCCGCGCACGCCGGTCGGCGCTCCCGCCGGCGCTCGACCGCCGGCTGTCGGCGACGCTCGCCGAGCTGCCGCATGGCAGCGCGCGCAGTCTGCTCACCGATCTGGTGCGGATCGGCGAGAGCGTCTACGCCGGCCCCGGCGCGGCCGCGGTGGCGGACGAGCTGGTGCAGCTACTCAGCCACGCAGCGGATGCGGCCCGTGACCTTGCGGGCATAGACGACACGCTGGCGGTGATGGAGAAGCGGCGCGAGGCGGCGGGGGTGCAGACGGCGTGGATGGACGGCCACGCGGCGCTCGAGCGGTCGCGGGACCGGCTGGTGCAGCAGCTGCTCGAGGCGCTCACGGTAGTTGGGCGGCTCCAGGGCCGGACCCGGGACTCGGCCGATGCGGCCGGCGGCCAACTGGCGGAAGTCGCGCGCGAGCTGTCGGCGCGGAGCGACGCGGACGCGGCGGCGCGGAAGGAAGTCGAGGCGCTGCTGGCCTAGGTCGGCCCGGCGCTTGCCGGCTCGGTCTTCGGTGTCCGCGCCAGCACGAGCACCAGCGCGGGCAGGTAGAACAGCAGCAGCACCACCGGCCAACGCGCACCCTCTGCGCTCAGGAGATCGCCGCTCGACCCCGCCACCAGCGCTTGGCCTAGAAGCGTCGCCCAGCTCGCGACGACGAGAAGCCCCGCCTCCGCCATCGTCCCCGCGACCAGAAAGAGCGGCATGAGGTCGTAGATCACCTCGGTGCGTGGGATGCAGGCCCAGGCGAGCAGCAGTCGCCCCTCGGGCCGGCGCCAACGGAGACCCGCGAGCAGAAGGGACCAGCCCCACGGGCGCAGCACCGGCGCCCGGATGTGGGGCGCATTCCGCACGGCCTCGAGCCAGGCCCCGGGCCACGCGGGCCAGAGCACGACCGACACCACCGTGATGGCGACGGCGAGTATGGCGGCGAGGCGCGAGGGCCGCCAGCACCAGAGCGCAAGACCGAGCGTGGGCTTCGTGGCGAGGAGGAATCCCAGCGACGGCACGAGTGCGGCGCCCGCCAAGGCAGGCGCAAGCTGGCCTTGAACCGTGGCCGCGAGAAAGGCGGCACTCGCGAGCGCCAGGAGCCCGTGCAGGCCGAGGCGTTGAAGCCCGAACCCGGCGACGGCGCCGCAGCAGATGGCGAAGATGCTGCGCGCCGCGCCGAGGGAGAGCGGCGTGAGCGGAAGCACGAGCAGGACGGCGGGCAGCGGGTAGTACAGCGGGAAGCCGGCGCCCAGATGTGCCTCGAGCACGGCCGCATACGGATCTCCGCCATTTCGCAACGCCCGGGCGGCGATCCAGAGCTGATCGAAGTCACTGAAAAAATGGTAGCCGCGGGCGGCGGCGAGAATGAACAAGGCCGCCGCCGCACCGAGGATTGCGGCGCCGAGCGGCGCCCACCTCGCGGCTACCCGACGGGCGGTCAGCCGCCCTTCACGATCCGGTCGAGCAGCTTCTTCGCGTAGTCCTTGTCCCACTCCGCCACGTTCTTTCGCGCGGTCACCTCGGCCTTGGTGGTGCTCGGGCTCTGCCGCTCCAGCTCGACCGAGATGTCGAGGTCGTCCTTCTTGCCCTGGAAGGAGCGCTTGTCCCCCTCGGCCTCCGTCTTCGTCTCCGTGATCGTGATCCCCTCCGCGTCCATCGCCGAGCGTGCACGCGCGGCGACGTCGTTCACCGACCCGCTGACCACGGAA
>JBGPPG010000003.1:0-72311 GCA_041488455.1 Gemmatimonadota bacterium
GGTGTCGCATGAGCTGGGCCATCTGGATCACGGGTCCTCCGGGCAGCGGGAAGTCGGTGATCGCGCGGGGGGTGGAGGCCGAGCTGCGCGCCCTCGGGCAGCCGGTCATCCGGCTCGAGCTCGACGAGATCCGGGAGAGCGCCACCCCGACTCCGCGCTACACGGACCGCGAGCGCGACATCGTCTACCGGGCCCTGGGTTACATGGCCGCGCTGCTCGTCGAAACCGACACGCCCGTGCTGATCGATGCCACCGCCCACCGCCGAATCTGGCGCGACCTCGTGCGGGAGGCGGTGCGTCACTTCGCAGAGGTTCAGCTCGTCTGCCCCCTCGCGGTCTGCCAGAAGCGTGAGCAGGAGCGCGCACCGGGGCACGCACCCCGCAACATCTATGGCCGGGCCGGGCGTCCCGGCGCGACCGTACCCGGGGTGGACGTGGTGTATGAAGCCGCCCTGGCGCCCGAGCTCCTGATCGACACCAGCCTGCAGAGCGCCCCGGAATCCGTGAAGCAGGTCGTGCGGCTGGCGGGGCGGCTTGCCAGCGCGAGCGGCCAGCCCTCCCCTCCCGCGGCCGGGCTCGGCGAGCCGGGCTGGGCGATCTGGATCACGGGGCGCCCGGGGAGCGGCAAGAGCACGCTCGCCACGCGAGTGGTGGAGGCGCTCCGCGCGCGAGGAGTCCGCGTGCGCTTGCTGGACCTAGCCCCCGTGCAGCGGTTCCTGTTCGACGGCCAACCGGGCGATGAGGCCGAGGAGGACCTCGTCCACCGGGCGCTCGCCTATGCCGCCAAGCTCCTAACCGCGGCCGGGGTGTCGGTCATCGTGGATGCGACGGCCGCGCGACGCGCCTGGCGCGAGGCGGCCCGCGCCTTGATTCCCTGTTTCGCGGAGATCCAGCTCCTATGTCCGACCGAGGTCTGTCTCGAGCGCGAGCGCGCTGTCCGCTGGGGACTGTCGTTCGAGCCGGCGACGGCTCCGGCGGTCTCGAAACCCGATATCGCCATCGACTACGAGGAAGCCATCCGTCCCGAGCTCTCGATCAGGACCGACGTGTACGATGCCCACGCCGCCGCGGAGCGGGTGCTCTGGATGATCCGGCAGCTGGCCGAAGGGCCGATCCGCGCGTGAATCCTATGCGCAGGCGTGTGCTGGTGGTAGACGATGAGACCGATTTTCTCACCACGTACGAGCGGTTGCTCCGGCGAGAGGGCTATGACGTGATGACGGCCACGTCCCGCGCGGCGGGTCTCGCGGCGCTGGCCGGCGAGCCGCCCCATCTCGTCATCTCGGATCTCCGGCTGCCGGACGGTGATGGTCTCGACGTGGTCCGGGCTGCCCGCGGCGCGCGCCAGCCGGTGCCGGTCATCGTGGTCACGGGCTATCCGTCCGACGAGACCCGGCGGGCTGCCCTCGAGGCCGGGGCCACCACGTTTCTCGCCAAGCCCTTCGCGGCCGCGGCGCTGCTGGCGGCGATCCGCTCGAGTGTGGACGGCGATGGGGAGAAGGCGAGGATGACATGATCGAACCCGTCCGTGACCACTGGATCATCGTGCTGGGTGTCGTCGTCCTGCTGGGCGCGCTGCTCGTCTGGTGGCGGGCGCGGCGCTGAGCAGGGGAAGGAGACCGCCATGCAGGTCAAGGAGCTGATGAGCCGCGAGCTGGTGATGATCGAGCCGCGGGAATCGTGCCTCGACGCGGTCGTGCGCATGCAGCGAGCGCGTGTCCGGCACCTGCCGGTCGTGAACCGGGACGGCTTGCTCGTCGGGATCATCACGGACCGCGACCTTCGTCACCACCTGTTCACCCCCCGAGTGTTCGAGACGCTGGGTTCGACCCCGGTGGACGTCCTCCTGGACGGGGTCTCCGTGGCCGAGATCATGTCCACCGACGTGGTGACGGTCGAGGCCGGTGCGACCCTCGGCGCGGCCGCGGATATCATGCGGAAGCACCGCGTGGGGTGCCTGCCAGTGATGGAGAATGGCCGGATGGTCGGCATTCTCACGGAAATCGACATCCTCCGCCGGCTCGGCACGCCCGAGGCGACGACCGTCCCGGAGTGCGCCGAGGTCATCGTCTCGTACCCATGACCGTGTCCGGCCGGGGCTTGTTGAACTCTCTCATCGCGGGGGTCGCACTGCTGCTCGCCGGCTGCGTCACGGCCTACCAGCACGGCCGAACCGCCCTGCACGAGGAGCGCTATCTCGAGGCCGCTGCCCGGTTCGCCGAGGCCCTCGCGGAGGATCCGGCCTCGCCCAATGCCCTGCTTGGGCTGGGCATCGCCCAGTATCATCTGGACTCGTTCAACGCGGCGGTGGGCTCACTCGGCCGGGTGGTACTCGCCGCGCCGACCCACGCCGAGGCCCGTCTCTATCTCGCGTTGACGTATCTGGTCCTCGAGGACCAAGGGGCGGCCGCGCGGCACCTCGAGGCCCTGGCCGGGCTCGGGGTGCATCGGAGGACCGCCGCCCTTGCGTCCCGGGCGGCGACCCTGCTGCACCGCGGGCCCCTCTCGATCGAGATCCGCGAGTTCATCCGCAAGAGTCTCGAGGACGAGGCGGACTGGAGCCGCGACGTGATCGAGGCCCGACTAGCCCCGCACATCTACCTGGGGCCGGCCTGGTTCGCGCGCGATCCTGCCGGCTGGAGCCCGCTCGGGTGGTATCCCTACGGCGTTCCGCCGCCCTGACGCGGCGCCGGAACGGGGCGCCGCGTCAGCAGCAGCTCGGTGACGCCGCTTTGCGTGACGCGCTCCTGGATGTCCGTGAAGCGCACGAGCAGGTCGATCATTCGCGCGTTGCCGGCCAGCACGTACGCGCGGAAACGCCGGACCCCGCGCGCCTCGGCCGCGGCGAGTAGCGCATCGAGCATGAGGGTGCCGAGGCCGCGATTCTGCCAGCCGTCCTGGATCACGAAGGCGATCTCGGCGGTGTCCGCGTGATCGGTGTGGTCGTAGCGGGCCACCCCGACCAGCTCGGGGGCCTCAGGGGGCCCGTGCTCGGCGAGCAGCGCGAGCCGGCGCTCGTAGTCCACGTTGGCGAGCAGACGCGCCCAGTCGGGCGGCAGGCGCTTCATCACCGCGAAGAAGCGCTGGTAGGCGGTATGACGGCTCAGGCCGTCATAGAACGCGCTCAGCCGATTCTGGTCCTCGGGGCGGATCGGCCGCAGGCGCAGCCGCGATCCGTCCCGCAGGGTGATCTCGCGCTCGAGCTCCTTCGGGTATGCCGCCATCGGCGTGCCCATTGTAGCGGGTCGCGCAGGTGAGCGACATCTCGACGGCGCCCGCTGCCGAGGCGGGGCTCACGACGCTCGAGGCCCGACGCCGTCTTCGCCAGCTCGGCCCCAATCGCGTCGCCGAACAGGGCGATGTGCCGCTGTGGCAGCTGGCGCTCGCCCAGTTCCGGAGCCTCGTGGTCCTGCTGCTGCTTGCCGCCTCCGGCATCGCGTGGGCGCTGGGTGAACGGGCCGAGGCGGCGGCGATCCTCGGCGCGCTCGGGCTGAACGCGGCGATCGGCTTCGGCTCCGAGTGGCGCGCCCGGCTGTCGCTGGCCAGGCTGCGCGCGCTCGCGGTGCCGCAGGCGATGGTCCGGCGAGACGGGTACGTGACCCGGATCGCTACCGCGGAGCTCGTGCCGGGCGACGTGCTCATCCTGGACGCTGGGGCGTCGGTGCCCGCGGACGCACGGCTGCTGCGGGCCGCGGCCCTGCAGGTGAATGAATCCACCCTGACCGGCGAGAGCGCGGCCGTCTGGAAGGACGCCGCCGCGCAGTCGGGGCCCGATACCCCGCTGGCCGAGCGCGCAAACATGCTCTACCTCGGCACCACGATCCTGTCCGGCAGCAGCGTCGCTCTCGTCACCGCCACCGGGCCCGCGACGGAGCTCGGGCGGATCGGCCGGCTGGTGGCGTCCGCCGGCTCGCGTGCGACGCCGCTCGAGGGTCAGGTGGAGTCACTGGGCCGGCGACTGATCGTGCTGGCGGTCGGGATCTGCGCGGTGGTGGGCATGGCCGGCATCCTGCACGGGGAGCCGGTGGGGTTGATGCTCGAGACCGCGATCAGCCTGGCCGTCGCCGCCGTGCCCGAGGGCCTGCCGGCGGTGGTCTCGCTCGCGCTGGCCGCCGGCCTCTGGCGCCTCGCGCGCCACGGGGCGCTCGTCCGGCGCCTGGCCGCGGTGGAGACGCTCGGATCGGCCACCGTGATCTGCGCGGACAAGACCGGGACCATGACCGAGAACCAGATGACGGTGACCTCGCTCCGATTCGGCGGCCGTCGGATCACGGTGGGCGGAGGCGGCCGCTCGACCGCGGGAAGCTTCGCGGACGAAGCCGGCCGCATCGTCACCCCGCTCGCCGATCCGCATCTCACGCTGCTGCTCACCGCGGCGACGTTGTGCAACGACGCGAGCCTCCGGGCCGCGCCCGACGGGCTTCATCTCGTTGGCGATCCGACCGAGTCGGCCTTGCTGGTAGCGGCGGTCAAGGCCGGGCTCGATCCGGCCGACCTGGCGCGGGCCTGGCCTCGCCGCCGCGAGATCCCGTTCGATCCGGCGACGCGCATGATGGCGACCTTTCACATGATGCCGGGCCACGTCATGCCGGGGGCGGGGGCCGTGCTCCTGGTCAAGGGCGCCCCCAGCGTGATCGTGGAGCGGGTGACGCGCTATCACACGGCCGCGGGCCCGGTCGCGCTGAGCGACGAGGATCGGGTCCGCCTGCTCGAGGAGAACCGGGACCTGGCTCGCGAGGGATTTCGCGTGCTCGCGTTCGCGTGGCGCCCGGTCCCGTCGATCGAGGACGCGACCGTGGAGGAGCTCACGTTCCTCGGCCTCGTCGGATTCGTGGATCCGGTGCGTTCCGGGGTGGCGGACGCCATCGCGGCCTGTCGAGAGGCCGGCATCCGCACGATCATGCTCACCGGCGACCAGGAGCTCACCGCCCTGACGGTGGGGCGTCAGCTCGGCCTCGAGCCGGAGGCGATCCGGAGCCGGGTCAGTCCGGAGGGCAAGCTCGAGCTGGTGGCCGAGCTGCAGGCCCGGGGTGAGATCGTGGCTATGACCGGTGACGGCGTCAACGACGCCCCCGCGCTCGTCCGCGCCGATATCGGCGTGGCGATGGGCCGGCGCGGCACCGACGTGGCACGCGAGTCGGCCGATCTGGTGCTCATCGACGACAACTTCGCGACCATCGTCGAGGCGGTGAAGGAAGGCCGCGTCATCTACGCCAATCTCCGGAAGGTCATCCGGTTTCTCTTCTCGTGCAACCTCTCCGAGATCCTCACCATCTTCGTGGCCATCCTGTTCGGCTATCCCACGCCGCTCCTGCCGCTGCAGATCCTCTGGGTGAACCTGGTCACCGACATCCTGCCCGCGATCGCGCTGATCCGGGATCCGGCCGACGACGATGCCATGCGGCACCCCCCTCGCGATCCCACCGAGGCGCTGGTCACCTGGCGGTCGGGCGCCCGCATCCTGGGCGAGGGCGCACTGCTGGCGGCCGGGGTGCTCAGCATCTATCTCTGGACGGTCTGGCGGGATGGTCCCGGGGCGTCAGCCAGCACCATGGCCTTCATGGCGCTGGTTCTGATCCATCCGTTCCAGGCCATGAGCTGTCGGTCGGAGCGACTCAACTGGTGGCAGCTCCGGCCCAATCCATGGATCCCGCTGTCGCTGTTGGCGCTCTTCGCGCTGCAGTGGCTCACGATCACATGGGCGCCGCTGGCCCGCCTGCTCGGCACCAGGCCCCTGACCGGCGCCGACTGGCTCGTCCTGGCGCTGGGCGTGCTGTGGCCGGTAGCCCTGCTGGAGGCCGTCAAGGCCTGGGGCCGCTTCACCACATTGAGGCCTATCTACCCCACCGTGAGGACCCACGATGAGCCGCAATCAGCGAGAACACCGCGAAAGAATTGAGCACGCGCGTTGGCACCCGCGTTGCTCTCTCAACCCGACATGACTACCAACGTGGAGCCCATCAAGATCACCGGGCTGGAGCGGGATCCGCTGCGCGGTCGGGTCACGCGGCTCATGACCGAGGCCATCGCGAAGCTGGCCGTCGCGCCGGTCAGGGGGCAGGCCTCATTCTTCGACGACAACGGGCCGAAGGGCGGCCGGGCCATGCGATGCGCGCTGACCGTGCGGCTGCCGTTCCGGCCGAGCATCCGCGTGGAGCGGAGCGCCGTGACGCCCCGCCTCGCCTTCGACGCGACCTTTGCGGTGCTTGAGCGCCAGCTCGAGCGGTATCGCGAGCGGGATCGTGACAACAAGCGGCACCCCAAGAAGTACTTCGCCGCGGGCCGGGCGGTCGCGGGCGGGACGCCGGCGCCGCGAAAGCGGGCGCGGCGCGGATAACGGAGGCTTGGCCATGGACCTGCGGGCCCGACTGACCGCGCTCGGCAAGATAGACCGCGCCCCGGCCCCGGTGGTGACGGCCTACTTGAACACCCGGTGGGCGGACGAGCACCAGCGTGACCGCGTCCGGATCTTCCTCAAGAATCAGCTGGCGGAAGCCCGGCGCGCGCCGGGCCGGCGGGCGGCGGAGGCCGACCTGGACTGGGTGGAAGCCCAGGGTGAGGCGCTGCTGAACCAGACCGTGATGCCCGATACCGGCGGCGTCGCCCTCTTCGCGTGTGAGGCGCTGGGGCTCCGCGACATCCTGCCGAGCCGGCTGCCGTTCGAGAACAGCTTCACGGTGGCCGAGACGCCGCACCTTCGGCCGCTGCTGGAGCTCGACGAGAAGGCGCCGTCAACCCTGGTGGTATTCATCGACGCGGAGAGCGCGCGGCTGGCCCCGCTCACCGCCAGCGGAGTCGGCGAGGAAGTCGCGCTCCGGAGCGACGTGCCGGGCCACCACAGCCGGGGCGGCTGGGCGCAGTTAGCGCAGTCTCGCTATCAGCGGCACACCCAGGACCACCGGGCCCGGCATTTCGAGGCCGTGGTGGCGAGCCTGACCGGGCTCGTCGACGACCACGGCCTGCGGCGGATCGTGCTCGCGGGCGAGCCCCGCAACGTCGCCGTGTTCCGCCGGGAGCTTCCGCCGCGGATCGCCGCGTACGTCCTCGGGACCGTGGCCGGCGCCCGGCATGAAGCCCTCGGGCTCATCGTCGATCGGGCGGCCGAGTATCTCTCGCACGTGGAGGGGCAACGGGAGGCCGAAGGGGTCGACGCGACGCTGACCGCGGCGGCCAAGCGGGGCAAGGCGACGGCAGGGCTAGACGCCACCCTCGAGGCCATCAACCGGGGTGCGGTCCACCGACTCTATCTCCTCAAGGGATGGCGAACGCCCGGCCGTCGCTGCGGTGAGTGCGGCGTGCTGCGGGATGGGTTCTCCTGGAGCTGTCCGACCTGCGGCGGCGAGGCGCAGACGGTGGAGCTCGGCGAAGCGATGGCGGAGCGCGTCGCCGCCGCCGGAGGGACCATCGAGAGCATCGAGGTCCACCAGCCGCTTGCAGCGGTGGGAGGCATCGCGGCCGAGCTCCGTTATCCGCTGTGAACCGCGTGGCGGCGCGCCCTCCCGATCAGGATGCCCGACTGTCGCTGGCGCTGACCGTTGCCGACGAGGCCGGACGCCTCGCGATCACCGAGCAACCAGGCGCGACGGTGCGGTTCAAGGGGCCGGGTAATCGGGTCACCGCGGCGGATCTCCGGATCCAGCACGGGATGACCAGCGCCATCGCGCGGCGCTTCCCCCAGGACGGCATCGTGGCCGTGGAAGGCGACGTCCGGCAGGTCGGGGATCGCGAGTTCACCTGGATCGTCGACCCTCTGGACGGAACGAACAACTATGCGCTGGGCATCCCGTGCTTCGCGATCTCGGTTGGGCTCCTCCGCGGCGGGGAGCCGTATGCGGGGGCCGTTCACGAGCCCAACACCGGATTCCGCTGCTGGGCGCTGCGAGGGCACGGGGCCTTCGCGGGCGACCGGCGCCTGACGCTGGCGCCGCGCGACCTCGACGCCGCCTCCAATATCGCGGTGCGCGTTCCGGTCGCCGCCGTTCTCGAGCCGCTGGTCACCCGATGGCTACGCGAGCACAAGTTCCGGAATTTCGGCTCGGTGGCCCTTCATCTGGCCTTCGCCGCGCTCGGTGCCGTGGATCTCGTCCTGGACCACAAGGCCACGCTGTGGGACCTGGCCGCGGGAGCGGTCGTGCTCCTCGAGGCCGGCGGCTGTATCACGAGCCCGGAGGGTCGCCCGCTCTTTCCCTTCGACGTGGCCGGGTACCGGGGCGCTTCCGTCCCGTTCCTGGCCGGCAATCCACTCGCCCACGCCGCCGCGGCCACCTCCTGCCGGGCGCTCGTCCCTGCCGTGGGATCGCACGAGTGGTAGCGCGATCATGACGCGTCGACTCGAGCCGGCTGATCTCCGCGCGGTCTGCGATCCGGGCGCGCTGCCGTTTCGATCCACTGCCGAGCTGCCGCCGGTGGACGGGTTGATCGGACAGGAGCGCGCGGCGACCGCCACCGCGTTCGGCGTGGGCATGCGCCACCCCGGCTACAATCTCTTCGTCCTCGGTCCGGCCCGCACCGGCAAGACCTCGTCGATGAAGCGGGAGCTCACCCGGGCCGCCGAGCGCGAGCCGGTGCCGCCCGACTACTGCTACGTACACAACTTCGCGGATCCGTACCGGCCCACCGCGCTCGAGGTGCCCGCCGGGCGCGGGCTCCGGGAGCACATGCGTCGGCTGGCCGAGGAATGCCGGATGCGTCTCCCCCGGGCCTTCGAGAGCGAGGAGTTCGAGCAGCAGAAGTCCAAGATCCTGGAGGACCTGGGTCGGCGCCAGCAGGAAGAGATGAACCACCTGGAGCAAGTCGCCCGGGCCCACCGGTTCGCGGTCCTCCGCACACCGGCCGGAATGGGCCTCGCTCCCGCGCCACACGGCGAGCCGTTGAGCCCGTCGGACTACGCGGCCCTTCCCGACGCGGTGAAGCAGGAGATGCAACGGGAGAGCACGGCCGTCGAGCAGCAGATGGACATGTCCCTGCGCCGGATCCGGCAGGTCGAGCGCGAGGCGCGGGACGCCCACGAGCGGCTGGTCCGTGAGGTGGTGGCGGCGGCGGTCCGTCCGCTGGTCCAGGAGCTTCTCGAGGAATTCGCCGGGCTGCCCGACGTCGAGCGATATCTGACGGAGGTGGAACAGGACCTGGTGGCCCACGCCGAGGAGCTCCGCGGCACCGCCGAGATGAAGCCGGTGCTGCCCTTCATGCCGACTCCCGGGCGCTTCCTGGACCGCTACGAGGTCAATGTCCTGGTGGACCGCCATGGGCTCTCCGGCGCGCCGGTGGTGCTCGAGCCGAATCCCACCTGGCAACCTGATGGGGCGCACCGAGCACCGGGCGCACTTCGGCACCCTGGTGACGGATTTCAGCCTCATCCGGTCCGGGGCACTGCACCGGGGGAATGGGGGCTACCTGGTCCTGGACGCCGTCGATGTGCTGCGCCATCCGCTGGTCTGGGACGCGCTCAAGAAGGCGCTCAAGACCCGATCGATACGGATCGAGGACCCGCTGGAGGAATGGCGGATGGCCAGCAGCGCGGGCCTCGCGCCCCAGCCCATTCCGCTCTCGGTCAAGGTGGTCCTGATCGGCAGCCCGTTCCTCTACTATCTGCTGTCGGCCCTCGACGAGGATTTCCACGAGCTGTTCAAGGTCAAGGTGGATTTCGACGACTCGCTGGCGCGCACCTCGGACTTCGAGCTGCTCTACGCCCGGTTCGTCGGCAGCGCCTGCCGGGAGGAAGGACTCCTCGCGTTCTCCGCGGACGGGATCGCCCGGCTCATCGAGCACTGCAGCCGGCTCATCGCCGATCGGGGCCGCCTGACCTCGCGGCTGGGCGACGTGCTGGATCTGGTTCGCGAGTCCTCGTTCTGGGCCGGTCAGCGCGGTCACGCGCTCGTCGCGGCCGACGACGTCGATCACTCGATCGCGCAGGAGACGTATCGCGCGAACCTCCTGGAGGAGCGCACGCGCCGGATCATCACCGAAGGCACGCAGCTCATCGACACCGAGAGGCGCGCGGTAGGCCAGGTCAACGGCATCTCGGTACTGGCCCTCGGCGACCATGTCTTCGGCCGCCCCGCGCGGAGCACCGCGCGCACCCACGCGGGCGAGCCGGGGGTGGTGGACATCGAGCGGGAGGCCAAGCTGGGCGGGCCGATCCACTCCAAGGGGGTGATGATCCTGGCCGGCTACGTGGCGGGGTGCTACGCACGGGAGCGCCCGCTGGCGCTCTCGGCGTCCATCGCGTTCGAGCAGCAGTACGAGGAGGTCGAGGGCGACAGCGCGTCATCCGCCGAGTTGTACGCCCTGCTCTCGAGTCTTACCGGCATCCCGCTCGATCAGGCGATCGCAGTCACCGGCTCGGTGAACCAGCGCGGGGAGATCCAGCCGATCGGCGCGGTGAACGAGAAGATCGAGGGCTTCTTCGACGTCTGCCAGGCCCGCGGACTCACCGGCCGCCAGGGGATGCTGATCCCGGAGGCAAATACCCGGCACCTGATGCTCCGCCGGGACGTGGTGGAAGCGGTGCGCGCGGGCCGCTTCCACGTGTACGCGGTCACCACGGTCGACGAGGGACTGGCGCTGCTGACCGGACGCGAGGGCGGTGAGCGGGGAGCCGACGACCGGTACCCGGACGGCAGTGTCAATGCGGCCGTGGAGCGCGCCCTGGCGGCCAACGTCGAGCGCCTCAAGAAGATGCGGGCGGAGAAGCCTCACCTGATCGTCCAACCGGCCGAGGATCCGGTGGAGCCCTGGTCGTCCATCCCGGACGGACGGCCGACCGGGCGCAAGGAGGAATGAGCGTGAGGACACGGTGGACGGATCAGGGCCCCGGCGCCGCGCGGATCCCGACCCGGGCCGGTGCGCCCTCGTCGAGGGTGACGCGGACGGGAAGCATCCGCTCGACCACCCAAGCCACCGTGCGCAGGTGGCTCGAGAGCCGCGGGCAGGTGAAGGCCGACGGCGTCTCGGCGACGGCCAGGAACGGGATCAGCTGGTCGGCCAGATGATCGTCCCCGTTCGCGCCGGTCTGCAGGTAGGCGAGGAACGGATCCACCGCCTCGTCCGCCACCGCTTCGGCCCGGACCCCGCGCCGGCCGAGAGCAGAGAAGCCGGCGAGCGCCGACTCACCGGTGGCGGTCAGCATCGTGAGCGTCCCGGGCCCGAGCGCGGTCCGATCCTCCACGAGCGTGATCGTCGCCGGCAGCCCGGCGGCCGCGAGCCGATCGAGCACCCGCGCCTGCTGTCGCTCGGCGATCGAGCGCGGGAGCCGCGACACCGCGGAGATGCCCTCGAGGGTCGGCGCGATCGCCCGCGCCCAGTGGATGGACCGCCAGGAGCTGCTGGGCGTGATCGAGACCTCGACCTCCCCTCCGCCGGCCGGATACCACCCCCAGCGGTGCAGGGTGAGGTCGGCCCGGACCCCGATGCGACGGACCGCCGGCAGGAAGACGCTGGTGAGGTAGGGCACGGGAGGGCTCCAGGGCACGTGGGTGCCGCCACGAAGCCGCAGCCGCGACGGCTCCGCGGCGAGGCTCAGCGGCAGGAGCAGGGCCTGGAAGAGGAGCGCCACGGAGCCGGCGCTGCCTCGAACGGCGCCGATATCGAACCGGTAGCTGCCGCCGCGCAGCGTCCGCGGGATGAACGTCACCTCGGTGGAGTCGAGCGCGTCGCCGGTGACTTCGGCATCGCTGATCGCGGCGAGGGCCCGGACCACCGTGAGGTGCTGCGGCTGCAGTCCGGCGCGGGGACGCCGGGCGCGAATCTGCCGGAGCGCCACCGGCCGGCCGAGGGCGACCGACAGCGAGAGCGCGGTGCGGAGCACCTGTCCGCCGCCCTCGCCATGAGAGGCGTCGATCGCCGTCGTGGGTCCGGTCACGACCGTACAGTAACCGACTCGGCGCGGCGGTGCTGCCGGCTCGGATGCGCAGGCCTTCGATGAGTCTCGTGATCGAATCCATCGGCGGGACGCCGGTCGCGCGCCGGCGGATCGAGATCGTGGAGCGGAAAGGACTCGGACACCCGGACACCATCTGCGATTCGGTGGTGGAGGCGATCTCCGTCGCGCTCGGCCGCCTGTACCTCGAGCGCGCCGGCGTCATCGCGCACTACAACATCGACAAGGCGCTGCTGGTGGCGGGCCAGTGCGTCAAGCGCTTCGGTGGCGGCGAGGTGACGCGCCCCATCGAGCTGATCATCGGCGACCGCGCCACCGACGTCCTCAACGGACGCCCCCTTCCGGTCGTGGAGACGGTTCGCCACGCGGTGGACGAGTGGGTCGGCGCGAATCTCCCCGGCGTGAGACCCGGGAAGGATCTCGTCACGCGCGTGGCGCTCGCGCCCGGCTCCGAGGAGCTGCGCCGCGTCTACACGGAGGGGCCAGCCGAGATCGCCTCCAACGATACATCCGGCGCGTCCGGCTACGCGCCCCTGAGCCTCACCGAGGAGCTCGTCCTCGCCACCGAGCGATACCTGAACTCGAGGGAGTTCAAGGCCGCCTTCCCGGACACGGGCCAGGACGTCAAGGTGATGGGCGTCCGTCACGACCAGCGTCTGGCCGTCACGGTCGCCATGCCGCTCTCGTGTCTCCACACGCGCTCGGAGGGCGCGTACTTCGCGCGGAAGGACGAGATCCTCCACGCCCTCACGACCCGCTTCGCCTCGGTCCCGTTCACCGTGGACTGGCACCTCAACTGTCTCGACCGGCGCGGGCAGGGCCTGGAAGGCGTGTATCTCACGTTGACCGGGACATCGGCCGAAGATGCCGACTCCGGTCAGGTGGGACGCGGCAACCGCGCCAATGGGCTCATCGCCTTCTCGCGGCCGACGGGGGGCGAAGCCACCGCCGGCAAGAACCCCGCAGCGCACGCCGGGAAGGTGTATAGCGTCTTGAGTCACCGGCTGGCGCGCCTCATCCACGATCGGTGCCCGAGACTCCTCGAGGTCTACGTGCACCTGGTCGTGCGCATCGGCGAGCCGGTGGATCGACCGTGGACGGGCGTCCAGCTCCTGCTGCCTCCCGGCACCGCGCTCGAAGATGTGGAACGGGCGATCCGAGAGGTGGTGGAAGCCGAGCTGGCCCGTCTGCCGGCCTTCCGGGCCGAGCTGGTCAGGGGCGAGCATCCGGTCTGCTGATCGGTGACGCGGGGTGGGGCTGTCCCACCTGAGGCGTGAATTCTTGCCCCGGGGAGCCACGCTTCTCACGAAGTTCGTTTTCTTTTCGGCCCCATAGGTGCAGGTACGTCACTTGCAAGCCCATCGGGCGTCATGTACGAGCGACTGGAAGAGCTTCTCGGGGTCCGGGGCGTCCACTACGAGCTGATGCCGCATCCGGAAGCCTTCACCGCGCAGGAGGAAGCAGCCAAGGCCCACGTCTCCGGCTGGTCCTGGGCCAAGACCGTGGTGGTCAAGGACCCGGTCGGCCTCGCGCTGGCCGTGCTGCCGGCCTGCTGCACGGCCGACCTCGACCGGCTCAAGGGCCTGATCGGCCGCGGCGAGATCCGTCTGGCCAGTGTCGAGGAGATCCTGGCGGGTTTTCCCGGCTGTGCGCTCGGCGCGACCCCGCCGTTCGGGCGGCTGTTCGGCATCCCCACGGCGGTGGACGAGTCGCTGGTCGAGCAGCGCGACATCGTGCTTCCGGCCGGGGATCACCGGACCGCGATCCGGATGCGCACGGCGGACTACCTGAGCCTGGCCGAGGCCCGCCCGGGTCATTTCGCATTCCACGAAGCGCACGAGTTCTCGGTACATCCCCATCCGCGCGGCCGCGCCCCTAGTCGAAGGAGAGAGCAAACATGGCGCACAAACAGGTCCTGTTCCGTTCCGAAGCCCGCGAGCGCATCCTGCGCGGAGTGGCCGCCCTCGCCGATGCGGTCCGCGTCACGCTGGGGCCAAAGTCCAAGTGCGTCCTCCTGGAGAAGCGCTTCGGCGCCCCGGTGGTCTGCAACGACGGCGTCACGATCGCCAAGGAGATGGAGCTGAAAGACCCGGTGGAGAACCTTGGGGCGCAGATGATCCGCCAGGCCGCGGAACGCACCGGCGACGCGGTGGGCGACGGCACCAGCACGTCCACGATCCTGGCCCACGCGATCTTCGCCGACGGCGTGCGCAACGTGGTGGCCGGGGCGAGCGCGGTGGATCTGAAGAAGGGGCTCGATCGCGGCGTCCGTACGGCGGTGGAGGCGCTGAAGCTGCTCTCGCGGCCGGTGAAGAGCCGGCTCGAGAAGGCCCAGATCGCCGCCATCTCCGCCCACAACGACCAGAGCATCGGCGAGATGGTCGCCGACGCGATGGAGAAGGTGGGCAACGAAGGCGTGATCACGGTCGAGGAGTCCAAGACGACGGAGACCCAGCTCGAGGTGGTCGAGGGGCTGCAGTTCGACCGCGGCTATCTGTCACCGTACTTCATCACCGACGCGGAGAAGATGGAGGCGGTCCTCGAGGACGCCCTGGTCCTCCTCAGCGACCGGAAGATCGGCGTGATGAAGGACCTGGTCCCGATCCTCGAGCAGGCGGCGCGCGCGGGGCGCTCGATCCTCGTGGTCGCCGAGGACGTCGAGGGGGAGGCGCTCGCCACCCTCGTGGTCAACAAGATCCGCGGCTCGCTCAAGTGTGTCGCGGTGAAGGCCCCGGGGTTCGGCGACCGGCGCAAGGAGATGCTCGAGGACATTGGCATCCTGACCGGCGGGCGCGTCCTCACCGAGGAGATCGGCATCAAGCTCGAAGCCCTCAGCATCGAGGATCTCGGCCGGGCCACCCGCGTCGTGGTAGACAAGGACAACACCACCATCATCGGGGGCGCCGGCGACAAGCCCCGGATTGAGGGCCGCAAGCAGCAGATCCGGGCGCAGATCGACAAGACCACGAGCGACTACGACCGGGAGAAGCTCCAGGAGCGACTAGCCAAGCTGTCGGGCGGCGTGGCGGTCGTCCGGGTTGGGGCTCCCTCGGAATCGGAGATGAAGAGCAAGAGGGAAGCGCTCGACGACGCCATCAGCGCCACCAAGGCGGCGGTGGCCGAGGGCATCGTGCCGGGCGGCGGGCTCGCGCTGCTGCGGGTGATCGAGGCGGTGGAGCGTGAGGAGAGCAAGTGCGAAGGCGACGAGCGCACCGGGCTGCAGATCCTCCGCCGCGCGCTCGAGACGCCGACCCGCCAGATCGCCGAGAACTCCTCGGTGGACGGCGGCGTGGTGGTGAACCAGATGCGGCTGGGCAAGGGGAACATGGGCTTCGACGCCGCGCGGAAGGAGTACGTGGACCTGGTGGAGGCCGGCATCATCGATCCCACGAAGGTGGTGCGGGTCGCGCTCGAGAACGCGGTGTCGGTGGCGAGCCTGTTGCTGCTCACCGAGGCCACCTTGACCGAGGTGCCCGAGAAGAAGGAAGATCGGGCCGGTGCGCACGGGCTCGAGGACATGTGAGGGCGGATGATGCTCGTCCGGGACATCATGCAGACCCACCCGGTCAGCGCGACACTGGAGACGCGCCTGCCCCACCTGCTGCGCCTGCTGCAGCGGCGCGGGTTTCGCCACCTTCCGGTCGTGGATTCAGGCAAGCTCGTCGGCATCATCTCCGACCGTGACCTCAAGCAGTCCATGATCTCGGCCGCCTCGACGACCGAGGGATCGGAGCGCGATCGGCTTCTCGACGAGCTCACCGCGGGACAGATCATGGCGCGCGCAGTGGTCACGGTCGGACCGACGATCGGCGTCGACGAGGCGGCCAGGCTCATGGCGACGCGGAAGATCAGCGCGCTGCCGGTCACCGAGGGAGACCGGCTCGTCGGCATCGTGACGGAGACCGACGTGCTCCAGCTCTTCGTGCGGGCCATGGGGGTCCTCGAGCCGTCGAGTCGCCTGGACGTGATCCTGCGCGATCAGACCGCCGGGCTGGGCGAGGTGGTCCGGGCGGTCGAGGAGGCCGGCAGCCGGATCTCCAGCGTGATGACGCTGGCGATGCCGACCGGTGAGCGGGAAATCGTGCTGCGCCTCGCGACGATCAATCCGGGGCCGGCGGTGAAGGCGCTCGAGGCGAAAGGCTTCGTCGTGAGGGATGCCGCTCGCGGCGCGCCCGCGGGGCCGTGAGCGCGACGAATCAGATCATCGCGGACCGGCTCCGCGAGGCCGCCGATCTTCTCGAGCAGCAGGCCGCGAACCCGTTCCGGGTTCGCGCCTACCGCGAGGCCGCCCAGACGGTCTCGGGCCTCGGGCAGGAGCTCGCCCTGATCCACGAGCGCGACGGCGTTGCGGGTCTCGACGCGCTGCCGGGGATCGGGCCGCGGATCGCTGCCGCGATCGCCGAGATGCTCCGGACGGGCCGCTGGAGCCAGCTCGAGCGGCTCCGCGGGAGCCTGGACGCCGAGCGGCTTTTCCGGGCCATTCCCGGCGTGGGGCCCGCGCTCGCCCGACGGATTCACGACACGTTGCACGTGGACACGCTGGAGGCCCTCGAGGTCGCCGCCCACGATGGGCGCCTGGCCGCGGTGTCCGGGGTCGGCCCGCGCCGTGCCGCGGGGCTTCGCGCCGCGCTCGGTGCCATGCTGGGGCGCACCCGGCTGCGACCCCGCGAGCCGGCCAAGGAGCCGCCGGTGGCAATGCTGCTGGACGTGGACCGACAGTACCGCGACGCGGCCGACGCCGGCCGCCTCCCCCGGATCGCGCCGCGCCGCTTCAACCCGGAGGGTCGCGCCTGGCTGCCGGTCCTCCACGCCGAGCGCGATCACTGGCAGTTCACGGCGCTCTTCTCCAATACCGCCCGGGCGCACGAGCTGGAAAAGACGCGAGACTGGGTCGTCGTCTACTTCCACACCGACACCCAATCGGAGGGGCAGCGCACGATGGTGACGGAGACATCGGGTCGGCTGGCCGGACGGCGTGTGGTCCGCGGTCGCGAGAGCGAGTGTCTGGCCGCCTACGGGGTCCCGGAGAGGAGCCAGGGCACGCCGAGCGCGAGCAACGTCAGCAGGAAG
Source organism: Gemmatimonadota bacterium (assembly GCA_041488455.1). Taxonomy (GTDB): domain Bacteria; phylum Gemmatimonadota; class Gemmatimonadetes; order Gemmatimonadales; family GWC2-71-9; genus DASQPE01. The sequence goes on from JBGPPG010000003.1 coordinate 16,949, forward strand.
AAGGCGCCGAAGATCCCGCCGAGAGCCCAGAAGGCGGGCCGGCTGATATAGCCGCTCGCGAAGTAGATCGGGGCCGGCCCCGTCGCATAGGGCGTCAGGACCCCCATGAGGCCGATGGCGTAGCACAGGAGCAGGGCGAGGGGCCGGGCCGGCAGGTCGGGCATGGCCGCGCCCGCGGCCAGGAAGACCGGCAGCAGCGCGGTCGCGTGGGCGGTCAGGCTCGCGAACATGTAGTGGGCGACGAAGAACACCATGACGAACAGCACCAGCCTGGCGGTGGGCGGCACCGATGAGAGATCGGCGGCCATGCGGCCGGCGAACCATGTGAGGAATCCGACCCGGCCGAGCCCGTCGGCCAGCGTCACGAGGGTGGCGAACCACACGAGCATCCTCCAGGCGTCGGTGTAGCCGAGGACGTCGCGCCACGACAGCACGCCGGTGAGGATCATGAGGCAGAAGGCGATGAGCGCCGCGGTGGTCGGATTGAGCCACCGGCCGGCGAAGATCCAGAGCGCGAGCGCGAGGATCGCGATGCCCGCCATCGTCGCCTCCCGGCGGCTCAACGGGCCCATCCGCCGGAGCTCGTGGGCCGCCCAGACCGGCACCTCGCGACTGCTTGGCAGGCCGGGGGGATAGACGAGGTAGACGACCAGCGGAAGGGAGAGGAAGAGCACGAGGCCCACGGGCAGGAACCCGATAGCCCACTCGGTCCACCCGACGCGGATACCCGCGCTGTCCCGCATCAGCGAGACCGCGAACAGATTCGCGGCATTCGCGGTGAGAAACATGGAGCTCGTGATGCCGGTCACCGCGAAGGCCGTCCACATGAGATAGGCGCCGATCCGTCGCGCGCTTCGCCCCGGCGAGGAATCATAGAGAGAGGGGATGCTCTTGATGATCGGATAGACCATTCCTCCACTCCGGGCGGTATTGGAGGGCGTGAAGGGAGCCAGCACGAGGTCGGCGAGCGCGACGGCATAGCCGAGGCCGAGGGTCCGGCGTCCGAGCCCGCGCACCAGCCCCAGCGCGATCCTCCGGCCCAGGCCGGTCTTCTCGTAGCCCAGCCCGAACATGAAGGCGACGAAGATGAGCCACACCGTGCTGTGCGAGAAGCCGGACAGCGCCCATCGAATCGCATCGTCCGGCGACGGCGCCACGAGACTGAGGGCGGTGGCGGTCGTGATCCCGAGAATCCCCACGACGGGGCCGGGCAAGGGCTCGGTGATCAGCGCGGCGACCACGGTCGCGAACAACGCGAAGTACCGCCAGGCCGTGGGCGACAGGCCGGACGGCGGGGGACCGAGCAGGAGGGCCGCCCCGAGAGCAAGGGGGATGAGCGCCCGGACGAAGCGAATCGCTAGTCCCCTGTTGGCATGGCGCCCGATTCTCCGCCGCTGATGCGCCGTCTTCAAGGCCCGGCCGGGATGCTGGGACCGGGGTGCCCCAGAGGCTCCGGACTGAGGCCCGACGGTCCCAGCTCCAAGGGCCCGACCCTCGGGAAAACGGTACGTTGCCAGTGGCATGTCGCTTGCGACGAGCGGAGTCCATGACACCCGGAGGGCAAGAGAGCGCGCCGCCGGGGCCGGCCCCGGCGCGCCCGCTGCCGGGCTCGGGCCGGGCGCGCCGCTGGCTGGCGGGCGGCGCCATCGCGCTGGCGCTCGGGCTGCTCGCGACGTTTGCCGCGCCCCGGATCCTGTCATGGCTCCGTCCGGCGGCGCCGCCCGGACTGCTGTCGGCGAGCGGCCGGATCGAGGGACGCATCACGACGCTCACGCCGAAGACGGGGGCGTGGGTCGTGGCCCTGCACGTGGACGAGGGCCAGGCGGTACGCCAGGGCCAGCTCCTCGCGACACTGGATGACCGCGCCCAGCGTGAGCGGGTGCGGGCGGCGGAAGAACAGGTCAACGCGCTGGCCCGGAAGCTCGTCGCGGCCAATGCCCAGCTCGAGATGATCGAGCGGCAGACGACACTCCAGACCGAGCAGGCCGCGGCGGCTCTGCGCGAGAGCGAGGCCCGGGTGCGGCGCACACGCGCCGGCCTCCGGCAGGCCGAGCGCGACGCGCAGCGTGCGGCCGTGCTCGTCGCCAAGGAGCTGATCGCCCCGCAGGAGGGCGAGCACGCCCGGCTCCGCGTCGAGGTCGAGGAGAACGCGGTCAAGGAGGCGGAAGAGGCGCTCGTGAGCAGCGAGAAGCAGCTCGCCCTCGCGCGTGTGGGCCTCCAGCAGATCGAGATCGTGCGCGCGGAGCGCGACGCGCTGGCGCGGCAGCGCGCTCAAGGGGAGGCCCAGGTCGCCGAGCAGCGGAGCCACGTCGCGGACTTCGCGGTGCGGAGCCCGATCGATGGCCGGGTACTCACCCGCACCGTCGAGCGCGGTGAGCGCGTGGAAGCCGGCACGCCGCTCTTCACCCTGATCGATCTCGATCGACTCTACGTGAAGATCTACGTGCCGGAGCCCAGCATCGGCAAGGTGGCCCTGGGGCAGGAGGCGCGGGTGTCCGTGGACGCCTACCCTGGCCGCGCGTTCCCGGCCCGGGTGAGCCGGGTATCGCAAGAGGCGGAGTTCACCCCCAAGAACGTCGAGACGCGGGAGGAGCGCGTCAAGCTGGTGTTCGCGGTCGAGGTCGCGCTCGGCGAGAATCCGGGGGGCGTGCTCAAGCCCGGGATGCCCGCCGACGCGGTGATCCGCTGGCAGGCGGACGCGTCGTGGCGGTGAGCGGGTCCGCCGCGGTCACGGTCGGGAACCTGTGCCGGACCTACCGGCGGGGTCGCATCCGAGCGGTGTCCGATGTCTCGTTCGAGGTGCCGCGCGGCGAGGTGTTCGGCCTGATCGGCCCCGACGGTGCCGGCAAGACCAGCGTCCTCCAGGTCCTGGCCGGGGTCCTACGTGCCGATGCCGGCGCGGCCCGCGTGGCCGGCGTGGACGTGATCCGGGATCCGGAGGCGGTGAAGGAAGCCATCGGGTACATGCCCCAGGGCCTCGGGCAGAACCTCTATGACTCGCTCACCGTGCAGGAGAACATCGAGTTCTTCCGCGATCTGCGCCGGGTCCCGCGGGCGCAGTACGGCGACAACCGCGAGCGACTCCTGCGGATGACGCGGCTCGGGCGATTCCTCGACCGCCCGGCCGGCCAGCTCTCGGGGGGGATGCGCCAGAAGCTGGCCCTCATCTGCACGCTGATCCACCTGCCGGACGTGCTCCTGCTGGACGAGCCCACCACCGGCGTCGATCCCATCTCCCGCCGCGACTTCTGGTCGATCATCCACACGCTGGTGGCGAGCCGGGGCGTGACCGTGCTGATGACCACCGCCTACATGGACGAAGCCGAGCGCTGCCACCGGGTGAGCCTCATGCACGACGGCGCGGTGATCGCGGCCGGCGGCCCGGACGAGCTGACCGCCGCGCTCGCGGGTCGCGTCTGGAGCGTCCGGAGCCCCCATCCCGACGACGTCGTTGCGGCATTGACGAAGGGCGAGGGCGCCCAGTCCATGGCGCTCGCGGGAGGCGAGGTGCGCGTGCTCTGGCGTGTCCCCGGGCGCGATCCGAGTGGCGAGCTCGGTGCCGCCGGTCTCACCGGGTTCGCGGTCGAGGTGGTCCCGCCGAGCTTCGAGGACGTGTTCGTGGAGTCTCTGACCCGGGAGCGGCCCGCGCCGCCCGCCGGGGCGCCCGCCCTGCTCGCCGCGCCTCGCGTCACGTTCGTCGGGAGCGCGGTGATCGCGGATCGCCTCACGTGTCGGTTCGGGCGCTTCACCGCGGTGGACGAGGTGAGCCTGACCCTCGCCGAAGGTGAGATCCTGGGGCTCCTCGGGCCCAACGGCGCCGGCAAGACGACCCTGATCCGGATGCTCTGCGGGCTCCAGGCGCCGGCGGGCGGCGCGGCCACCGTCGCCGGATTCGACGTGCGGCGAGCCGGGACCGCGCTGCGGAGTCACATCGGCTACATGTCCCAGCGCTTCTCGCTCTACCCGGACCAGACCGTCCTGGAGAACCTCCGCCTGTCCGCCGGTCTCTACGGGATCCCGCGGGCCGAGCGGCCGGGCCGCATCGAGGCGCTGCACACGAGGGGGGGGCGGGTGTGCGGCGGCCTCCGCCCGCCCCGGGGGGTGGCGCAGGGGGGGGGGCCGCGGCTCGCCCTCGCCAGCGCGATGCTGCACGAGCCAAGGGTGCTGTTCCTCGACGAGCCGACCGCGGGAGTGGACCCGCTCGCCCGCCGCCAGTTCTGGGATCTCGTGCACCTGCTGGCCCACCAGCACGGGGTCGCGGTGCTGGTCTCCACCCACTATATGGACGAGGCCACGCACTGCGATCTTCTGGGCTTCATGCACGAGGGCCGCCTCGTCGCGCTCGGCCGCCCGGCCGAGCTGACCCGGCGGGCCCGCGCCGAGGGCGGCCCGATGTTCTCGGTGGACGCGGCCGAGTTCGCCCAGGCCTTCACGCTCCTGCGTCCGCGCTTTCCGGACGCGATGCTCCACGGCCGGCACGTCCGCTGGCAGACCCGGCAGCCCGACGCGGACACCCTGGCCGCGCGGGAGGCGCTGGCCGCCGCCGGCCTCGCCGCCTCCATCGAGGTCCGGCCCCTGTCGATGGAGGACACCTTCGTCAGCGTGTTGCGAGGCGCCGGGCTCGGCCATGCCTAGGATGCCTGGCGATCGTGCGCTGGCGATCGCGCGGAAGGAGACGCGACAGCTCCTCCGCGACCCCACGTACCTGGGCCTCGCGATCGTCGTGCCGCTGCTGCTCATCCTCCTCCTCGGCTATCAGCTCTCGCTGGACGTCAAGGGGCTCCTGGTGGCGGTGGTGGACCACGACCGCTCCCGGTGGAGCCGGGAGTACATCGACGGGGTCGTCCACTCCGAGTACTTCCGGCTCGTCGGCGTGCTCGACGGCGCGGAGGAAGCGCGGGAATGGGTCCGCTCGGGCCGGGCCCGCGTGGTCATCGACATTCCGCCCGACTTCGGACGGCGGCTCAGCGCCGGCGAGTCCGCCACCCTGGGCGTGACCGTGGATGGCTCGTTCCCGACCCGCGGCCAGATCGGGGCGGCCTACGTGGAGGCGATCAGCGCGCAGTACAACCAGCGGCTCCTGCGCGAGTACCTCGTCCGCCACGGCGCGGGAGACGACCGGTTGTGGCCCGTCCAGATGGAGCTGGCCGTCTGGTACAACCCCACGCTCGAGAGCAAGAACTTCATCGTGCCCGGCATGCTGGTCGTGATCCTCATGATATTCCCGCCGCTGCTGAGCGCGCTGCTGATCGTGCGCGAGCGCGAGAGCGGCACCATTCTCAATCTCTACTGCTCGCCGGCGAGCCGGTGGGACATCCTGGCCGGCAAGGCGTTGCCGTACGTGGCCGTCTCGTTCCTCGACTTCCTGCTGATCTTCGCGGTCAGCATCTGGCTCTTCCGCGTCCGGTTCGTGGGCGCGGTGTGGATCCTGGCGGTGGGCGCGCTGCTCTACTCGGTCTGCATGGTGGGCCTCGGTCTGCTGATCTCCACGGTGACGCGAAGCCAGCTCGCCGCGATGCTCGCCACGTTTCTCGGCGCGGTGGCCCCCGCCTTCACGTTCTCCGGCATCTTCACGCCGGCCGGGAGCCTGGACCCGGTCGGCCGGTTCGTGAGCCGCCTGATCCCCGCCACGTACTTCATGGATGTCGTCCGCGGCAGCTATCTCAAGGGCGGCGACGTCGCCGCGTACGTGCCGAGCCTGCTGATCCTCCTGCTCTACGCCGTGGTCATCTCCACCGCGGCCTGGCTCAGCCTCCGGAAACGGCTCGGCTGATGGGCAGCCGTCTCGCGGCCATGATCCGGAAGGAGTGGAGCCAGCTCTTCCGGGACGTGCCCATCCTCCTGTTCGTGATCTGGGCCTTCACGGGCGCCGTCTACACCGGGGGTCACGGCGTGGGCGCCGAGCTCCGGAACTATCCCATGGCCGTGCTCGATCTCTCCCGCAGCGCGGAGAGCCGCGAGCTGCTGTCCCGATTCCGCGCGCCGTACTTCAAGATCGTCGGCCATGTCTCGGGCGACGCCGAGCTGGTGCGCTGGCTCGATGGGGGCCGGGCCAGCCTGGTCCTCGTCATTCCGGCGGATTTCGATCGCCGCGCTCAGCAGGGCGGCGCGCGGTTCCAGGTGATCTCGGACGGCAGCCAGTCCATGTCAGCGACGATCGCCGGGGCGCACATCGCCGGCATCGCCGGCCGCTACAGCGTGGAGCTGCTGGAGGCCCGGATGGGCGTGGCCCACGGCCGCCTGCCGCAGGTGGATGCCCGCGTCCGCGTGGAGTACAACCCGAATCTCGTCGAGACGTGGTTCTCCGGCCTGCTCGAGGTCTTCAACCAGGTCACCATGATCGCGATGCTGCTGGCCGCCGCCGCCATGGTGCGGGAGCGCGAGCACGGCACGATCGAGCATCTGCTGGTGAGCCCGCTGCGGTCCTGGGAGCTGTTCACCGCGAAGGTCGTGCCGGTGGTCGTCCTGGTGCCGCTGGCCGCCCTCGGCTCGGTGTTCGGGATCGTCCACGGGGTGTTCGCCACCCCCATCCGGGGCAGTGTCGCGCTGTTCTACGCGGTGACCGTGATCTACGTCTTCGCCCTGGCGAGCCTGGGCCTCACCATCGCGGTCCTGGCCCGCAACCTCGGCCAGGCGATGCTGCTCCTCCTCCTGATCCTGTACCCGATGATGCTGCTCTCGGGCGCCTTCACCCCGCCCGAGAGCATGGGGCCGCTCATGCGGTACGCGAGCCTCGTGTCCCCGGTGCGCCACTACGTCGATTTCGGCTACCAGGTCCTCTTCAAGGGGAACGGTCTGGCGTATGTCTGGCCGGACGTGGCGGGCATCCTGGCGCTGGGCGTGCTGCTGTTCGCGATCTCCATCCGGCGCTTCGCGCGGCTCGCGCGCTGACCGCCGGTCGGTCGGCGCTCCGCGCCGGTTTGTCTGGGGCCGGCCCACCCCATTTGTGGCGCGCCCGCCCCAAGCGTCGCGGGAGCCGCGACGCAAGTTCCTGAAATGACGCGCGTTCGGCCTGGCATCGAGCTTGTAATACGGAGGGGCAGGGAACGGATGCAGTGGCCGGTACTCAAAGGGAGGCTGCCATGCTGTGGACGATCGTGGTGATTCTTCTGGTGCTGTGGGCGCTCGGCATGTTGAGTGCGTACACGGCCGGCGGGCTGGTCCATCTCCTGCTGGTGATCGCGATCATCGCCATCGTGATCCAGTTCGTGAGCGGTCGACGGTCCATCTGACCTCGTGACCGCCCAGGCATCATCCCCGGGTCGACCAGTTGATCCTCGCTCATGTCACGCCCGACCGGGCGAGGTGTGACATGGCCACCGACCCAGAGATCCAGACGTTCGTGCAGCGTCGCCACGGCTTCGTCCCGAAGATCGGATGGATCGCGCATGTCAAGGAGGTTCACGGCATCCCGACGCTCCGCGGGGCGGACCGGGCCCATCGTGATCGTGATGTCGAGCCGTGCCCGTCCGAGAAGCGGGAAGCAATCGAAGAAGCGCTGCGGCATTTCGGCATGATGTGACGGCCGCGGGGGACCGCGGCGGGAGGACGGCGTGAAGGTCTACTTGATCGCCCCAAGAATCCTGAATCGTTCTGGACCTTCGACCGCGTGCTGGGTGCGTGTTCCCCAACCTCGCGTTGCCGACGGTCGCGGGGCTGACGCTGCCGCCCCACGAGGTCGTGCTCTGCGACGAGAACGTCGAGCCGGTCGACCTCGACACGGACGCCGATGTGGTCGGGATCACCGGGTTCGTGGTCCACAAGCGGCGGATGCTCGAGCTCGCCGAGGCCTTCCGGCGCCGCGGGAAGCTGGTCGTTCGCGGGCGGCCCCGGGCACAGCGTCGCGAAGGCGCCGGCCGGCGCCAGGGCGGCCGGCTCCTGTCGTAAGGGGGCTCCCTGCCTGCGCTCGGCCCACCAGCACGGGCCAAGCCGTCGGGAGCGGGGCGGCGCGTCTGGGGCGCGCACGCCGCGGCGTAGCGGTCCTGTCCCACTCGTGGCACGCGCTCCGCCCGCCAACATCTCGAATCCTCTGCGATATCAGCTTGGCACCTCGCTTGCTTTGGACGTCTTCAAGCGGGGGATACGGGCCCGAGTGATGCACCACCCTGATCGAAATAGGGAAGGAGATTCTGGCCATGCGAGGAATGAGAGGGTTTGGGATCCTGGTTCTAGCCGTCGTGTTGGTGTCGGCCTGGGGGTGCGGGTCGACGGCGACGAAAGAGGGGACCGGCGAGTACGTCGACGATTCCGTGATCACCGCGAAGGTGAAGTCGGCCATCTTCAACGACGCCAACCTGAAGGTCAACGAGATCAACGTCGAGACGTTCAAGGGCGTGGTGCAGCTGAGCGGCTTCGTGCGGTCTCAGGCGGATATCGACCAGGCGATGAAGGTCGCGCGCGGGGTGGCCGGCGTGAAGTCCGTCAAGAACGATATGCGGATCAAGTGACGGGAGGCGTGTGATGCGAAGCAGCCGGGTCTTTCTGCTGGGAGCGATCGTGGGAGGAGCCGCCGTGTGGCTGTGGGGCCGGGAGGCGGAGGCGTACGTGGAGGAGAAGACGCGCGGGGTGCGCACGACGGTCGCGGAGGGAGTCCGGGCGGTCGAGGAAACCGCCGGGCAGGTGCTCGACCGCGGCGGCGAGGCCCTGCGGCGAGCCGAGGACTTCCTGGAGGACACGAAGACACACATGAGCGAAGCGCTCCAGGCCGGGCAGGAGGCGATTCGCCCGGCGCCCGCGACGAGGGAACCATGAAGCCCATGACGCTCGTCGGTGTCGCCCTGATCATTCTCGGCGTGCTGGCCCTGGCCTACCAGGGCATCACGTACACGACGCGGGAGAAGGTCATCGACCTGGGGCCGCTCCAGGCCTCGGTCGACAAGAAGAAGAGCATTCCGCTGCTCCCGATCGTCGGCGCGCTCGCGCTTGCCGGGGGTGTGGTGATGGTCTTCATCGGATCTCGAAAGTCCTCGGCGTGACCGTCCCGAGAGAGGAGCGGACATGAGCCTGATCGGACTCGTCCTCACGCTGGTGATCGTCGGCGTCGTGCTGTGGCTGATCAACAACTACGTGCCGATGGATCCAAAGATCAAGACGATCGTCAACGTCGTGGTCGTCGTCGCGGTGGTGATCTGGCTCTTGCAGGTGTTCGGGATCCTCGGCTCCGTGCGAGACATACGAATCCGGTAGCGCTCCGTGTTGCCCACGTCGTGTTGATCCAGGAGCTGAGCAGCCAGGCGAGCCTGGACCTGCTGGCCCGCACGCGGCTCGGCCGGCTGGCGTGCAGTCAGGGGGGCCAGCCCTACGTGGTGCCCGTCTATTTCGCGTACGCGGATCGGTCGCTGTACGGCTTTGCCACGCTCGGGAAGAAGATCGAGTGGATGCGCGCCAACCCCTTGGTCTGTATCGAGGTGGACGAGGTGGTGAGCCCCCAGCAGTGGGCGAGCGTCATCGTCTTCGGTCGCTACGAGGAGCTGCCCGACACGCCGGAATGGCGGAGCGCGCGCGCATTCGCCCACAAGCTGCTGAAGCAGAGCGGCATGTGGTGGGAGCCCGCCTACGTGAAGACCGTGCTGGGCGGCGTGGCGCGCCCGCTCGTGCCGGTCTTCTACCGGATCCACGTCGTTCAGACCACCGGACACCGAGCCACCCCGGAGGGGGCGCCGCCGACGGAACGCCGGTCCACGATCGCCTCGGGCGAGGCCGGGTGGCTGGAGAGGCTGCTGCGGCAGGTCCGGGGCGAGCGGCGGGGCCGGCGGTGAGCGGCTGGGAGCCGATCCGGAAGTCGGCGGGGGATGGATCTGTCGCCCCGAATCTCGCGGACTACGCGCGGGGCCGTGCCGAGTTCTCGTGGCAAGGCGCGCGCGCGGCCCTCGACGGGCTGCCAGACGGGCGAGGGCTGAACATTGCCCATGAGGCGGTCGACCGTCACGTGGCTCACGGCCACGGCGAGCACGTGGCGCTGCGGTGGCTCGGCAAGCGCGGCGAGGCCGTCGACTATACTTATGGCAGCCTCGCCGAGCTGACGAGCCGCTTCGCCAATGTCCTGCGCTCGCTCGGCGTGGGCCCGGGCGAGCGGGTCTACGCCCTGGCCGGACGCATTCCCGAGCTCTACGTCGCCGCGCTCGGCACGCTCAAGAGCCGCGGCGTGTTCTGCCCGATGTTCTCCGCGTTCGGCCCCGAGCCGATTCGCGTCCGGATGACGACCGGCCAGGCGCGCGTGCTCGTCACCACGGAGTCACTCTACCGGCGCAAGATCGCCGGGATCCGGGACGCGCTCCCGGATCTCCGGCACGTGCTGCTGGTCGGGGACGGCCGTAGACCCACGAGTATTCCGGGAACCGAGGACTACGCCACCCTCATGGCCCGCGCCAGCGGGCGCTTCGACATCGAGCCCACGGACCCGCAGGAGATAGCGCTGCTCCATTTCACCAGCGGCACCACCGGCCGGCCCAAGGGCGCGATGCACGTGCACGAGGCCGTCGTGGCCCACCACATCACGGGGCAGCTCGCACTCGATTTCCATGCGGACGACGTCTTCTGGTGCACCGCGGATCCGGGCTGGGTCACGGGGACCTCCTACGGGATCATCGCGCCGCTGACCTGCGGGATCACCAGTATCGTGGACGAGGCCGAGTTCGACGCCGCGCGCTGGTACGGCATCCTGCAGGACCAGCGCGTGACGGTCTGGTACACCGCGCCGACCGCGATCCGCATGCTGATGAAGACCGGCGGCGAGCTTGCGCGCAAGCACGATCTCCGGGCGCTGCGGTTCCTCGCCAGCGTGGGAGAGCCGCTCAACCCGGAGGCGGTCGTCTGGGGACAGGAAGCCTTCGGCCGGCCGTTCCACGACAACTGGTGGCAGACCGAAACGGGCGGGATCATGATCGCCAACTTCTCGGCCATGGATATCCGCCCCGGCTCCATGGGCCGCCCGCTGCCCGGGGTGGAGGCCGCCATCGTCCGGAAGCTTGGCGATGACCGCGTGGAAGCCATCGAGGAGCCCGACGTGCAGGGCGAGCTGGCGCTCCGCCCCGGATGGCCCTCCATGTTCCGCGGGTACTGGCAAGAGCCCGAGCGCTACCGCAAGTGCTTCGCGGGCGGCTTCTACCTCACGGGGGATCTCGCTCGGCGGGATCGCGACGGCTACTTCTGGTTTGTCGGGCGGGCCGACGACGTGATCAAGAGCTCCGGCCACCTCATCGGCCCGTTCGAGGTGGAGAGCGTCCTGATGGAGCACAAGGCGGTGGCCGAGGCCGGTGTCATCGGCAAGCCGGACCCGGTGGCGATGGAGGTGGTCAAGGCCTTCGTTTCGCTCAAGGACGGCTACGAGCCGACCGAGGAGCTCCGTCGCGACCTGCTGGCCTTCGCGCGCTCCCGTCTCGGGGCGGTGGTCGCGCCCAAGGAGATCGCCTTCGAGGCGAGCCTGCCCAAGACGCGGAGCGGCAAGATCATGCGGCGCCTGCTCAAGGCCCGTGAGCTGGGGCTGCCCGAGGGAGACACCTCGACGCTCGAGGGTGCGGAGGCCGAGCGATGACCGACATCGATCGAGCGCACGCTCTCGCCCTGCTCCGCCAGATGCTGCTCATCCGGCGGTTCGAGGAGAAGGCCGCCGAGCTCTACAGCGTGGGCAAGATCCGCGGCTTCCTGCACCTCTACATCGGCGAGGAGGCCGTGGCGGTGGGGACCATGCAGGCGCTCACCCCGGAGGACGGGATCGTGGCGACCTACCGCGAGCACGGTCAGGCCCTGGCCCGCGGGCTCCCGGCCGGCTCGCTCATGGCCGAGATGTACGGCAAGGCCAACGGCTGCAGCCGCGGGCGCGGCGGCTCCATGCACTTCTTCGACGTCTCGCGCCGCTTCTACGGCGGCCACGCCATCGTCGGAGGCGGCCTGCCCGTCGCGGTGGGGCTCGCGCTCGCCGACAAGCTGCGTGCCCGGGCGCGGGTGACCGCGTGCTTCTTTGGCGACGGAGCGGTGGCCGAGGGCGAGTTCCACGAGTCGCTCAATCTGGCCGCACTGTGGAAGCTCCCGGTCCTCTTTCTCTGCGAGAACAACCTCTACGCGATGGGCACCGCGCTGGCCCGCCATCAGTCTCAGCCCGACATCCGGCGGAAGGCCGACGCCTACGGCATGGCGTCGGACTCCGCCGACGGCATGGACGTCCTGGCGGTGGAGGAGGCCACGCGGCGGGCCGCCGACCGCGTGCGGCGCGGCGAGGGCCCCCTCCTCCTGGAGCTGCGCACGTATCGCTTCCGCGCCCACTCCACCGCCGATCCGGAGCTGTACCGGACGAAGGAGGAGGTCGCGGAGTGGAAGCGGCGCGATCCCATCGGGCTGTTCACCGCGCGGCTGCAGGCGGCGGGCCTCCTGAGTGCCGCCGATCTGGCCTCCCTGGAAGCTTCGGTCGCCGCGGAGATCGCCGAGGCCGTGGGCCTCGCCGAGGCCGGCCCCTGGGAACCAGTGGAGGACCTGACCCGAGACGTCTACACGAGGACGCCATGAGCAAGATGAGCTACCGGGACGCGATCCGCTCCGCGCTGCGCGAGGCGCTCCGCGACGACCCGCGCGTGTTCCTGATGGGGGAAGACGTCGGCGGATACGGTGGCGCCTTCAAGGTCAGTCACGGGCTGCTCGAGGAGTTCGGCCCCGAGCGGGTCCGGGACACGCCCCTGTCGGAGAACACGTTCCTCGGCGCCGGCATCGGCGCCGCGCTCGGCGGCATGCGCCCGATCGTGGAGATCATGACCGTCAACTTCAGCCTGCTGGCGCTGGACCAGATCGTGAACAACGCGGCCACGCTCCGGCACATGTCGGGGGGCCAGCTCAGCGTGCCGCTCGTGGTGCGCATGACCACCGGGGGTGGCCGCCAGCTCGCGGCCCAGCACTCGCACAGCCTGGAGGGCTGGTTCGCGCACATCCCGGGGATCAAGATCGTGGTGCCCGCGGTGGCCGCCGACGCCCGCGGATTGTTCCTGGCCGCGCTCCGGGATCCGGATCCGGTGTTCATCTTCGAGCACGCGACCCTGTATCCGGTGGAGGGGGAGGTCGATGAGCAGGCCGGACCCGCCGAGATCGGCCGGGCCCTGGTGCGGCGCGCGGGAGACGCGGTGAGCGTCATCACGTACGGCGGCACCCTCGGCAAGGCGCTGCAGGCCGCCGACGAGCTCGCGGTGGACGGCATCCAGGCCGAGGTCATCGACCTGCGCTCGCTGCGGCCGCTGGACACCGAGACCATTCTCGCCTCGGTGGCCAGGACGCATCGCGCGGTGATCGTGGACGAGGGCTGGCGCACGTGCAGCTTCGCCGCCGAGGTGAGCGCCCGGATCATGGAGGGCGGCTTCTACAGCCTGGACGCGCCCGTCGCGCGCGTGTGCAGCGCCGAGGTGCCGATGCCGTACGCCAAGCACATGGAGGACGCGGCGCTGCCGCAGGTGCCGGCCATCGTGGGCGCGGTCCGGGCGATGCTGGGCAGCCATGGCTGAGTTCCTGATGCCGATCCTGACCGCGGACATGAGCGCCGGCACGCTCGTCGAGTGGCGCAAGAAGCCCGGAGACGCGCTCGAGCGTGGCGACATCATCGCCCTCGTCGAGACCGACAAGGGCCTGATCGACATCGAGGTCTTCACGCCCGGCGTGCTCGAGAAGATCGTCGTGCAGCCGGGCGCCACGGTGCCCACCGGCGCGGTGCTGGCCATCATCCGTGACGAGGCGCCGACTGGAGCGCCTCCGGCGCCCGCCGCGGCGCCGCCGCTGGCCCCGTCTCCGGTCGCCCCGGCCCTGCCGCCTGTCGCGCCCGCCCCCCCCGGCCGGCTCAAGGTCTCGCCGCTGGCGCGGAAGCTCGCCGCCGAGCTCGGCGTCGATCCGGCCACGGTGCGGGGGACCGGGGTCGGTGGCGCGATCAGGCGCGAGGATATCGAGCAGGCGGCGGCCCGGGCCGCGGCTCCCGCCCAGAAGCCCCGCGCGGCGCTCGACCGGCAGGCGCGGTTGCGGCAGGCGATCGGGGCCGCCATGGCCCGCTCCAAGCGCGAGATCCCCCACTACTACCTCGCCACCACCATCGACATGCACCGGGCGATGACCTGGCTCGCGGAGGAGAATCTCAAGCGGCCGGTGACCGACCGGGTCCTCTACGGAGCCCTGCTCATCAAGGCGGTGGCGCTCGCGCTCAAGGAGGTCCCGGAGCTGAACTCGGTGTGGCGGGGGAGCGAGCCGGTCCGGAGCGAGGCCGTTCACGTCGGGGTGGCCATCTCGCTGCGCGGAGGAGGACTCGTCGCGCCGGCGCTCCACGACACGGCCACCCAGAGCCTCGGCGATCTCATGCGACGCTTCCGCGACCTGGTGCAGCGCGCGCGGACCGGCGGGCTCCGGAGCTCGGAGCTGTCCGATCCGACGATCACCCTCACCAGCCTCGGCGAGCAGGGCGTGGAGAGCGTCTTCGGCGTCATCTTCCCGCCGCAGGTCGCCATCGTGGGCTTCGGCAAGATCGTCGAGCGGCCGTGGGTGATGCCGGGCGGGCAGCTCGTGGCCCGGCCCGTCGTCACCGCCACGCTCTCGGCCGACCATCGCGTGAGCGACGGCCACCGCGGCGGCCTCTTCCTGGCCGCGGTGGACCGGCTGCTGCAGGAGCCGCAGCGGCTATGACCCGCGACGAGATCCGCGCCATCGTCCTGCGCACGCTCGGCGAGATCGCGCCCGAGGCGGATCTGTCCACGCTCGCGCCCGACGTGTCCTTCCGGGATCAGCTCGACGTGGATTCGATGGACCTGCTGAACTTCGTCATCGCCCTGCACGCCGTCCTCCACGTCGACATCCCGGAGGCGGACTATCCGAAGCTGGCCACCCTGGATGGCTGCTTGGACTACCTGACGGGAGTGGGTGTCCGATGAGCGAGCAGCAGGACGTCGGTACGCTCGCGCGGATGTTCTGGCGCCGGGTCGAGCAGAGCGGCGACCGGCCGGCCCAGATGGTGAAGCGGGGCGGCCGCTGGGAGACGCTCGACTGGAGCCGGGTCGGCACGCAGGTGCGGGAGCTGACGTTCGGGCTCCTGGCGCTGGGCCTCCGGGCGGGTGAGTCGGTGGCCATCCTGTCCCGGAGTCGCGCCGAGTGGGTGCAGACCGACTTCGCGGTCTTCTCGGTCGGCGGCGTTAGCGTCCCCATCTATCCCAGCTACACGGCCGAGCAGGTCGCCTACATCGTCGACGACTCGGAGGCGCGAGTGCTGATCGTCGAGGATGGCGCTGAGCTCGCCAAGGCGCTGGAGATGCGAGCGCGGATGACCGGACTTGGCCGCATCGTCGTGATCGAGGGCCACGAGGGCCCGGACCCGACCATCCTCGGCTGGGACGCCCTGCGGCGACTCGGTCGCGACCATGCCGCCACGTTCGGCGCGGAGCTGGCCGCGCGGGTCACGGGTGCCGGCCCCAAACAGGTCGCGACCATCGTGTACACCTCGGGGACGACGGGACCGCCCAAGGGCGTCGTGCAGACCCACGAGAACCACCTCGCCATGCTGGCGTCGGTGACGCAGGTGGCGCCCGCCCGGCCCGGCGACGTCCACGTGCTCTTCCTGCCGCTGGCCCATTCGTTCGGGCGCCTCGAGGCCTTCATGGGCGTCTACCTGGGTCTCACCACCGCGTTCGCCGAGTCGCTCGACAAGCTCGGCGACGATATCCGGGAGGTGCGTCCCCATTTCCTCGTGGCGGTGCCCCGCGTCTTCGAGAAGGTCCACGCCCGGATCGTCGCGGACGTCGAGCGGGGCTCACCGCTCCGGCGCGGTCTCTTCGCCTGGGCCATGCGGGTCGGCCACGAAGTCGCGGGGCGGCGGAGCGCGGGCCGGCCGGTGCCGGCCCTCCTCGCGCTCCACCACCGGCTGGCCCACCGGCTGGTCTTCGGCCGGTTGCAGGCGGCTCTCGGGGGCCGGCTCCGTTTCGCCGTGTCGGGTGGCGCGGCGTTGCCATCCGAGATCGCGGCGTTCTTTCACGCCGCCGGCATCCTCATCCTCGAAGGATACGGGTTGACTGAGAGCTGCCCGGTGCTCACGTTCAATCGGCCGGATCGCTTCAGGTTCGGCTCGGTCGGCCACCCGGTGCCCGGGGTGGAGATCCGGCTGGCTCCCGACGCGGAGATCCTCGCCCGCGGGCCGAACATCGCCCAGTGCGGCTACTGGAAGCGGCCCGGGGAGTCCGCCGAGACCTTCGGCGCCGACGGCTGGCTCCATACCGGTGACATCGGCCGCGTCGATGAGGACGGCTTTGTCTTCATCACCGATCGGAAGAAGGACCTCATCGTCACGTCGGGCGGGATCAACATCGCTCCCCAGGCCATCGAGAGCCTCCTGCGCAGCGATCCGTTCGTCGGCCAGGCCCTGGTGTATGGCGATGGCCGGCCCTATCCGGTCGCTCTCGTGACGGTGAACGCCGAGGCGGCGGCCGAGCTCGCCCGGAGTCTCGGGATCCTGTGGACCGACCATGCGCGTCTATCGCGGCATCCCGAGATACTCGCCCGGGTCGAGCGGATCATCGCAGAGAAGAACGCGCACCTGCAGTCGTACGCCCGGATCAAGCGCTTCGCGGTGCTGCCCGCCGAGCTCACCGAGGAGGCGGGGGAAGTCACGCCCACTCAGAAGCTGAAGCGGAAGCAGGTCGCCGAGAAGTACGCGGACGTGCTCGAGTCGCTCTACGATTCCGGGCGTCGACCGGCGCGGGGTTACTAGTCGGACAAGGGGAATGCACGCGAGCAGAACGCCTCGGATCGCGGAGAGGCAGGAGGCGATGGACATGGCAAGGATCCGGACGGTGATGGTAGCATCCGATTTCTCCTCGGCCTCACGGGCTGCGTTCGTGAGCGCGGTGGAGCTGGCGAAGGCGAATCGGGCGAGACTCCTTGTGATGCACGCGTTGACGCTCGTTCCCCCGATGCTGGGAGGCGAGTACATGCCTCCGCAGGCCTGGGAGCGGATCGAGACCGCCACCCGCGCCGAGGCGCGGAAGCAGATCCAGGCGCTGGTGGCGAAGGCCAAGCGGGCCGGCATCCGCGCCACTGCTCTGCTCATGGTCGGAAGCCCGTACGAGGTCATCGTCCGGGCCGCCCGGTCGAAGCGGGTCGACGTGCTCGTGGTGGGGACGCACGGACGCACCGGGCTGCCGCGCTTCTTCCTGGGGAGTGTGGCGGCCCGCGTGCTGGCGACGGCGCACTGTCCGGTGCTCACGGTCCGGGGGCGGTAGAGCCCGTCGGTGCGCCTCGTGACGCTGGGGGTGGGCGCGCAGAATTCCCCTCGGCACCGCCCGGCCGGACTCCTCGTCGCCTCGGGCGGGGCCCGGGTCATGATCGATGGAGGGCCGGGGGCCGTCCCCCGGGGCCGACTCGACGCATGGCTGGTCACCGACGAGCGGGCCGAGCTCATCGGAGCGATCAGGAAGCTGGCGCGTGCGAAAGGCCTGCGCCCGTATGCGGGGACCTTTCGGCACGACGGCCTGTGTGTCGAACGCCGCGGCGTCGTGCATACCAATCACCCGACCTACGCGTACCGGATTCGGGCCGTGGGCAAGACCGTCGTCTGGGCTCCGGAGTTCTACCGCTTCCCGCGGTGGGCCCGTCGCGCGGACGTCGTGTTCGCGGAAGGGGCCGCCTGGGACCACCCGATCCGGTTCGTGGGCGGGGTCGGCGGACACATGGACGTGCTCGCCACCGCGAAGCAAGCCAGACGACTCGGAGTGAAGCGGCTGGTGTTCGCGCACCTCGGCCGGCCCACCCTCCGGGCGCTTTCACGGGGGAAGGAGCCCCCGTTCGGAGAGCTGGCGGATGACGGGCAGACGTTCCGGGTGGTGCGGCGGCACCGGCGCCCGCGACCCGCCAAGGCTCCCGGGGATGGAAGGAGGTCACGATGACGAAGGAGCACGGGGTACGCGGGAGCCGTCGTCCGACGAAGGCGCGGGGGGCGTTCGTATCGGGCCCACTCCTGACCCGCGATGCGGCGCTCTTCACCGATCTGTACGAGCTCACGATGGCCGCCTCATATCTGCGCGAGGGAATGCGCGGTCCGGCGACCTTCAGCGTGTTCGTCCGACAGCTCCCGCGCGGGCGCTCCTTCCTCGTCGCAGCCGGCCTCGAGGACGTCCTGAACTTCCTGAGAGACTTCCGCTTCTCGGAAGACGCCCTCTCATACCTCGACTCGCTCGACCTCTTCGAGCCTCCCTTCCTGGAGCTCCTTCGCGGGCTGCGCTTCACCGGCCTGGTCCGGGCCGTGCCGGAAGGCACTGTGGTATTCGAGAACGAGCCGCTGCTGGAGATCACCGCGCCGATCATCGAGGCGCAGCTCGTCGAGACCGCCGTCCTCAACCTGGTCCATTTCCAGACGCTCCTCGCGAGCAAGGCGGTGCGGTGTGTCCTCGCGGCGCGCGGGCGCCCGGTCACGGAGTTCGGCCTGCGCCGCACGCATGGGGTCGACGCCGGGATGAAGGCGGCCCGCTGCGCGTTCATCGCGGGCCCTTCGAGGAGCAGCAACGTGATGGCCGGTCTCCACTACGGCATCCCGCCGGCCGGGACCATGGCGCACTCGTATGTCTCGGCATTTCCCCGCGAGATCGACGCCTTCCGGGCCTTCGCGCGCGCATTCCCCGCGCACACCGTCCTGCTCCTCGACACCTATGACGCGCTCGCCGCCGCGCGGAAGGCGGTCCTGGTTGCGAAGGAGATGGAGGCGAAGGGCCAGCGCCTGGCCGGCGTGCGGCTGGACAGCGGGGACCTCGTCGGCCTCAGCCAGCAAGTCCGCCGGATCCTCGACGAGGCGGTTCTCGCGTACGTGAAGATCGTCGTGAGCGGCGGCCTGGGCGAGGCGAGCATCGGCGGGTGTCTGGCCAGGGGTGCGCCGATCGACGCCTTCGGCGTGGGCACGCGCATGGACGTCTCCGCCGACCTACCGTACCTCGACATGGCGTACAAGCTGGTGGAATACGATGGCCGGCCGGTGCTGAAGAGCAGTGCCGGCAAGGGGACGCGGGCCGCCCAGAAACAGGTGTACCGGCGACTTCGGAGTGGCGAAGGATTCGCGGGAGACGTGCTCGCGCTACGCGAGGAGCCGGCCCCGCCGGGCACGGTGGAGATCCTGCTGCGCTCGGTGATGGAGCGCGGCCGGCTCCTTGCCCCTCACCCGACGCTGATGATGGTCCGGGACTGGTGCGCGGCCCAGGTTGCCTCCCTGCCGGAGGATCTCCGGGATCTACGCGAGCTCGCGGCCTATCCGGTGAGCTACAGCGAGCGCCTCGTCTCGCTCCAGCGCGCGCTGGAGGTACAGGTCGAGGCGGCCCGTGATGATCCGCGGCGAGTGTAGGGCGTGCCTCACGTGTGGCGCATGTGCCCCATTCCCGCACGAGCGAGCGCCGCCGGCTTGGCCCAGACAATTCCCGCGGAGCGCGGAGTTGCTACGCATCACTGAGCCAAGGCGAGCTGGCACGGGCGATGCTCTTACCGTGGCCGGGTACGGAGCTTCCCGACCGCCAATCGCGCACGCGATGCCGACAGCGGCAGGAGGACGCGGGATGAGCAGTCAGTTGTGGGCTGTCGTGCTCGGGGCGAGGGGATGAGGTGAGGTCCCTGGCCCAGCGAATCTGTGGCGACGACCGGCCGAAGCAGTACGTCCCGGTCCTCGGAGACCGCACCCTGCTCCGTCAGACCCTCGACCGCGTCGCGCTCGGGCTCACGCCGATCGGCAACATCAAGGGCTAAGAGCATGAACGAGGCGCCGGCCCCCCAGCCGGGAGTGCGCCGCCCCAGAGCGGCTCTCGGCGGATGACTCCAACGTCCCGGTTTTCCTCACTGCGATGTCCGAGACCGGCTCGGGTGATCCTCGCAACTGCGGTCACGAAGTTGCTTCTTGTACAGAAAGGAGGGCGTGATGAGTGCCACACCGCACACGGCCACCCCTGATTTCCGCGTCGCCAACCTGTCCCTCGCCGAGTGGGGCCGCAAGGAGATCGCCATCGCCGAAGGGGAGATGCCGGCCCTCATGGCGATCCGCCAAGAGTACGCGGCCCTGCAGCCGCTCAAGGGCGCCCGCATCGCGGGATCACTCCACATGACGATCCAGACGGCGGTGCTCATCGAGACTCTGAAGGCGCTCGGGGCGGACGTCCGCTGGGCCTCCTGCAACATCTTCTCGACACAAGACCATTCGGCGGCCGCGATCGCCGCGGGCGGCACGCCCCTCTTCGCCTACAAGGGCGAGTCGCTCGACGAGTACTGGGAGTTCACGCACCGGATTTTCGAGTTCGGCGGCCGCGGGCCCAACATGATCCTGGACGACGGCGGCGACGCGACGCTCCTCGTGCATCTGGGCATCAAGGCCGAGAGCGATCCCGCGACGATCGGGAACCCGAAGAGCGAGGAAGAAACCGCGCTCTTCGCCGCCATCCGGGCGCGGCTCGCGGCGAAGCCCGGCTGGTACTCGAAGATGAGGAAGGAGATCCGGGGCGTTACCGAGGAGACGACCACCGGCGTCCACCGCCTTTACCAGATGGCCAAGGACGGCCGCCTGCTCTTCCCCGCCATCAACGTCAACGACTCGGTGACGAAGTCGAAGTTCGACAACATCTACGGATGCCGCCACTCGGTCATCGACGGTCTCAATCGCGCCACGGACGTCATGATCGCGGGGAAGGTCGCAGTGGTCGCCGGTTACGGCGATGTCGGCAAGGGTTCGGCCCAGGCGCTGCGCGCACTGTCGGCCCAGGTCTGGGTGACCGAGATCGATCCCATCTGCGCGCTGCAGGCCGCGATGGAGGGTTACCGTGTTGTGACCATGGATTACGCCTGCGACAAAGCCGACATCTTCGTCACCGCCACGGGCAACATCGACATCATCACCCATGAGCACATGAAGCGCATGAAGAACCAGGCCATCGTGTGCAACATCGGCCACTTCGACAATGAGATCGACGTGGCCAGCCTCAAGGCCTACAAGTGGGAGAACATCAAGCCGCAGGTGGACCACGTCATTTTCCCGGACGGCAAGCGCATCATCCTGCTGGCCGAGGGGCGTCTGGTGAACTTGGGTTGCGGGACCGGTCACCCGAGCTATGTCATGTCGTCGTCGTTCGCCAACCAGGTCATGGCCCAGATCGAGCTATGGACCAATCCCGGCCAGTATCCGATGGGCGTCTATACTCTGCCCAAACACTTGGACGAGAAGGTGGCGCGGCTCCAGCTCTCCAAGCTGAGTGCGATGCTGACGGAGTTGTCGGACAAGCAGGCGCGCTACGTCGGGGTGCCGAAGGAAGGCCCGTATAAGCCTGAGCACTATCGATACTGAAGCGGCGGTGGCACCTACCCGCGTGCCGCGCGCGGCACGCACTTTCTCGTTCGAGTTCTTCCCTCCGCAGACGGCCGAGGGCGTGGACAAGCTGCGCGTGAGTCGCAGGCAATTGGCGCAGCTCAAGCCCGCCTTTTTCTCCGTGACCTTTGGAGCCGGAGGGTCTACGCGCGACCGCACCATGGACACTGTCCTGGAGATCCAGGCGGAGGGCCACCAGGCTGCACCGCACGTGTCGTGCATCGCCTCGACCAAGGCCTCCTTGCGCGAGATGTTGCAGGGCTATCGACAAGCTGGAATCAAGCGTGTCGTCGCGCTGCGCGGGGACATGCCGTCCGGGATGGTCGAGGCGGGCGAGTTTCGCTTCGCCAACGAGCTGGTCGCGTTCATCCGCCAGGAGTTCGGTGCCGCGCTGCACATCGAGGTCGCGGCCTATCCGGAGTACCACCCGCAGGCGCGTACGGCCCAGGAGGATCTAACCAACTTCAAGCGCAAGGTCGAGGCCGGTGCGGACTCGGCAATCACGCAGTACTTCTTCAACCCGGACGCCTACTTTGCTTTCGTGGACGAGTGCCAGAGTGCGGACATCAGCATCCCGATCGTCCCTGGGATAATGCCCATCAACAGGTTTTCGCAGCTGGCACGCTTTTCCGACGCTTGCGGCGCGGAGATCCCACGCTGGATCCGGCGCAAGCTGGAAGGATACGGTGACGACAGCGTTTCGATCCGCTCCTTCGGACTCGATGTAGTGACCCAGCTGTGCGACCAACTGCTGCGCGGCGGGGCTCCCGGGCTGCACTTCTACACGCTCAACCAGGCCGGCCCCGCCACCACCATCTGGCAGCGGCTCGGCCTGTCCTGAGCCGATGCGTTAACTCACGCCGCGAGCCGCTTCTTCTGCAAAGCGGCGCTGGCGTGCAGATGCGCGTAGGCCTGGTGCGCGGCGGCCTCGGCTTCACCCACGTGGACCGGCAGGCCCATGTCCGAGAGCACTGAACCCAGCGCCGACAGGCACAGCATCACGTTCTCGGGCTTGCAGGAGTAGCCCATGATGCCGACGCGCCAGATCTTCCCGGCGAGCGGGCCCAGACCGGCGCCGATCTCGAGGTTGAACTCGGTTAGCAATGTCTTGCGGACCTCGGCTTCGCGGTCCTTGATCGCTTCGGGTACGTGCACCGCGTTCATCTGCGGCAGCCGCGCGCCTTCCTTGACCAAGTACTTGAGTCCCATCGCCTCCAGGCCGGCCCTGAGCGCGATGTGATGGCGCTGGTGCCGCGCCCACGCGTTCTCGATTCCCTCTTCCTTCAAGATGAGCAGCGCCTCGTGCAGCGCGTACAGGCTGTTGGTGGGCGCAGTGTGATGATAGGTGCGCGTGGTGGCGCCCCAGTAGCCGAGCAGCAGGTTCATGTCCATGAACCAGCTGTGGATCTTGTCCTTGCGTGACTTGACGTAATCCACCACGCGATCGCTGAACGACACCGGCGAAAGGCCCGGCGTGCACGACAAGCACTTCTGGCTGGCGGAGTAAATGGCATCGATGTTCCATTCGTCGACCAGCACGGGAGTGCCGGCCAACGAGGTCACCGCGTCCACAATGGTGAGCGCGTCGTGCTGGTGCGCAATCTGTACTAGCGTCTTCGCGTCGGATTGCACGCCGGTGGAAGTCTCCGCGTGCACGAAGGCGGCCAGGCGGGCGTCCGGGTTTTTCTTCAGTGCCTCCTCCAGCTTGTTCGGATCCACCGGCTCACCCCAGGCGTCTTCCACCACCACGGGAACGGCGCCGCAGCGCTCCACGTTTTCAATCATGCGGCCACCGAACACCCCGTTGCGACATACGATGACTTTGTCGCCCGGCGCGACCAGGTTCACGAAGCAGTACTCCATACCCACCGAACCGGGGCCGGAGACCGGGAAAGTCAGGGCATTCTTGGTTTGCAACGCATAGCGCAGCAACCCCTTCAGCTCCTCCATCATCTCGACGAACACCGGGTCAAGGTAGCCGATGGCCGGGAGGCTCATGGCCGCCATGACCCGCGGGTTGATCTCAGACGGGCCGGGGCCCATCAGGGTCCGTTGCGGCGGATGGAAGGGATGGATTCTCTTGGCCGGAGCGTAAGGGTTCATCGTGTCGCTTCCTGCGAGCGAGGGTCCGAATAGGCTGTCCTCTTCACCGCGCGACTTGAGCCGGATCGGCTTGCGCGCGTTGGCTTCGTTCAGTACTTCCACCGCGGCGATGGCGCCGTCGGTCAGGCGTTCGACCTCCATGGCCCAGCGGGAGGGAACGTAACCCGACTTGACCCAGTTGTTGACGACCGCGCGGTCGACCCGAAAACGGCGTGAGACATCGGCCTGGCTGCCGAAGAGGGTAACGAGGCGATCAGCGCAGTTCATGGACGATCGGCGCAGTTTGACCGGTGGCGATGGGGATGCTTCATCGTCCGCAAGTCTGCCCTATCAAACTAAATTTGACAAGCCAGACTTGATGAAGAGGCACAACGTCGGTAGAAATTTCTCGGAACCGACCCCAAGACCTCCGCGAGTGGCTTTTCGCGCGACGAAATTTACATCGTCGGACCTGGGGTTCGGTGTATGGGAGCGCTCACACCGTCAGGCTTCGCCGGGGATCGACCGACGGCCGAGCCGGAAACGATACGGCAGCATCCCGAGAATCATTGCCGCCACGAACACCCAAACCCGCCAATCCCCGAACGCGCTGCTGACCACCGCGGGGCCGGGGCAAAAACCGGACAGTCCCCAGCCCACGCCGAAGATGAGCGAGCCCGCCACCAGAGGAGGGTCGATGTTGCGTTCGGTCGGCGTACCGAACCGAGATGACAGTAATGGGGCGCTGCGCCTTCTCGAACTCCAATAGGCAGCACCGAAGACCGCCAACGCGCCGACCATGACGAATGCCAAGCTCGGGTCCCAGCTTCCAGTGATGTCCAGGAAGCCGATGACCTTGGCCGGATTGGACATCTGCGAAACGATCAGCCCGACGCCGAAGACCAGGCCGGAGAGGAAGGCGACGACGATGCGGCTCACGGCAGATGCTCCACGACGAAGACGGTCAGCATCCCGCTGGCCATGAAGCACAGCGTGGCTACGATCGAGCGCAGTGAGAACCGGCCGATCCCGCACACGCCGTGGCCACTGGTGCAGCCGCTGCCCATCTGGGTGCCGAATCCCACCAGCAGCCCCGCAATCAGGAGTTGCCCCGCTCCGGCTTTCAGGTCGAAATGGACTGCGCCCGGGACCAGCAGCACCGCGCCCAGACCGGCGACCAGCAGCCCGGCCAGGAAGGCAACGCGCCAGGCGTTATCGGCGCCGGGTTCCGTCACGACGCCCCCCAGAACGCTGCTCACCCCGGCAATGCGGCCCAGCGCCCACCACAGCAGCGCCGTGGCGAGCCCGATCAGCACGCCGCCGACCAGAGCGGATACCGGGGTGAAGTTCACGACGCTCATGCTTGCCTCCTCTCAGGCCGCATCCACCCGGTGCAGCGGGAGCGCTGGTTCGGAGATCGGCTCTTCGTCGAACGCAATGTCGCCCTGCGGGAAGGGCAGATCCTGGGTGCGCAGGCCGGCGAAGTCGAATAGACCTCGATCCAGCAGGTGTGAAGGCTGCACGTGGGTCAGACCGTTGAACATGGTCTCGATGCGTCCCGGGAACTTCAGCTCCCACTCGCCCAGCATGGCCTTGACCTGCTGGCGCTGCAGGTTGTCCTGCGAGCCGCACAGCTCGCAGGGGATGATGGGGAAGCGCTTCATCTCGGCGTAACTGGCCAGGTCCGCCTCGGCGACATAGGCGAGCGGGCGAATGACGATGTGCTCGCCGTCATCGCTCACCAGCTTGGGCGGCATGGCCTTAAGTTTGCCGCCGAAGAACAGGTTGAGGAAGAAGGTCTCGAGGATGTCGTCGCGATGGTGGCCCAACGCGATTCGGGTCGCCCCCACCTCCTTGGCCACGCGGTAGATCACGCCGCGCCTGAGGCGCGAGCACAGACCGCACATGGTCTTGCCCTCGGGGATAACGCGCTTCACCACGCCGTAGGTGTCCTGCTGCTCGATGCGGGACGCAACGCCTAGCGCGGCCAGATACGCGGGCAGCACATGCGCCGGATACCCGGGGTGCTTCTGGTCCAGATTGAAGGCGACGATCTCGAAGTCTACGGGCGCATGCTGCTGCAGGCTCAACATGATTTCCAGCAGGCCGTAACTATCCTTCCCTCCCGAAACGCACACCATGACGCGGTCGCCGGGGCCGATCATGTCGAAGTCGGCAATGGCTTGGCCGACCAAGCGGCGCAGCCGTTTCTGCAGCTTGTTGGCTTCGTAGATCCGTTTCTGCAACCTCATGGTTCGCTCACAGATGTATGCTGCGGCCACCGTCCACCGCGATGACCTGGCCGGTGATGTAGGGGGCCTCCTCAATCAAGAAACGCACGGTACGGGCGATATCCTCGGGTTCGCCCATGCGCTTGAGCAGCGTGGATTGAATGATGCGCTGCCGTGCCAGATCGTCGGACCAGCGCTCGTCCTCGGGCCACAGTATCGCACCGGGCGACACACCATTCACCCGCACCTCCGGCCCCAGCTCAGAGGCGAGCGCACGGGTCAGCGCGAGCAGGCCGCCCTTGGCCGCGCTGTATACCAAGTAGTTGCGCATTGGGCGGTCGGCGTGGATGTCGACGATATTGACGATGCAGCCGTGGCTGCGCTTGAGGTGCGGCGCGGCCGCTTGCGAAAGGAACAGCGGAGTCTTGAGGTTGGTCCCCACCAGGTCATCCCAGGATTGCTCGGCGATTTCACCGATCGGCGTCGGATGGAAGCTCGAAGCGTTGTTAATGAGGACGTCCAGCCGGCCGAAGCGATTGACCGTCTCGCTCACCATGCTGGGGAGCAGCGAGATATTGAGCAGATCGGCCTGCATGAGCGCCACGCTATCGGCGCGCACGGCGTTCAGTTCGGCCTGCAGCGCCCGCGCCTCGTCCGCCGAAGACCGATAGTGCAGCATGAGGCTGGCGCCGCTAGCGTGCAGCATGCGGCAGGTAGCCGCGCCAACGCGGCGCGCGCCTCCAGTGATCAGCACGACCTTCTCGGCCATCTCGGTGCTCGTTGCCAGTCCAGTAGAATTCTAGCCGAATTACCGCCGCCGCCCGGCTTGTTCCCATCTTGACCAACTCCATTCTTACCGACCTGGCAGCCGATGCCGATGCGCTGGCGCACAGCCGCGCTCTGGTCGAGCTGATCGCCGCCGACATCGCGAGCTCGGGCGACTGGATCGGTTTCGACCGCTACATGCAGCTGGCACTGTACGCACCTGGGCTCGGCTACTATGCCGGCGGCGCGACCAAGTTCGGCGGCGCGGGCGATTTCGTCACCGCCCCCGAACTCTCGCCGCTGTTCAGCCAGACCCTCGCGTGGCAGGTCGCTGAAGTCCTTTCGGTCACCGGAGGCGACGTGCTCGAGCTGGGAGCCGGCTCGGGGCGCATGGCGGCGGACATGTTGCAAGCGCTCGACGCAACCGGGTCGCTTCCGCGCCGCTACCTGATCCTCGAGGTGAGCGGGGAATTGGCTGCACGGCAGAAGCAACGGGTCCGGGCCCTTGCCCCGCGGTTGGCCTCCCGGGTCGCGTGGATCGACCGTACGCCGTCGGCGTTCCGCGGCGTGGTCGTGTGCAACGAGGTGCTCGATGCGTTGCCTACGCACCTGATCCTATGGGGCGAGAGCGGCATCTGCGAACGCGGCGTCGGCTGGACCCGCCAGGCGTTCGTGTGGGAAGACCGCCCGTTGACCGACCCCTGGCTCCTCGCCCAGGCCCGGCGCTTGAGCCTGCAGCCGTCGTATGTGAGCGAGGTGAGCCAAGCCGTGCCAGCGCTGGTACGAACGCTCGCTCGCGTCCTGGAAATCGGTGTCCTGCTGCTCCTCGATTACGGCTTCGGCGAGCGTGAGTACTACCATCCGCAGCGCGACCACGGGACGCTGATGTGCCACTTCCGCCACCACGCCCATGGCGATCCGTTCTTCGCGCCGGGGCTGCAGGATATCACCAGCCACGTCGATTTCACCGCGGTGGCACAGGCGGCTACCCATGCAGGGTTGGGACTGCTCGGCTACACCACGCAAGGGCAGTTCCTGGTGAACCTCGGCATTACCGACCTGATGGCACGCACGCCTGCCGCGGACGCCGCGACGTACCTGCCGTTGGCCGCTCAGGCACACAAGCTTCTCAGCCCGGCCGAGATGGGCGAGCTGTTCAAGGTCATCGCGCTGGGGCGCGGGATCGACCGCGCGCTGGACGGCTTCCGCAGCGGGGACCTGAGCCGGCTCCTGTAGAATGCCGCCTCGGCTGCTGCCCAGCTCATGACCTCGGCCCTGCGTACACCTGACCAGCGGTTCTCTATGCTGCCGGGATTCGCCTATGACCCGCACTACATCGAGGAGCTGCGTGGCTTTGAGGGACTGCGCATGCACTATGTCGATGCGGGTAATGGCGATGCGGATACAGTGTTCGTCTGCCTGCACGGCCAGCCGACCTGGGCCTACGTGTTCCGCCGGATGATCCCGGTGTTTGAGCAGGCGGGGCACCGGGTGATTGCCCCGGACCTGTTCGGCTTCGGCCGCTCGGACAAGCCGGTCGAAGACGCGGCTTACACCTTCGAGTTCCACCGCAACGCGCTCATGGCTTTATTCGAGGCGCTGGATCTGCGCGACGTCTGCCTCGTGGTGCAAGACTGGGGTGGGCTGCTGGGCCTGACGCTGCCGATGGCGGTGCCGGAGCGTATCACGCGGCTTTTGATCATGAACACGACGCTGGGCACCGGCGACGAGCCGTTGCCGGAGGGTTTCGTGGCCTGGCGCGACTGGGCCAATAAGAATCCCGACATGGCGGTGGGCAAGCTGCTCGGACGGGCCTGCCCGCACCTGACGCCGGAGGAATCGGCCGCCTACGATGCGCCGTTCCCGGATGTGCGCTACAAGGCCGGCGTGCGGCGCTTTCCAAATCTCGTGCCCGAGCGCCCGGATGCGCCCGGCGCCGCGACATCGCGCGCGGCGCGCGAGTGGCTGCGGACCGGGTGGACCGGTCACAGCTTCATGGCGATCGGCATGAAGGACCCCGTGCTCGGCCCGCCAGTCATGCGCGCGCTGCACACCCACATCCGCGGTTGCCCCGCACCGATGGAAGTCTCCGAGGCCGGCCATTTCGTTCAGGAGTGGGGCGAGCGCGTAGCCGCCAACGCTCTCGTTCACTTCTCTCTGTATTAGCCGCCAAGACGCCGAGAGAAATGCACATACACATCCTAGGCGTCTGCGGCACCTTCATGGGCGGTATCGCGGTGATCGCCAAGCAGGCCGGCCATGAAGTGACCGGCTGCGACGCCAACGTCTACCCGCCGATGAGCACGCAACTCGAGTTGCAGGGCATCCGCTTGATCGAAGGCTGGGACCCGAAGCAGATCGAGCTCGAGCCCGACCTGTTCGTGATCGGCAACGTGGTGTCGCGCGGCAACCCTCTGGTTGAGGAGATCCTCGACCGCAACCTGGCCTATGTCTCCGGCCCGCAGTGGCTCTACGAGCGCGTGCTTCGGGACCACTGGGTGCTGGCGGTGGCTGGAACCCACGGCAAGACCACCACGAGTGCCATGGCTGCGTGGATCCTGGAAGACGCGGGCCTGAACCCCGGATTCCTGATCGGTGGCGTGCCGGAAAACTTTGGCGTCTCGGCCCGCGTGACCGACTCGCCCTTCTTCGTCATCGAGGCGGACGAGTACGACACGGCGTTCTTCGACAAGCGTTCGAAGTTCGTTCACTACCGTCCGCGGACCGCCGTGCTGAGCAACCTGGAGTACGACCACGCGGACATTTTCCCGGACCTTGCTGCCATCGAAATGCAGTTCCATCATCTGGTGCGCAGCATCCCGCGCAGCGGGCTGATCGTCGCCAACGGGCGGGAGCCGAGCATAGAGCGGGTGCTCGAGCGCGGTTGCTGGACGCCGGTGGAGCTGCTCGGCGTCGATGACGGCTGGTCCTCTGGTGAGCCAGCCCCAGACGGCGGCTTCGAGGTGCGCTTCAGGGGAAGGGCCCAAGGCATCGTACGCTGGGGCCTGCTGGGCGAGCACAACCGCCACAACGCGCTCGCCGCCTTGGCGGCGGCGCGCCACGCCGGCGTGCCTGTCGCGCAAGGGCTGGCTGCGCTGGCTCGCTTCAAGAATGTGAAGCGCCGCATGGAGGTACGAGGAGTTGTAAACGCCGTGACGGTGTACGACGACTTCGCACACCATCCGACCGCGGTCCAGCTCACCATCGCCGGCCTGCGCGCCAAGGTGGGAAAGGCCAGGATACTCGCCGTGCTGGAGCCGCGTTCCGCCACCATGAGGCTGGGGGTGATGAAGGACAGCCTGGCACCCAGCCTGTCGGACGCGCAGCTGGTGTTCTGCTACACCGGCGGCATCGGCTGGGACGCGCAGGGTGCGCTCGCGCCACTAGGCGCGAAAGCGGCCTGCTACGACGATCTCGCGCAGCTGGTTC
This sequence comes from Gemmatimonadota bacterium, assembly GCA_041488455.1. Classification (GTDB taxonomy): domain Bacteria; phylum Gemmatimonadota; class Gemmatimonadetes; order Gemmatimonadales; family GWC2-71-9; genus DASQPE01. The sequence goes on from JBGPPG010000003.1 coordinate 46,781, forward strand.
AGGCCATAGCGGCGGCGGTACGGCCCGGGGACCACGTACTGGTCATGAGCAACGGCGGATTCGGCGGCATTCACGTCAAACTCCTGCAGGCGCTCGCCGCGGCGTGAGTCGGGCCCAGGCTTTCCTGACCGGCGCAGACCTAGCAGAGCTTCAGCCCAGGAGGATCAGACATGCACCGGCGAATCCCATCGCCAGCCCCGAGGACGATCGAGCCGCCGGTACAGCACGTGAGAGGCACCTACCTGCGCTGGGGACAGCTGGCCCTCGGCGTGGTCTGCATGATGTCGATCTCGAGCCCGCAGTACGTCTGGGCGCTGTTCACCAAACCGATGGCGGCCAAGCTGGGCGTGACTCTGGCACAACTCCAAGTCACCTTCTCGATCCTCATCGTCCTGCAGACTTTTCTCGCCCCCGTGCAAGGGTTCCTGGTCGAGAGGTTCGGTCCCAAGCGACTGCTCTCGCTCGGGGCCGTACTCACCGGAGCCAGCTGGGTGCTCGCCGCCAGCGCCCATGACATCGCTTCGCTCTATTTGACTTATGGGCTGCTGGGGGGCATGGGGACCGGGATCATCTATATCGGGGTGATCGGTCTCATGGTGAAGTGGTTCCCCGATAAGCGCGGTCTCGCGACCGGTCTGGTGGCGGCTGGCTATGGGATGGGTGCGGTTTTCACCACGTTTCCGATCTCGATCGGTATCGCCGCAACCGGCTACCAGCACACGCTGGTCATTTACGGCGTCGTGTTCGGCGCTGTGGGGTTGGTTGCGGCGTTGGCGTTGAAAAGCCCGCCGAACGGTTACGGTCCGAGACCCGATCATCCGCCGGCTTCCGTGCAGGCTCGTGATGTAACGCCGGCCGCGATGCTGAGAACCCCGATCTTCTGGCTCCTGTTCCTGATGATGACCATGATGTCGACCTCAGGGCTGATGGTGATCTCTCAGATCGGCGCATTCGCCCGCGACTTCGGTGTGGCCGAGGTGGCAGTCTTCGGCTTGGCGGCGCTCCCGCTCGCGCTCACGCTGGACCGCATCACGAACGGGTTGACGAGGCCGTTCTTCGGTTGGGTGTCGGATCGGATTGGGCGGGAAGACACGATGTTCATCGCGTTCGCGCTCGAAGGCTGCGCGATGACGGCGTGGCTGCTGACCAGGGACAACGCCGTGCTGTTCGTCCTGCTGTCGGGTGTGGTCTTCTTCGGGTGGGGAGAGATATTCTCGCTCTTCCCCTCTACGCTCACCGACACGTTCGGCCCGCGCCACGCCACGACGAACTACGGCCTGTTGTACATGGCTCAGGGCGTCGGTTCGATCCTCGGAGGACCACTGGCGGCGCTCCTGTATCAGGCCACCGCTACCTGGACGAGCGTGTTTGCCGTCGTAATCGCGATGAATTTCGCCACCGCCTTTCTGGCGCTGGCCGTGCTCAAAACCGCGCGCAAGCGATACCTCGCGCCTTGCGGGAAGTCGGTTGCCGCATGCTGATATACGTTCACGGCTTCAACAGCTCGCCCGCATCGCATAAGGCGCAACTGCTCAAGCACAGGCTGGAGGAGATGGGAAGGGGCGGCGAGTTCTCCTGTCCGGCACTGCCCGATCGCCCCGCACGGGCCATCGGGCTGCTGGAGGGAGAACTTCGCCGCGCCAGGCCGGAGCAGGTGACGCTGGTGGGCAGCTCGCTGGGCGGCTACTACGCCACCTATCTGGCCGAGCAGTTCGGTGCGCGCGCGGTGCTCGTCAATCCCGCCGTGAAGCCCTACGAGGGGCTGCGCGCTTATTTGGGTCCACAGCGAAACCTCTATTCGGGCGAGGTCTACGAGCTGACTGCGCAGCACCTCGACGAGCTGCGTGCGCTGGAGGTAGACCGGCTCGCCCGCAGCGACCGCTACTACCTGATGGTCACCACCGGCGATGAACTGCTCGACTACCGCGTCGCGGTGCGCAAGTACGCGGGCGCCAAACAGCTCGTCGTGCAGGGCAGCGACCACGGCTTCGGCGACTTCGCCGACTACCTGGATAGCGTGCTGCACTTCGCCGGGATCTGCTAAGCGGGGTAGCTCACGAGCGCGGGCATCAATGGGGCCGCGCCACTTCGCTATAATGCCGCGCTCACTTCGGCCGGCACTTTTATGCTGCGTTTCACCGCTTTCCAGCCCCCGGGATCTCGAGCTGCGATCTGTCTCGCGCCTCGCTCTAGCGCGCGCGCGCGTTGCGCATGAACGTCTTTTACGAGGAGGAAGGCAGTTTCAGGATCGGCACCATCCTCGCCGATAACGACACGTCGCTGCAGGTCGAGGCGCCGCACGGCAAACGCAGCAAGGTAAAAACCTCCAGCGTCCTGTTCCGGTTCAACCAGCCGCTGTCCGGCTTCATGGAGGGCGCGCAGAAAACGGCCGAGGGTATGGACCTGGACTTCCTGTGGGAGTGCTGCGGGCAGGAGGAATTCTCCTACGACACGCTGGCGCGTGACTACTTCGGACACCCGCCCGACCCGCGGGAATTGGCCGCCGTGCTGCTGCGCCTGCACGGTGCCCCGATGTACTTCTACAAGAAGGGCAAGGGGCGCTACCGGCCGGCCCCGCCCGAGGCCCTCAAGTCCGCGCTTGCCAGCGTCGAGCGCAAGCGTCAGCAGGCGCTGCTGCAGGCCCAGTACGTCGAGCAGCTGCAGCGTTTCGCGTTACCCGAGGCGTTCCGACCGCGTCTCGCGGAACTGCTGTACAAGCCCGACCGCAGCACGGTGGAGGTGAAGGCGCTGGAGGAAGCAGCCGGGCAGCTGAGGCTCTCGACCCTACGGCTGCTGGAGAAGTGCGGCGCGATCGCTTCCACCCGAGACTATCACTTCGATCGCTTCCTGTTCGAGCATTTCCCGCGTGGCATCGGCTTCGCCGCTTCCGGCGAGACGGCGCCGCTCATCGAGCTGCCTGGCGCGGACGTCGCAGCCTTCAGCATCGACGACAGCACCACCACCGAGATCGACGATGCCTTCTCGGTTACACCAGTGCCCGGCGGTGGTTGGCGCGTTGGCATCCACATCGCCGCGCCAGCGGTGGGGATAGCGCCGGGCTCGCCAGTGGACCAGGAGGCGGCGACGCGGCTTTCCACGGTTTACACACCGGGCGAAAAGATCACCATGCTGCCGGACTCGGCCATCGCGCGCTACTCTCTGACCGAGGGCCGCATGTGCCCGGTGCTGACGCTGTATCTGGAGCTCTCCTCGGATCTCGCCGTGCGCGGCAGCCGCACCGCGCTCGAGCAGGTCCGCATCGCGGCCAACCTGCGGCATGCGGAGCTAGAAGCGCAGTTCAACGAAGAAAGCCTGACCGCGGTGTTACCCGACTTCCCCTTCGCGCGCGAGCTGAAGTTGCTGTGGGAGCTCGCCACAGTGCTGGAAGCCGGACGCGGACGCCCGGAGCAGGTGAGAGCGGTCCACATGGACTACAACTTCTACATCGAGAACGAGCGCGTGCGCATCGTCGAGCGCCGGCGCGGCTCGCCGGTGGACAAGCTGGTGTCGGAGTTGATGATCCTGGTCAACTCGGAGTGGGGCCGCGCCCTGGCGGAGGCCGGGATAGCCGCCATCTATCGAGTCCAGAGCAACGGCAAAGTGCGCATGTCCACAGTCCCCTCGGGCCATCACGGCCTGGGCGTGTCCCAGTATATCTGGGCCAGCTCGCCCATCAGACGCTACGTAGACCTCATCAACCAGCGCCAGCTCGTAGCCTGGCATCGCGGCGAGCCGGCGCCTTATACCGCCGGCAGCGAGCAGATGCTCTCGGCCATACGCGACTTCGAGATCGCCTCCGATATCTATGCGGAGTTCCAGCACAGCATGGAGCGCTACTGGTGCCTGCGCTGGCTGATCCAGGAGGGCGTGGTCGCAATCTCTGCCGAGGTGATCCGGGAGAACCTCGTCAAGATCGACCGTATCCCGCTCATGGCTCGAGTGATGTCGCTGCCGACCCTGGAGCCCGGGGTAAAGGTTGAACTCGAAATCTCCGATATCGATCTGTTGGAGCTGACTTTCCACGCGGAGTACATCGGTGCCGCCTAGGGCGAGCCGGCATGCACTGTGCTGTGACAGGCTCTGCCATCTCACCTAAAATAGATAATCTTGACTGTTGCCTCGCCAGCATTGCCGGTTCCTCGCACGGCCGCCAGCCGGGCCGATCGGTCCGACCCGGTCGTCGATCCCCTCTTTCCGCCTTCCAGCAGTGGCCCGCTCAGCGTCGCGCTGGCCCTGTCCCTGGTCTTCCACTCGGTTCTGCTGCTGATCACGTTCCAGTTTCCTGACGCGTTGAACTCCAAAACCGCCGCGGCACCCATCGAGGTAGTCCTGGTGAACAGTAAATCGGCGTCGCGTCCGTTGCGCGCCGACGCGTTGGCCCAGGCGCACCTGGACGGGGGCGGCAACACCGAGGCCAACCGGCGTGCCAAGACCAATCTGCCCGCGCTGCCCGACATGCCCAGCGATGCGCAGTTGTCGTTGGCCTCCAGGCGCGTGCAGCAGCTGGAATTGGAAGCCCGTCACCTCCTGAGTCGGCTCGAGCCCGGCAGCAATGCCGCCGATCCGAACACACGACCTGTCGAGCAGGTATTACCGAACCATGCACCCAAGCTCGCCGATCTGCCCCACGAGCAATTGGCGATCGCGCGGCTGGAGGCGCAGATCGCGCGGGAATGGGAGGCGTACCAGAAGCTGCCCAAGCGCAAGTTCTTGGGCGCGCGCACCCAGAGCGCGCTGGAAGCCGAGTATCTGGACTCGTGGCGTCAGCGTATCGAGCGCGTCGGAACGGCCAACTTCCCGGGCGAGGCTAAGCGGCGCGGCGTGTTCGGCATCGTGATGGTGACCGTGGGGATCAGGGCCGACGGGACGGTCGAGCGGGTCGAGATCGATCGCTCCTCCGGCTCGCCCATTCTGGACATCGCGGTGGAGAAGATCGTTCAGCTCGCCGGCCCGTTCCGGCCGTTCCCGGCCGAACTGCGGAAGGAGGCCGACATCCTCCACATCACCCGAAACTGGGCCTTTACCCGCAGCGATCTTCTGCTGACCAGCGACAACTAGCCTGCCCCGTGACCGACCGCTACGCCGTCATCGGCAACCCGGTGGCGCACAGCAAGTCACCCTTCATCCACGCCGAGTTTGCCCGGCAGACCGGCCAGGAGCTGGTCTACGAGCGCATCCTCGCGCCCCTGGACCGGTTTGCCGCGACTGTCGAAGACTTCCGCGCCGAGGGCGGCCATGGACTCAACGTGACGCTGCCGTTCAAGCTGGAGGCGTTCAGGCTCGCCAACGAGCACGGAGCGCGGGCCCGGGATGCGGAAGCCGTCAATACGCTGAAGTTCGAGGGCGCCACGATCTACGGCGACAACACCGACGGCATCGGACTGGTGCGCGACATCGAGGCCAATCTGGGCTTTCAGATCGAGGGGCGTGACGTGCTGGTGATGGGCGCAGGCGGTGCGGCGCAGGGCGCGCTAGCCGTGCTGCTGGACGCGAGACCCGCGCGGCTGGTGATTGCCAATCGTACGGTGGAGAAAGCCGAGCGGCTCGCGGCGCGCTTGCGCAGCGACCGAGGGGTCAGCGCCGCGATCCTGAGCGCGAGCGGCTACCCCGAGCTGGCCGGTCGGCAGTTCGAGTTGATCGTCAACTCCACATCGGCCAGCCTGAACGACACCGCGCCCGACCTGCCGGAAGGCGCGTTCGCGCGCGACTGTCTGGCCTACGACATGATGTACGGCAAGGGCATGACCCCGTTCCTGGAGATGGCGCTGACCCAGGGCGCCGCACGGCTGGCCGACGGGATCGGCATGCTGGTCGAGCAGGCGGCCGAATCCTTCCTCATCTGGCGCGGCGTGCGCCCGCAAACTCGTTCCGTCATCGAAGCGCTCAAGGCGCGATGAAGAGAAAGCCGTGGCGTTGGCTCGGGCGGGCGCTCGTGCTCGGCATCGGGCTGCTGCTCGTATACGAGCTGTGGATCTTCGGGCACGTGCTGTGGTGGAACTGGTTCAATCCCTCCACCAGCGCATTTATGGAGCAGCGCCTCGAGCTGCTGCAAGAGCGCAGCCACGAGGCAAAGCTGCGCCACCAGTGGGTGGCCTACGACAAGATCTCCTTGAACCTCAAGCGCGCCTTGATCGCGGCCGAGGACGCGAACTTCATGGAGCACGAGGGGTTCGACTGGGACGCGATCCAGAAGGCCTATGAGAAGAACCTGAAGAAGGGCAAGATCGTCGCTGGCGGCTCCACCATCAGCCAGCAATTGGCCAAGAACCTGTTCCTGTCCGGACGCCGCTCCCCGCTGCGCAAGGTGCAGGAGGCGATCATCACGGTCATGATCGAGACGGTGATGAACAAACAGCGGATCTTCGAGATCTATCTCAACAGCATCGAGTGGGGCAACGCCGTGTTCGGTGCAGAAGCCGCGTCGCGCTATTACTTCAACCACGGCGCTGCAAACCTGGACGCCTGGGAGGCCGCCCGCCTGGCCGCCATGGTCCCCAAGCCGCGCTACTACGATCGCAACCGCGACACGCCTTGGCTGGACGCCAAGACCAACCTGATCCTGGAGCGCATGCCGTCCGCGCAGGTCCCCTGAAAGATTGATGGCTCCGTGGTTAGTGTGATCCTTGCCTGAGCTGCCCGACATCGTCGTGTACATCGAAGCGCTGGACGCAAGGATCGTCGGCCAGAGGCTGGAACGCGTCCGGCTGCTCAATCCGTTCTTGCTGCGAACGGCGGATCCGCCCATCAGCGCGGTGGAAGGCAGGCGGGTAACCGGCTTGCGTCGCGTCGGCAAGCGCATCGTGATCGGACTGGAAGGCGAGCTGTTCGTCGTGCTGCACCTGATGATCGCCGGCCGGCTGCGCTGGAGCGTCGCGGGAGGCAGGGCGGCTGGGCGTGTCGGACTGGCAGTGTTCGAGTTTTCCAGCGGCGCGCTGGTGTTCGCCGAAGCCGGCACCAAGCGGCGCGCCTCGCTGCACCTCGCGCAGGGCGAGGCGGCGCTGGAGCGGTTCGATGCCGGCGGGTTGGAGGTGCTGGAGGCGGATCTCGCCGCTTTTTCCGCGCGCTTGAAAGCGGAGAACCACACGCTCAAGCGCGCGCTCACCGACCCGCGCATCTTCAGCGGCATCGGCAACGCTTACTCGGACGAGATCCTGCATCGGGCGAGACTCTCGCCGGTCGTGCTCACCTCTCAGCTCACCGCGGACGAATCAGCGCGGCTGCACGAGGCGGCGCGTGAGACCCTGACCGAGTGGACGCAACGCCTGCGCCAGGTTGCGGGCAGCGCGTTCCCCGACAAGGTCACGGCCTTTCGCGACGGGATGGCGGTGCACGGCCGCTACGGGCAGCCCTGCCCCGTGTGCCGCGCGCCGGTGCAACGCATCGTCTACGCAGAGAACGAGACTAACTACTGTGCCCGCTGCCAGACCGGCGGGCGTGTCCTCGCCGACCGCGCGCTGTCTCGGCTGTTGAAGAAAAGTTGGCCGCGCAGCATAGACGAGCTGGACTAAAGGGTCTGACGAGCCTTGGACCTACCGGCGCTGTTCGAAGATGCGATAGTGCCCGAGGTCGAACTCGTCGCTGCTCTCCACCAAGCCGAGCGGGAGCAGCAGGTACTGACGGTCGTACGCGCGCATCACGAGGTTACGCGAGGGTGAAAACAAGCCGGGACGCATGAGCAGCGTCGCTTCCCCGGTCTGGACAGTGGCCGACGGCAGCAGAATGCACAGCTCGCCCTGCGGCGGCAGGGGGCTGTCCTTTGCGCTCGTCGACGCCGCCAGGATGGTAACCGCGGCGCCCCCATGGGCCAAGATCTCGATGCCGATGTAGCGGTTGGCTTGCTCGTCCGTGGTCACGCGGCGCACGATCCCGGCGCCCCAGGAAACGCCCTCCTCCCGCCGGATGCCGATCAGATTGCCGACCTTGAGCCAGGCGCCGTTCGGTTGCGATACGAAGACCCCGAGCCCGCCTTTGCTTTCGTTCTCGACCACCCACTCCTCGTCGTTGCTGACGAACGGCGATTCGAGGAATAGCCCGCCTACGTTGGCCACTACTTCCTCGTAGTCGTGCACGACGCTTACACGCTCCACGTGCCGGCGCCGCCGCTCCTTGCGCTGTGGCAACATCGGTGCCCAATAGCGCAGCAGGTGACGCAGCGTCGTCTGCACCAACGCTGGATCGTAGTCGCCCCCCAACGCGAGGTCGGGAGGCAGCGCTTGGCTCCGGTCGATGGACTGCATGATCTGCTCGACCTCAGCCGAAGCCTCTCCGGCCCCGAAGCCACGCATGCTCGCCGTTAGACGGGAGTTAGCGGGCAGCCGCCCGGGCGGGCGCTCGCCGGACAGCTCGAAAATGTAATGGACTCCCCGAGCCGGGCGCGGCGCCATGCGAAAGCGGCCCGCCAGCTGGGCGATGACACGCTCGGCGATTTCGATCTGCGCCGGGAGCAGGCCGTCGGGCGAGGATACGGCCAGCATGAGAGCGCGCAGCAACTCGCGTTCGGGGCTGGACTCGCCCGTGGCCCCGCGGTAGACGCCAAGGGTGATCTGTGCGAACCGCAGCGACTCGGCGAGCAGGTACAGCCCGCCCAGGTCCTGCCACACCCGCGGCTCGACCGGACCATAGCGCAACAGCGTCCACTTGAGCTGTCCGGCACAGGCCCGCATCGCCCTGCAGGTGATCCGGGGCAGTTGCGGCTTGAGCGCGGCGGCGCCCACGGCACCGACCTCGTACTTGGCCAGGCAGAAGCGGTAGCCCTCCGCCATCTGGGTCCAGTAGGCGTAGACGGTGGTCCACAACCGCGCCTGCTGGAACCTGGTCAGGCGCTGGCCCTCGGCCACGAGCCCCTGATTTAGCCGGCGCTCCAGTGGGCGCCCGCTGCGATCTAGCAGGTCGACGATCTCGAACGCCCGCCCGGGCTTCAGGTTTTCCGCGGTCTTTACGGCGTCGAGGTAGGACGACACCAGCTCCAGGGCCGGGATGGGATCCTTCCCCGCTAGCTCGTCGAGCAGGATGCTCGCTCCATCCTTGTCGTCGAGGAGGTGGTCCGATCTCCTGCTCCTGATCCAACTCAGCATGCCGCCCTCCCGCGCTCCGGAACTCTGCAATGGCACGCGGATTGTGACCGTATTGCACCCGACTGCGCTAGTGCCGCAATGGGTTCCACCGGGACGGTCGGGCGAGAGCGGCGTAACGGCGCACTCGGCGGCCTCCCTTATAATGCGGTCATTGCGGTCGGAACGAGCGGCCGCCCGACCACACCCGACCGCCCGCATGTTGGTTCACCCTCAGTTCGACCCCGTTGCGCTGCAACTGGGCCCGGTCTCCGTCCGCTGGTACGGGCTCATGTATCTGGTCGGCTTCGTGGCCGGCCTGCTCCTCGGTCGTGTACGCGTGCGGACGCGCCCGGACCTTGGCTGGAGCACGCGCGACTTAGACGACTTGCTTTTCTACTGCGTGCTCGGCGTGGTGCTGGGCGGGCGGCTAGGCTACGTGCTCTTCTATAAGTTTTCGGAGTACATGCACGATCCAATCCGTATGTTGTACGTATGGGAGGGCGGCATGTCCTTCCACGGCGGCTTCCTGGGCGTGATCCTGGCGATGTGGTGGTTCGCGCGCCGCTCCCACCGCAAGTGGTTCGAGGTGACCGACTTTCTCGCGCCGCTGGCCCCGCTTGGCTTAGGCGCGGGCCGCATCGGCAACTTCATCAACGCCGAGCTGTGGGGGCGCCCCACGGACGTGCCATGGGCGATGATCTTCCGCAATGTGGACGAGCTGCCGCGGCATCCTTCGCAGCTGTATGAGGCGGGGCTGGAAGGCGTGTTGTTGTTTGCGATCCTCTGGTTCTACTCCCGCAAGCCGCGCCCGACCGGGGCCGTATCCGGGCTATTCCTGCTCGGTTACGGCGTGCTGCGCTTCCTGGTGGAGTTCACGCGCGAGCCCGACAGCTTCCTCGGACTGCTGGCCATGGGATGGTCCATGGGGCAGTGGCTCAGCGTGCCTATGATCCTGGGCGGGCTCGTCATGCTGATCTGGGCCTATCGGCCGCACCGGGCCCGCGCCCGCGCGCGCTACTGAGGGCCTCGGCCTAGTTGTACTGCTTCGGGCTGGAAGGCGGATCGGCTGCGAAGAAGCTGCGGCGGCTGAGCAAGCGCTGGAAATTGTCCTGCGAGAACAGGTGGGCGTAGATGTGATCGAGCCAGCCCTTGGACACGAGGTCGTGCAGTTCTCCGTGGCCCAGCTCCAGCAGCGCCTCGCGGTTCACCCGGAACAGATCCTCCATCGACAGCGAGAACCCGCCTACCAGCTCGGCGCGCAGCGTGAAGGGCTCCAGGAGGTTCAGCCGTGCGAACGCACCGCACATGTCCCGAGTCAGAGTCAGGTCGTCCTCGTACTCGTGCAGCATGCGCTCGATCATGGTCCAGTGCGGCAGCGGTTCACCCAGCTCGTCGAACATCGGACGTCCTTCGGCTGCGTCCACGGCCTCGGGGTCGACGCAGATCAGCCGCTCGCCTTGACCGACGGCGGCCTCCTGTGCGGCGACCAGGCAGAACGGATAGCGGCGCACATAGGCCGGCATGTATGTGCGCCGGTCCCATTTGCCGTCCGCCATGACGAACAGGTTCTGCCCCTCGTGCATCCCCAAGATGACCATCGACGTGAACCCGGGCTGGCCACTGCGCCGCACGAACACGATCGGATAGTCGCGCACGGCGGCCGGAAACTCGGCGGCACTGATTGGAACGGCGTGCAGCCGATGACAGAATGCTGGCGCTTCGCCCGACTCGGGCAGCCGGAGCCGAATGCTGCGGTCCAGCGGGACGATGTGTTTGTAGCCATACGGCTTGTCGCTCAGATTCACGCGTCCTCTCGCTTCGGTCTGGTCAAAGTCGGTTTACCGCCTAAAGCTTTTTGAGTATATGATATGCGTCCACTCGCCGCCCGGGCACCTCAGTAGTGCCAACGTAATCAACTCCTTGGGGCGGTCCGGTTGCTCCGGGCTCACCCGGGAAGCGTGGGGACGTAGCTCAGCTGGGAGAGCGTCGCGTTCGCAATGCGAAGGTCGGGAGTTCGATCCTCCTCGTCTCCACCACACACTCCCTCAGTTCGACCCGCAAGCCCCCCGGGGTTAACAGACCTGTTACGTCCAAGGTGTACTCCCCACCCTCGACACCCTCGCATCGATCGTGCCAGAAGCAGCGGAAGCACATGCCGTCGCTGTTTTCTCTAGACGGTGGCGGGACGTTGCAATCGCGTCGTGCTATGCTTTTTGTGGGAACTTGGTTTGACTTGACTGCGCCATGGGATCGCGCACGCGGTGCCGGTTCGCGCAGCAGGCTCAGGGGGTCAGGTCGATGAGCAGACAACTCGTCATCACCTATAACGCTGACCGTGACATGCTCGGTTTGGTGTCCGACGAGGACTACGAGGCCTTCAAGGACATCCTGCTCGAGCAGCTGCACAAGGAGTGGCCCAAGGCAGCTATCGCCATCGACGATGGTGAGCATGCCGGCGTGGAAGTCGAGATCGTGGATGGCGACTACCCCACCGTTAAGGCGGAGCAGGAAGCCAGATCCGACGTGGAATCCCGAGTGCACGAGATCGCCAACGATGTGATCGAGGCGCGCGAATGGGCCACCGAGGATCTCGAGACCTACGACGACGACTACGAAGAGGAGCTCGAGGAGCGCCGCGGCGCTGACGAGGACCGCGACGACTACTGAGAGCGTCGCCCTTATTCGCCCGGCAGGGGTGGGCCTGGTCGCTCAGCGCCTGGTCTGCAGTCGGCTCGGAGCTAGCGCGGACAGGGGTCTCCCCGGGGATGTGGCAGTGGAGCCGGCCAAGGCGCGCCATCCATCGAGCAAGCCGATGAAACGTGCCCCTGCTTGGGCCGGCGCCCTAGAGCTCGATGCGGGTGCCCAACTCCACCACTCGGTTGGCGGGGATCTTGAAAAAGGCGGTGGCGCTGGCGGCGTTACGCGTCATCGCGGCGAACAATTTCTCGCGCCACAGCGCCATACCCTGCGCCTGGGTAGGAACCAAAGTCTGGCGACTCAGGAAGAAGGAGGTTTCCATCAGACTGAAGTCCAGGCCCTTGCCTCGGGTCAGCTCCAGCGCGCGCGGCAGGTCGGGCTCGTCCTTGAAGCCGTAGTACACGGTCACCCGGTAGAACTCGTGCCCCAGTGGATCGACCTCGACGCGCTGGGCGTCGGGGACATGCGGGATGTCCTCCGCGCGCACGGTGAGCAGGACGACGCGTTCGTGCAGCACCTTGTTGTGATTCAGGTTGTGCAGCAATGCATGCGGCACGCCTTCCCGCGTGGCGGTGAGGAAAACGGCGGTGCCCGGTACGCGCAAAGGCGGGTGCTCGGTGATGCTGTGGATGAACGGTTCCAGCGCGATGGCGCCTGGCCTCAGGCGTTCGAACAGGACTTCCCGCCCGCGTTTCCAGGTGGACATCAGCGTGTACACAATCACCCCCACCACGAGCGGGAACCAGCCACCTTCGAGTACCTTCACCGCATTCGCCGCGAAGAACGAAAGATCTACCAATAGAAAGACACCGATGACCAGCGTCGCACTGATCGCACTCCAGCCCCAGATGCGCCGGACAACTAAGTACGCGAGTACGGTGGTGACGATCATCGTTCCCGTGACCGCGACCCCGTAGGCGGCAGCCAGGTTGCTCGAGGAGCCGAAGCCAAGGACCAGCCCCACCACCGCGACGTACAGGCCCCAATTGATCCACGGCAGGTACACCTGTCCGATCTCCCTCTCCGAAGTGTGCTCGATCATCAAGCGCGGGCAATAGCCGAGCTGAATGGCCTGGCGCGTGAGTGAATAGGCGCCCGAGATCACCGCCTGTGAAGCGATGACTGTGGCCAGCGTCGCGAGCGCGACCATGGGGTACAGCGCCCAGTCCGGTGCCAGGTGAAAGAACGGGTTCGCGATGGCCGCGGGCTGGTTGAGAACCAGCGCCCCCTGTCCCAGATAGTTGAGGACCAGCGACGGGAACACCAGATACAGCCAAGCTATCCGGATCGGGTGCTTGCCGAAGTGCCCCATGTCTGCGTACAGCGCTTCGGCCCCGGTAACGGCCAGGAACACGGCACCGAGCGTGAGGAACCCGATCCATCCGTCCTGCTGGAAGAAGCGCACCGCGTAGACCGGGTTGAGCGCCGTAAGCACGCTGGGTTGGTGTGCGATGTTGATGACGCCAAGCAGTGCGAGGAGCGTGAACCACACCACCATCACCGGGCCGAAGAAGTTGCCCACGTGGCCTGTGCCTAGCTGCTGGAACAGGAACAACCCGGTGAGCACGACGATCGTGATCGGGATGATATAGGGCCGGAACAGCGGCGTGGCCACCTCCAAGCCTTCCACCGCCGACAGCACCGAAATGGCCGGCGTAATCATGCCGTCGCCGTAGAACAGCGCCGCCCCGAACATCCCTAGCGCCATCAGCGCCCAGGCGCTGCGGCTGCGTGGTGGCACGGTGCGGCGAACGAGCGCCATCAGCGCCATGATGCCACCTTCACCGCGGTTGTCGGCTCGCATGATGAACGCGACGTACTTCACCGTCACGATGAGGAACAAGGCCCAGAAAATCAGCGACAGAATTCCAAGAACATTGTCGTGATTCAGAGGCACGTGATGGGCGCCGCTGAAGGCCTCCTTGAAGGCATACAGCGGGCTGGTGCCGATATCCCCGTAGACGACGCCGACCGCACCGATCGCCAGACCCAGCACTCCCTTGCGGGCGCCCGTGTCGGTGTCGTTGCCGTTGCCCATCTCGGCAGCGGTGGTTGCCGCTGCGGGAGCTTGATCGGAGTGCACGAGTTTGGAAGCGGAGGCGGCGGGGCATCTTACCACGGCTGCAACCGCCCTCAGCGGCAGTGGCGGGCGTCGGTGTTTGCGCATACCATAACTGCGACGTCCCGACCGGCTGTTGCGTGCGCGCCGCGGGCGCCGACCCTTTCCTCTCGCTACGAGCATGTCATGGGCAAGCAGACAATCCAGACCAGCGACGCCCCGCGGGCGATCGGCACCTACTCCCAGGCCGTTCGCGTCGGGAACACGGTCTACCTGTCGGGCCAGATCGGGCTTCAGCCCGCGACCATGACGCTGGCCGAGGGCGCCGATGCGCAGATCCATCAGGTGTTCCGCAATCTGCGAGCGGTTGCGACGGCAGCCGGCGCCTCACTGGAAGATGCAGTGAAGGTAACGGTGTTCCTCACCGACATGGGGAACTTCGCGCGCGTGAACGAGGCGATGGCGCAGTATTTTGTGGAGCCGTACCCCGCACGCGCCGCGGTTGGCGTGGCCTCGCTGCCGCGCGGCGCCCTGGTGGAGATCGAGGCGATACTCGCTGTCGGTGAAGCTCACGCCTGATGCAGCCGCGCGCTCTAGCGTCGCCGGCATCTCGGCCGCAGTGCGCCAGAGGCTGGAAAGGCTCGGGCTGCGGCGCGACCTGGATCTGGTCCTGCATTTACCGCTGCGCTACGAGGACGAAACCAAGGTCGTGCGCCTGAGCGATGCGCCGGCCGGCCAGACGGTTCAGGTCGAGGGCGAGGTGGAAGAGGCCGCCATCCAGTACCGGCCCAAGCGCATGCTTGTCTGCCGTGTGCGCGACGGCGAAGACCTCCTGCACCTGCGCTTCTTCAACTTCTACCCCAGCCAGCAGAAGCAGCTTGCGCCCGGCTCCCGGTTGCGGTTGCTGGGCGAGCTACGCAAAGGGTTCTTCGGCGCCGAGATGGTCCATCCGCGCTTCCGCGTGCTGCGCTCAGACGAACCGCTGCCGCAGTCGCTCACACCGGTGTACCCGACCACTGCCGGGCTGTCGCAAGGGGTTCTGCGCAGGCTCGTGCAGCGCGCGCTCGACGCGGCCGATCTGACCGACACGCTCCCGTCAGAGGTCATCACGCCGCTCAAGCTGCCTTCCTTCAAGCAGAGCATCGCGTACCTGCACAATCCACCGCCACATGCCCGGCTCGAAGCGCTGGAGCAGCGCACGCACCCCGCGTGGCGCCGGGTAAAGTTCGACGAGCTGCTGGCCCAGCAGTTGTCCATGCGCATGCACTACCGCAAGCGCCAGACCGTGGCCGCGCCGCGCCTCACGCGGTACGCTCAGCTGCCGGCGCAGCTCCTCGCTGGGCTGCCGTTCAGGCTTACCCGGGCCCAGCAGCGCGTGCTGGGCGAGATCCGCTCCGACCTGGCCCGGGGGCATCCCATGCAGCGGCTGTTGCAGGGCGACGTGGGCAGCGGCAAGACCGTGGTCGCCGCGCTGGCGGCCCTACAGGCGGTGGAGAGCGGCTACCAGGTGGCCATCATGGCACCCACTGAGGTCCTGGCCGAGCAGCACTACGCGAAGTTCTCCCAGTGGTTGGCGCCGCTCGGCGTGGGGCTGGCCCGACTCGCGGGCAACCTCGGGCGCAGGCAGAAGCGCACCCAGCTCGAGGGCGTGGCGCGGGGTGACGCCAAGGTGGTGGTGGGCACCCATGCCCTGTTCCAGGAGGAGGTGAAATTCCAGCGGCTGGGCCTGGCCATCGTCGATGAGCAGCATCGCTTCGGGGTGCTCCAGCGCCTCGCGCTGCGCCTGAAAGGCACGGGCGATGCAGAGCAGCCGCATCAGCTGATGATGAGCGCCACACCGATCCCGCGCACCCTCGCCATGAGCTTCTACGCCGACCTCGACGTGTCGGTCATCGACGAGCTGCCACCAGGCCGTACACCGGTGGTCACCAAGCTGGTGTCGGATTCGCGCCGCGACGAGGTTATCGCGCGCGTGCGCGATGCGTGCTTGCAGGGCCGGCAGGCCTACTGGGTGTGTCCGCTGATAGAGGACAACGAGCTGGCTGTGGTGGCCAATGGCGGGCCAGGCGGCGTAAGGCGGCGAAGCGCCAGCCGCAGGCAATCGGAGGCGCTGCAGCTGCAGACCGCGCTGGACACCTTCGAGCGGATCAAGCGGACCTTCCCGGCGTTGGCCGTGGGCCTAGTGCACGGGCGCCTGGCCGGCGCCGAGAAGGCAGCAGTGATGCAAGCGTTCGAGTCGGGAGCCGTGCAGCTGCTGGTGGCCACGACCGTCATCGAAGTCGGCGTCGACGTGCCTAACGCCTCACTCATGGTCGTCGAGAACGCGGAGCGCATGGGTCTGTCCCAGCTGCATCAGCTGCGCGGGCGCGTCGGGCGTGGCGCGCAGTCCAGCGTGTGCATTCTGCTGTACCAGAACCCGCTGTCGGACACGGCGCGCGAGCGGCTGCGCATCATCTTCGAGAGCTCGGACGGCTTCGAGGTCGCGCGCCACGATCTGCGCATGCGCGGGCCCGGCGAGCTGCTTGGTGCACGCCAAAGCGGCTTGCCCATGTTGCGCTTCGCCGACCTGGAGCGCGACCTGGATCTGCTGGAGGAGGCGCGAGACACTGCGGACCGAATGCTGCGCAAGTGGCCCGAACGCGCTGACGTGCATCTGCAGCGCTGGCTCGGCGGCAGGCAGGAGTACCTGCGCGTATAGGGACGCGCCCCTCGGGTATGATTGCCCTTCACCAACGCTCGGACACCCGCGTCCGCTGCGGGCTCCGAGGACTGTGGGAGCGCGAGCGCGGCTTCCGGGCTGATCCACAAGACCTCTAAAGCAGGCGCACCAGGCTTGTTTTCGTTCGATGCAGTCCTCGCCGTACCGCTGTATTGGATCGCGGTCGGCCTGTCCGGGCTCTCCTCCAAGGCCGGCCGGGGTCTGCACGCCCGCATCTTCTTCCCGCTCGGCGCGCTCGGCGGGTTGGCGTTGGCCGCTGCCGCCTGCCCCGCGCTCAGCGGCGCGCCGCACTCGCTGGTTCTGCCACTGGGCCTGCCCGACCTGCCGTTCCATGTGCGGCTGGACGCGCTGTCGGCTTTCTTCCTGCTGCTGCTGGGTGCGGTGAGCGCGGGCGTCTCGCTGTACTGCGCAGGCTACTTCGAGACGGGCGGTGGCGGGGAGATCCGGCTGGTATGCCTCCAGTACCACGTGTTCCTCGCCAGCATGGCGCTGGTGCTGCTGGCCGACGACGCGTACCTGTTCATGGTGGCCTGGGAGACGATGGCGCTGGCGTCCTACTTCCTGGTCACCACCGACCATCGGGTCCAGCAGATCCGCAGTGCGGGGCTCTTGTATCTCATCGTCGCGCACGTCGGCGCCATCGCCATCCTGCTGTGTTTCGGGACCCTGCAGCTCGGTCAGTGGAGCTACACTTTCGACGCTATTCGCGGCAACACGCTGTCGGCGTCCTGGGCGTCGGTTGCGTTTCTGCTAGCGTTGTTCGGCTTCGGCGCCAAGGCCGGCTTTCTGCCGGTGCACGTCTGGTTGCCTGAGGCGCATCCCGCGGCACCATCCCCGGTGTCGGGTCTGCTGAGCGGCGTAATGCTGAAGACCGCCGTCTATGGCCTGCTGCGGGTGACCTTCGACCTGCTGCACGTGCGGGTCTGGTGGTGGGGCGTGGTCGCGCTGTCCCTGGGGCTGCTGACCGCGCTGTTCGGCGTGATGTTTGCGGCCGTGCAGACCGACGTGAAGCGTCTGCTGGCCTACTCCTCCATCGAGAACCTCGGCATCATCCTGGCTGGCTTCGGGCTGACGCTCCTGTTCCACAGCTACGACATGAACGTGCTGGCTGCCCTGGCGTTGGCCGCTACGCTGTACCACTGCCTCAACCATGCGCTGTTCAAAAGCCTGCTGTTCCTGGTTACCGGCTCGGTCATGCACGCCACCAGCCATCGCAGCCTGGGCAAGCTCGGGGGTCTCATCCGCCACATGCCATGGGTGGCAGCGGCCGGGTTGATCGGTACACTGGCCATCGCCGGGTTGCCGCCGCTCAACGGCTTCGCTTCGGAGTGGATGCTGTTCCAGGCCTTCCTGCTTTCGCCCAGTCTGCCCAACTCCTACCTCAGCATGCTGGTGCCGGTGGCTACCGCCGCGCTGGCGCTGGCGGTGGCGGTGGGCGGTTACGTCATGGTCAAGTTCTACGGCGTCGTGTTCCTCGGGCTGCCGCGCGAGGAGGGCGCGCAAGCGCATGACGCCGGCCCCTGGGAGCGTGCCGGCCTGCTTTGGCTGGCGACCTGGTGCGTGGCTTTGGGCCTGTTGCCGGTATTCGTGGTCGCCGCCATGGATCCGATCGCGCGCGCCCTGGTGGGGGCTACATTGCAAGACAGCATGCAGGAGTCGAGCTGGCTGTTTCTCACCGCCATCCAGCCGGAACGAGCCAGCTACAGCGCGCTGCTGTTCCTGCTCGGGATTGTCCTAACCGTGCTCGCCAGCTACCTGCTGGTGCGGCGCTTTTACCACGGGCGCGTGCGCCGCTCGGCGCCCTGGGATTGCGGCTTCGGGCGGCTGGACGCGCGCATGCAGGACTCGGCGGAGGGCTTCGGTCAGCCCATCAAGCAGATCTTCGAGCCGTTCTTCAGAATCGAGCGCTCCCAGCCGAGTCCGTTCGACGCGCGCCCGCTGTACTGGTCGAGCATCGAAGACCGCCTGTGGTACTGGGTATACGTGCCGGTCATCAAGGCGGCAGAGCGGCTGTCCTCGTTGGTAGGGATCCTTCACCACGGCCGCATTCACTTGTACCTGATCTACAGCTTCGCCACGCTGCTGGCGCTGCTGTTGCTGCTCCAATGACGAACCCCGCCGCAGGCAGATGAGCCCGGGCTATTTCGCTTCTCAGCTGTTGCAGACCCTGTTGGCGGTGTTCCTGGCGCCGCTGATGCTGGGCTGGGTCAACCAGTGCCGTGCCTGGCTGCAGAACAAGTCGGGCCCGGGCGTGCTGCAGCCTTACCGCGTGATCCTCAAGCTGTTCCACAAGGACGCGGTCCTGGCGCACAACGCGTCATGGTTGTTCCGCTTCGCGCCCTATACGGTGTTCGGCTGCATGGTGCTGGCGGCAAGCATCGTCCCGATCCTGGCCACCGACCTCCCGTTCTCGCCGGCGGCGGACGTGATCGCCCTGGTGGGGCTGTTCGCGCTCGCCCGCGTGTTCATGGCGCTGGCGGCGATGGACGTAGGCACCGCCTTCGGGTCGCTCGGCGCGCGCCGCGAGATGCTGGTGGCGAGCTTGGCGGAGCCGGCGCTGCTGATGGTGTTCTTCACGCCCGCGTTGATCAGCCAGTCCACCGCGCTCACCACCATCGTCGAAACGCTGGCACACCGCGAGCTTACGCTCTACCCGAGCCTGGCCTTCGCCGCGGTGGCCTTCGTCATGCTGCTGCTGGCCGAGAACGCACGCATCCCGGTGGACAACCCTTCCACGCACCTGGAGCTGACGATGATCCACGAGGCTTTGGTCCTCGAGTATTCGGCCCGGCATCTTGCCTTGCTCGAGTGGGCGCACGCGCTCAAGTTGATGACCTACACCGGCATCGGGATCGCGTTGTTCTTGCCCTGGGGCATTGCGGCCGCGGGACAGTGGACCATGATGCCGCTGTCAGTGCTGGCCCTTCTGGTCAAGCTGCTGCTGGGCGGCGCCGCGCTGGCGGTGCTGGAGATGGTGTCGGCCAAGATGCGCATCTTCCGCGTGCCCGAATTCCTGGGCATGGCGTTCCTGCTCGCGGTGCTGGGGATGCTGACGCGATTGCTGCTGGGGAGCGCCGGATGACGCTGCCCATGACCCATCAGCTCATCAACCTCATGGCGTGCCTGCTGCTGCTCATCGCCTTCGCCATGCTGTCGCAACGGCGCATCCTGCGGCTGATCTATCTGTTCGCGCTGCAGGGACTGGTGCTGTCGGTCAACACCGCAGTGGTGGCGCTGGCCACTCGACAGCCGCACTTGTACTTTTCGGCAGCGCTCACGCTCGGCCTCAAAGTGATGGCGCTGCCGTGGCTGCTGCACCGGTTGATCGACCGGCTGAACATCCGCTGGGACGTCGAGACGCTGATCAACATCCCCACCACCATGCTGGTGGGGATCGTGGTCGTCGTCATCGCCTTCAATCTGGCCCTGCCGATCTCGCAACTGGCCGGGACCATCACCCGCAGCTCGCTGGGAATCGCCATGGCCAGCGTGCTGCTCTCCTTTCTGATGATGATCACCCGGCGCAAGGCCGTGCCGCAGGTGATCGGCTTCCTGGCCATGGAGAACGGCCTGTTGTTCGCCGCCACCAGCGCCACCTACGGCATGCCCATGGTGGTGGAGCTGGGCATCGCGCTGGACGTGCTGGTAGGCACCTTCATATTCGGCATCTTTTTCTTCCAGATCCGCGAGACCTTCGACAGCCTGGACATCCACCATCTGGAGAAGCTGAAGGAGAAGTCGTGACGGAGATCGCGCTGGTGCTGGGGCTGCCGTTGACCGGAGCGCTGCTGCTGGCGCTGTGGGGCAACCGCCCGTGGGCCGCGGACCTGAACGCATCCGTGAGCCTGCTGACGCTGCTCGCCTCGGCCGCGCTGACGGCTCACATCATTTCGCTGGGGCCGATGACCGCGTGGCGCGAGCTGTTCTTCGTCGACGCTTTCAACGTCTTCCTGGTCGCACTCACCGCCTTCGTCGGCTTCACGACCGCGTTGTTCAGCCGCATCTACATGCGCGTGGAGCAGGAGCGGGGCAAGTTGTCGGCGGCCCGCTTGCGCCTGTACCACAGCATGTACCAGATGTTCACCTTCACCATGCTGCTGGCGCTGCTCACCAACAATGTGGGCATCCTGTGGGTGGCGATGGAAGCGGCCACGCTGGCCACCGTGCTGCTCGTGAGCCTGTATCGGACTGCGGCCGGCATCGAGGCCGCATGGAAGTACTTCATCTTGTGCGGCGTAGGCATCGCGCAAGCGCTGTTCGGCACCATCCTGCTGTACCTGGCCGCGGAGAAGGTGCTGGGCGCGGGCGGCACTGCACTGCTGTGGACTCATCTGCACGCGGTGCAGGACCAGCTCGAGCCGAACGTGCTGTCCATCGCGTTCGTGTTCCTGCTGGTCGGCTACGGGACCAAGGTCGGCCTCGTGCCGCTGCACAACTGGCTGCCGGATGCGCACGCCGAGGGTCCGACGCCCATCTCGGCGGTGCTGTCGGGATTGTTGCTGAACGTGGCACTGTACGCCGTCGTGCGCAACAAAGTGCTGGTGGACGGCGCGCTCGGCTCGCACCTGGCGGGCAACCTCATGCTGGGCTTCGGCCTGTTGTCGGTGGTCGTGGCTGCCTTCTTCCTGTCGCGCCAGAAGGACGTGAAGCGGCTGTTCGCTTACTCGTCCATCGAGCACATGGGCATCATCACCTTCGCCTTCGGCATGGGCGGGCCGGTCGCCTCCTTCGCCGGGCTGCTGCACATGACCGCGCATTCGTTGACCAAGTCGGCCATCTTCTTTGCCGTGGGGCATGCGGCGCAGAAGACCGGCACCCAGGTCATCGACCACATCCGCGGGCTGATCCAGACCAGCCCGGCGGTGGGTTGGGGCCTGATGCTGGGCAGCATCGCCATCCTCGGCATGCCGCCGTTTGGCGTGTTTGCCAGCGAGTTCTTGATCCTCACCACCGCCATGCAGCAGCAGCCGTGGGCCACGCCGTTGCTGCTGGCGGCTCTGGGCGTCGCCTTCGCGGCCATCTTCAGCAAAGTGCAAGCGATGGTGTTCGGCGAGACCACTGCAGAGCGGCTGCCTCACCCACCGGCGCTGCTGCCGGTCTTCGTGCACCTGTTGCTCGTGCTGCTGCTCGGGCTCTATATCCCACCCTACCTGGCCGAGTGGTATCGCACAGCGGCGCGGTTGATTGGATGAAGATAGAAGACTTCCCCGTCGAGATGAACCCGGTGCCCGGCGCCATGCCGGTATGGCGCGGCACCGCGGATGCCGCGCAATGGCGGGCTCTTGCGCAGCAGGTGCGCGGGAAGGGCGGACGCATCGTCGCGCTGTGGGCCTCTGAAGTCACCGGCCGCGATCAGGGCTTCGAGGTCCACATGGCGCTCACCGTGCGCTCCGGACTCGTATGGCTCACCCTGAGTGTTCCCACTGAGCAGCCCGAGTTCCCGGACGTCTCGGACATATTCCCGGCCGCCAGCCGCATGCAACGCGCGGCGTTCGATCTGCTGGGCGTGCGCGCGAGCGGCGCCGAAGATGACCGGCAGTGGCTGCGGCACGCGGCCTGGCCCGCGCATGAGTTCCCTCTGCGCAAGGGCTTCGACACAGCCGCAACCTATCCCAGCGCAGTCGATCGCTACCCGTTCGTGCAGGTGAGCGGAGACGGCGTGCACGAGATCCCGGTGGGCCCGGTGCACGCGGGCACCATCGAGCCGGGTCACTTCCGCTTCTCGATCGTAGGCGAGCGCGTGCTGCGCCTGGAGGAGCGCCTCGGGTACAAGCACAAGGGCATCGAGAAACGCTTTGAGTCCATGAGCATACTGGACGGGGTGCGCTTGGCGGGGCGCGTCAGCGGCGACTCGACGGTCGCGTACGCGTGGGCCTACAGCATGGCGGCGGAGGGTGCCGCGTTCTTCACGCCGCCCGAGCGCGCGCAGTGGTTGCGCGCACTGCTGCTGGAGCGGGAGCGCATCGCCAACCATCTCGGCGACTTGGGGTCCCTGGGAAACGACGCCGGGCTCGCGTTCGGGCTGGCGCAGTTCTCACGCCTCAAGGAGGACATGCTGCGACTCAACCACGCGCTGTTCGGGCATCGCTACCTGATGGACGCTGTGGTTCCCGGGGGCGTGGCGCGCGATATCGACAGCGGCGGCGTGCAAGCCATGCGTGCTCAGATCGGCGCGTTGCGTGTCGAAGTGCGCAGGCTCAAGGTCATCTTCGACGAGCACCCCGGATTGCAGGATCGCTTCATCGCTGCCGGGCGCGTCGCGCCGGAGTTGGCGGACCGGCTCGGCCTCTGCGGCCTGGCCGGGCGCGCGAGCGGCATGTCCTGGGACCTGCGCGTGCAGTTTCCGCCCGCGCCCTACGACAGCCTGGACGTGCGCATGGCCACCCATCGGAACGGCGATGTGGCGGCGCGCGTAACGGTCCGGTTCGAGGAGGTGATGGAGTCACTCGATCTGTGTTGGGTGATCCTGGACCGGCTGCCGCGCGGCGAGGTCCGACCTTATCTCCCCGTCCCGAGCGACGACAGCTTCGGCCTGGGCTGGGTCGAAGGCTGGCGGGGCGAAGTGCTGGTTGCGCTGGAGGTCGGGCCCAACGGGTCGCTGCGCCGGGTTCACCCCCACGACCCGTCGTGGCACAACTGGCCGCTGCTGGAACATGCGGTGATCGGCAATATCGTCCCCGACTTCCCGCTCATCAACAAGTCTTTCAACCTGAGCTACAGCGGGGTCGACCTGTGAACCTCGTCTACCACGAAGGACACGAAGGAACACGAAGGAGACCAAGACAGAGCCCGGCGATCCTGCCGCTCGCTGCATCCAGACGTGGACTGGAACCATCGTCCTCATGTGCATTGAGGTCCTCTAACTTCGTGTCCCTGCGTGTCCCTCGTGGTTAGCGCGCTTCGATCATGTACCAGATACTGAAGAAGATCGCGCAGACGGGCATCGTGACCGAGCCGCCGCCTGCACCGGATGAAAATCTGCGCGTGCTGCAGCAGCGTCTGGAGAATGGCGTGCTGCGTTGGTTCGCCGGCGCCCTGACCATCCGCCATGTAGACGCCGGCTCGTGCAACGGATGCGAGCTGGAGATACACGCCGCAAACAACCCATACCACAACCTCGAAGGCATGGGGATACGGTTCGTGGCCAGCCCGCGCCACGCCGACCTGCTGCTGGTAACCGGGCCGGTGTCGCGGCACATGGAAATGGCGCTCAAGCGGACATTTGAAGCCACGCCCGAGCCCAAGCTGGTCGTGGCGGTGGGCGACTGCGGCTGTACAGGCGGGATCTTCGGCGAGGGCTATGCGAGCTGCGGGCGCGTGTCCAATGTGATCCCGGTGGACGTTGCGGTGCCTGGCTGCCCGCCGACTCCGGTCGCCATCGTGCAGGGCATCCTCACCGCCATCTCGCTGCGCCCTAAGGCTTGAACCACGCAGACACGGAGAACCCCAAAACCCGAACCCAAAGGCGCAAGGGACGCAAAGAATCGCAAAGCCATGGCGCTCGTCTGGTCGTTCTACTCTAGGCAGTTAGCGTTGGGCCGGTTGATTCTGGCCGTTGGTTTTCCTCCGTGCTCTCCGTGTCTCCGTGGTTAGCGGGTTTGGGGTGAATGATGAACCTGGCGGGCCTTGTCCGAAAACTTGACCTCTACGAGAAGCTGCTGCGGCTGGACAAGCCGATCGGCACCCTGCTGCTGCTGTGGCCCACGCTGTGGGCGCTTTGGCTCAGCGCCAATGGCCGGCCGAGCTGGAAGATCGTCTGGATCTTCGCCATCGGCACGCTGTTGATGCGTTCGGCCGGCGTCGCAGTCAACGACTTTGCCGACCGCAAGTTCGACCCGCATGTAGCGCGCACACGGAACCGGCCGCTAGCGGCCGGGCGTGTGAGCCCGAAGGAAGCGTGGACCCTGGCGGCAGTGCTTGCGTTGATCGCCTTCGTACTGATTCTGCCGCTGGGCAGACTGGTCATCATGCTGTCGTTCTGCGCCCTGTTCCTGGCTATCACCTATCCGTTCACCAAGCGCTTTCTCGCGCTGCCCCAGGCTTATCTGGGAGTGGCCTTCGGCTTCGGCATCCCCATGGCATACGCTGCGCAAACCAAGGGTCTGCCGGCGATGACCTGGTGGCTTCTGCTCGCCAACATCTTCTGGACCATGGCTTACGACACCGAGTATGCGATGGTTGATCGCGACGACGATCGCAAGATCGGAATTCGAACCTCGGCTATCCTGTTCGGACGCTATGACGTCGCGGCGGTTATGCTGTGCCACGCAGCGTTCCTGGCGGTCATGGCCGGCGTCGGCTGGTCGCTCAAACTGGCGTGGCCATATTACGCGGGACTGCTGTGTGCGCTCGCGTTGGCCGTGTATCAGTATGTGCTGATCCACGACCGCGATCCGCAAAGCTGCTTTCGCGCCTTTCAGGACAACAACTGGGTCGGGGCCGCAGTCTTCGCCGGGATCGTGCTGGCGTATTGGCTTGCGACGCCGCGTTAGAGTGTTGCCACTGGCCGGCGAGGCACCTATAGTCGCCGCACTGGGTCACAGGAGGAGGGCAGCAGGTGAAGCTCGATCTCGACGGGAAGGTGGTTTTGGTCACCGGCGGTAGCAAAGGCATCGGGTTGTCCTGTGCCCGTGCGTTCCTGGCCGAAGGGGCGAAGGTGGCAATCGCGTCGCGCAGCCGTGAGAACCTGGAGCGGGCGTCCGCCAGCTCCGGCGCAACGCTGTGGGTCGCGGCCGACCTGACGCGTACTGAGGCCGCCCGGGACATGGTTCGCGAAGTCGTAGACAAGCTCGGCGCCATCGACATCTTGGTGAACTCTGCCGGCGCGGCCAAGCGCTATCTTCCCGACGACCTGGACGCGGGCGCCTGGCATGCGGCCATGGATGCGAAGTACTTTACCTACATCCACGCCATGGACGCGGTGCTGCCGGACATGGCGTCGCGCAGCCAGGGCTGCGTGGTCAACATCATCGGCATGGGCGGCAAAGTCGCCAACCCGATCCA
>JBGPPG010000004.1:0-64150 GCA_041488455.1 Gemmatimonadota bacterium
CGGGCGCGACGGGTTGGGGCGGGGCAAGTGGCGGTGTCGGTGTATGGTGGCGAGCTCCGCGGCTGCGGAGCGGGTGCATCGAGATGGTCTGGGGAGATGACGTCAATCGCAGAAGCGCTGCAAGTTAGACCGTGCGGGATGGGGCGTCAAGAGGTCTGAGCCTGGACGCTCTCACCGCGACCTTCGAGGCTTGGCGGACCCACACGCTCGGCCGCCGGGAGTACATCGAGGCCCTGGTCGCCCCGGAGCACCGGGGTCCTTCGCCGGCGCTGGCGCGCGCGCTTGCCGCCTGGCCGGGCCGTCACTACTGGGCCGACCCCGAGCAAAACCACCTCGTCCTCATCCGTCCCGTGGGCGCGGCGCGCCCGGAGCGCTGGGTGCTGCACGGGGCCCTCTTCGCCCTGACCGTCGTCTGCGCGCTCGGCGCGGGAGCGGCGCTGGCGGGCGGCTGGACGCCGGTCGAGCCGGCCGGGCTCACCGGAGTGGTCTCCGGCGGCCTGCGGTTCTTCGAGCAGCTTGGGGGCGGCCGCTGGCGCGACATCGCCGCCGGCTGGCCCTTTGCCCTCCCTCTACTGGGCGTCCTGCTGGTTCACGAGCTGGGGCATTATTTCGCCGCCCGCCGCTATGCAATCGACGCGTCGCCGCCTTTTTTTCTGCCCGTTCCCCCGACCCTGTCGCCCATCGGAAGTCTCGGCGCCTTCATCCGCCTGCGATCGCCGGTGCTCGACCGGCGCCAGCTCCTCGACGTCGGCGCGGCGGGACCGCTCGCCGGCTTTGTGGTGACGCTCGCCGTGCTGGCGTGGGGCTTCGCCACGTCTGATGCCGATTCCGCGCTCGGCCCCGGGCGAAGCTTCATCATGCTCGCCGGCGAGCGCATCGGGCTCGGCGACTCGCTCCTGGTCGCAGGATTCCGCCGGCTCTTTCTGCCGGACGCTCCCAGCGTGCATCTGAGCCTGCCCGCGTTCGCCGGGTGGGTGGGCGCCTTCGTCACCGGGCTCAACCTGCTGCCCCTGAGCCAGCTCGACGGGGGCCATGTGCTCTACGGCCTTCTCGGACGGCGGCAGGCCGCCGTCGGGCTCGGCACGCTCGTCGTACTGCTCGGGCTCGCCCAGCTCTCGTGGAATTGGTATGTGTGGGTGGCTGTCGCGCTCTTCGTTGGCGGCGGCGGGTGGGCCCATCCCTCGGTGCTCGCGCCAGCTCGCCCGGTACCGACCGGCCGGCGCTGGATCGGGTGGGTATCGGTGCTGGTGTTCGTGGTGACGTTCGTGCCGGTGCCGTTTGGGTAGAAGCCGTTAGCCATTAGCCATTAGCTATTGTCTAACTCCATCCCGCCTGTATCTTTAGCTAAACCTGTCAGGACATGGCCTGATGGCCTTGCAAACCACCGTTCTCCCGCCCACCCGGGATCCCCGGGAGCCCGTTCAGCACGAGCTCGATTCCTTCCGCTGCGCCGGCCTACTCGTCCAGCTCTGGCTCATCCTCCGCCGCACCGAGGACGGTGCATGGCGGGGGCGGCTCCGGTTCGTCGATGCCGACTCGAGCCGGGAGCGGGAAACCGCCGAGATCTTCTGCGCGGAATCCGAGGGTGAGCTCTGGGCCTCGGTGCGGGATCTGCGGGATCACCACATTCGTGATCTGTACCGGTCGCTCGACTGAGCCGCGATGACCGACGCGGAGCGGCTCAGCAAGCTACGGCATGATCTGTCCAACCCGCTCTCCGCGCTGCTGGCGGAGATCCAGCTGATGCTGCTCAACGAGACCCGGTTCGACGCCGAGACGCTCGCCGGTCTGCGGGAGATCGAGAAGCTGGCGATCCGGATGCGTACGCTGCTCCGCGAAGCGTGAGGCGCGGCGCCAGCGGGCGCCGCGAGCCAAGTAGCCGATCAGGAAGGCGAGGCTTGCAACGCTCGCGGCGGCCCGGACCGGGAGTCCCTCGCCGCCGACCGAGAGGAATCCCTCGATCGAGCCGGCGATCACGAGGAACACGGCGACCGCTCCCATCATCCGGACGGCCACCCGGCCGCTCGCGACAAGCGCATCGGTCCGCGAACGATCTCCCGGTGCCACGATGGACTTGCCCAGCAGGAATCCCGCGGCTCCCGCCACCCAGATCGCAAACAGCTCCAGTACCCCGTGTCCCACGAGAAACTCCATCAGGTAGCCCAACAGTCCCAGGTTGGCGAAGTGGCCGGCGAACGTGCCGAGGGCGAGCCCATTGTAGGCGAGCAGCACGAGGGACCCGACGCCCAGGAAGATGCCGCCTGCAAAGCAGGCGATCGCCACGCGGATGTTGTTCGTGATGATGAACGAAGCGGCGAGCGGGCGGCCGCTCCAGTCCACGGACACGTACTTGCGCCCCTCCGCCGCGCGCGCATGCCCCGCCTCCGCGCGGCGGAGCATCACCTCGGGGAGCAGCTCGCTCGCAAGGGCCGGGCGCTCGCGCATCAGCGCGTAGCCCCCCAGGCCGGGTGCGGTGAAGAGGATCCACGCCAGGAGGACGAGCCAGCGTGTCTCCACCACGGCCGCGGGGAACTCCCGCGATACCGCGGTCCACACGCGCGGCCACGTCTGCCGCTCGTCCCGGTACAGCAGGTTGTGGCCAGCCGCGACCAGGCGCTCCAGCCGGGCGACCGTTGCGGGATCGGCCCGGTAGGTGCGGGCCCGCGCGAGATCGGCCGCGATCTCCCGGTAGCGGGAGGCGAATCCGGGCAGCTCGTCGGGCGCGAAGCTGTCGAGCCCGGCCGACGTCGCCCGCTCGGCCAGGCCCTGGAACGCGTCCCACCGCTCGCCCTGTCGCGCCGAGAGCCGCTCGGCAAGACCGTCGCGGCCCGCCATCCGCCCGCGCCGCCGCGCCAGCTCGCGGGCGTGCAGGTCGAGCAGGAATTCGGTAGCGGTGGCTCCGGGCGGGCGGGGCCGGTCGGCGAAGCGGCCGGCCAGCGAATCCGCGACGCGGTCGCGGGCTTCCGGTGGAAGGTCCGCACGGTTGGCGAAGCGGGCGACCAGGCGGAACCGCTCGTCGTCGAGCGGGATCCCGGCGGCCGGCTCCGCCCGGATCCCCGATGCGGGCGAGCTGGCTCCGGCGGATGGGGGCCGATCGCGCACCACGGCCGTGCCGGCGACGAGGTCGCCGAGGCGCTTGCCCCGGGGATGAAACGCGACCAGCGCGAGCCCCAGGAGGTACGGCGGCGGCAGCGCGTCGGCGAGGCGAAGCAGGTTCCGGATCACGGCGGAGCCCATGGTGACCGGGTGCCCGGTGTCCTGCACTACCCGGATGCCGGCGAGCCGTTTGCCCGGCGTCTGTCCGGCGCGGAGCCCTTCGAACAGGATGAAGTAGCCGTTCCAGAGCGTGAAGCCCGCGCCGATCAACAGCGCGGCGACCCAGGCGCTCCCGGCGCCCGAGCGCGGTAGAATCCCGTAGCTCGTGAGCACGGCAACCAGGAGCCCGCCCGCGGCGGCGGTCGCGAGCAGGATCCCCGTGTCCACGAGGGCGGCGAGCAACCGGGATCCGACGCCCGCGACCTCGAGATCGAGCACGATGTGCTCGGGTGTTTCCACCTCGAGATGCTGGCGATAGTCCGGGGCGGTGGTCATCGGTGGCGGAGCTGATGGCTGATGGCTAACGTCTCTCCGGCAACGTACCTTCTACGCGTCTCCCACCGCCAGCACGAGGTGCCCATGACCGGCGTCGCGCTCCGTCCGCTGTCTGTCGGCGAGATCATCGACGCGTCGTTTCAGGTGTACCGGCGGTATTTCGGCGCGCTGGCCACGATCGTGATCGTCTGTAACGGCGTCCCCCTGCTGCTCCAGGTCTTCGTCGGAGCAGCCGGCGGCCCCCCGCAACATCCCCTGCTGGCGTTCGGCTACTCGATCATGTACCTGGTGCTCGGCTCGGTCGCAACGGCGGCGACCGTATTCGTCGTCTCGGAGAGCTATCTGGGCCGGGCGATCACGGCGCGAGAGGCTCTCAACCTCGCGGCCCCCTTCGTGGGGCGTGTGGTCACGGCCTCGATCCTTCTCGGCCTCCTGGTGGTTTGCGGGATCGTGATCCTGGTCGTTGTTCCGGGCGTGGTGTTTCGCCCGCTCGCCGTCGTCGGGGTCATAGTATTCCTGGTACTTGGCGTCGTCGGCCTTTGCAGCTTCGTCGTCACCACGCCGGCGCTGGTGCTCGAAGGCCTTCCGTCGGCCGCGGCGGCGATCAGGCGGTCGTGGGACCTCACCCGCGGATACCGGCTCAAGATCCTCAGTCTGCTCTTCCTGTTGTGCGTCATCATGATGCTGCCCTGGATGGCCGTCACCGGACTGGGTGCCTTCGTTGGCGCGCTCGCGGCGCTGGGCGGCGCGGGCGCGGCACGCATCGCGGTCGTCATCGCCGGCGTCGGCCTTGTGATCGGGGGGCTGGTACTGTTTTTCTTGCAGCCCCTGCTGCACGGGGCCCTCACCATCTCGTACTACGACCTTCGGGTCCGCAAGGAGGGCTTCGATCTCGAGGTCCTCGCGTCTTCGCTGCACGCGGCCTGAGCTCCCGAGGGCCGCCCCCTGATCGCTCCTGTACCGCTGTTGCCGGGGGATTCGCTGAGGGCCGTGCTCGACACGGTCTTCGCCGGCCCCGCCTATGCGTGGGCGGAGGAGGGCCGCCCGCTCGAGTCCCTGGGTACGTGGTGGCAGCGCTTCGGGGAATGGCTGTCGGCCACGTGGGAAACGCACCCGACACTCTTCCAGGGTTTGACCTTCCTGCTCAGCGCGGTGCTGGTCGGGATCCTGGTTCACGCCGCTTATGTCTTCGTGCAGACCCTCCGCGCCGCGTCCCGGCGCGACGGCGCGGTGGTCGTGCGGCCGGCCACGGCGTTCTGGCGGGATGCCGCCTCGTATCTGCGGGCCGCCGACCAGGCCGCGGCGGCCGGACGCTTCCGCGAGGCGCTGAGCCTCGCCTTTGAGGCCCTCGTGCTCCGGCTCGACGAGGCGGGCTCGGTTCGCTGGGGCCCGGGCAAGACGGCACGCGACTACGCGCACGAGGCGCGTCTGGAGCCCGCCGAGCGCGAGCGGCTCGGCGGGCTCGTAGGCATTCTGTACCGATGCGTCTACGGCGGCGCGCCGTGCGGCCCCGACGAATACCGGGTCGTTCGCGGCTTGGCCGAGGACGAGTGGCGTGCGGCCGCAGATTGAGCTCGCCGCGGGCTTCACGGTGCTCACGCTGCTGGCGCTCGGCGCGGCCGCACTCGGCGCGCGCGGTCACGTAGACACCGACCTCGACCAGCGGCGCTCGACCTTCCTCACGGGTCCCGACGGCGCACAGGGCTACGCGGAGGCGCTGGAGCGCCTCGGCGTGCGGGTGGACCAGTTCCGCCGCCGACCCGCCCAGCTGCGGGCTGTAGACACCCGCGGCGATCCCACCGTCTTCGCGATTCTCGGCCCCGCTGACCGGCCGGACCTCCTCGACGCGATGGCGTTCGTCGCCATCGCCGGCCGCAACGATCTGCTTCTGGCCGGCCCGCGCACCAACGCGGTGATGCGCTGCTACGGGTACGCCGCCCGCTCCCGACCGGGCTCGACGCTCGCGGTGCGGCCCGGCCACCCGCTGGAGAAGAGCGACCTCCGGGTGGGGGCGGTTCTCACCCGTTCTGCGCGCGGCACCCTGAGTGACTCCACTGCCTGGAGTGAGGACGGCAGGATCGCCTCCTGCGACGTGCCCGAGCCGCTCGCGGTAGATACGCTGCTGCTCACGACGGGCGGCCGGCTGGCCGCGATCCGCCTGTGGCTCTCCGGCGGCCGGGCCGTGACGCTCGTGGCGGACGACCGGGTGTTCTCGAACCGCGCGGTCCGCGAGACCGACGCTGGCCCGTTCGCGCTGCGCCTCGTGGCGGGGCGCTACCGCCGTATCCTGGTCGACGAGTACCATCAGGGCTTCGGCCCATCCGGGTCGCTGCTGCGGGCGGTGACGGGATGGAGCCTGCGGTCGCCGTGGGGCTGGGCGGGGTGGCAGCTCGCCGCCGCAGGGCTCGCCGCCCTTGCCGCGGCGGCGGTGCGTTTCGGGCCGGTCCGGCCGTCCCCTGGGCGCAAGCGCCGCTCTCCCCTGGAGCACGTGCGCGCGCTCGCGACGGTGCTGGCCGCGGCCCGGGGGCACGATCTCGCGGTGCGCCTGATGGCGCAGGGGCTGCGCCGTCGGCTCTCCCGCGGCCCGCACGCGACCCGGGGTGCGGGACTCCGGGCTGATCCCGGTCCGTGGCTCGCGGCCCTGGCGCCGCGTCTGCGATCCGGCCGCGGGCGCGAGGCCGCGGCGACGCTGGTTGTGCTCACCGACGGACCGCAGAAAGCCGAGGCCGTGCTGCGGGCCGCCAACGCGGTGGAGGATGTATGGGAGGACCTGAAGCCCTAGCGCCCGCCGACGAGATCGGCCGCCAGTCGGAGGCGGCCAACGCGCTGGTGCGCGCGCTTGGCAGCGTGGTGCTGGGGCAGGAGCCCGCAATCCGCGAGGCGCTCACCGCGCTGATCGCACGGGGCCACGTGCTCCTCGAAGGAGTGCCCGGCACCGCCAAGACCCTCCTCGTCCGATGCCTGAGCCTGGCCCTCGGCCTCGAGTTCCGGCGAATCCAGTTCACCCCCGACCTGATGCCCTCCGATATCACCGGCGTCAATCTGCTGGCGGAGGGGAGCTTCACCTTCCGGCCTGGCCCGATCTTCGGCGATCTCGTGCTGGGAGACGAGATCAATCGCGCCCCGGCGAAGACCCAGGCCGCGCTGCTCGAGGCGATGCAGGAGCGGAGCGTGACCGTGGACGGGACCTCCCATCCGCTCTCGAGCGCCTTCACCGTCTTCGCCACGCAGAATCCGGTCGAGTTCGAGGGCACCTATCCGTTGCCGGAGGCCGAGCTCGACCGGTTCCTCGTCAAGGTGGTGCTCGGTTATCCCGGGTCGGAGACGGAGCAGGCGATTCTCCACCGGGTCCTGGGCGGCTTCGAGGCCGACGACCCGGCCAGCTACGGACTCGGCCCGCCGTTGAGCGGGGCGATGCTGGAAGGGCTCCGGCGCGCTGCGCGGCAGGTTCGGGTCGAGCCGCCGATCGTGGCGTACGTCGCGACCGTGGTCCGGGCCACGCGGAGCAGCCCGTCGCTCACCCTGGGCGCATCGCCGAGAGGGAGCGTGGCCCTGCTCAAGCTGGCCCAGGCCACCGCCTTGCTCGAGGGCCGCGGGTACGTCATCCCCGACGACGTGAAAACGATGGCCCCGGCGGTCCTGCGTCATCGCGTGAGCGTGGCCCCCGAGCTCGAGCTCGAGGGGGTCACCGCGGACGCGGCGCTCGCCGCCATTCTCGAGCAGGTGGACGCGCCCACGTGATCCCGATCCCGATCCCGTCACGGCGCTGGCTCGCGGTGGCGGCGGGGCTCGCCACGGCGGGGCTCGCCGGGCTGGTGTGGCCCGGCGGGCTCGAGCTGATGCTCGCCCTCGACGTGGTCTGGCTGGCTGCGTTCGGCCTCGATGCGGCGTCGGCGGCCAGCTCCTATCCCATCGAGGTCGAGCGCGACGCCCCAGCCGCGTTCTCGGTGGGTCGGGCGCTTCCGGTGCGCTACCGTTGGCGTCACGACAACGCCAGCCCGCGCACCTTGCTGGTGCGCGAGGCGCTGCCTCCCCCGCTCGGATTCGCCACGCCAGTGCGGCATCTGCGACTGAAGCCGGATGCCGCCACGGTCGAGGAGCTGCTGGTGCGGCCGGCCGTGCGGGGGCGGGGCGTCGGGGGGCGCATGACGCTCCGCGTGCTCGGCCCGCTGGGGCTGGCCTGGTGGCAGCGACGCCTGGAGGTCCCCTGGCGGGTCACGGTGTTCCCCAACCTGGTGGGCGCCTCGCCCCGCGCGCTCCCGCCGCAGGCCCGCCGCCGGCGCGAGGCCGGACTCCGCAACGTGCGCCGTCCGGGCGAGGGCCGGCTGTTCGAGGGGCTGCGCGAGTGGGTCCCCGGCGACGACACCCGCATCATCGACTGGAAGGCCACGGCCCGGCGGGGCAAGCCGATCGCGCGGCAATACGAGGACGAGCGCCGGGAGTATCTGCTGATCCTGATCGACGCGGGCCGCCAGCTCACGGCGGAGATCGACGGCGTCTCACGGCTCGAGGCCGTCATCGACGCGGCGCTGAAGCTCGCGCACGCCGCGGTGGATCACGACGACAACGTGGGGGCGATGATCTTCGCGGACACGGTGCAACGCTTCGTGCCGCCGGCGCGGGGCGTCCGGGGCCTGCGCGCGGTGCTCGAGGCGCTCGCCGTCGCGGAGGGGCGGCTGGTGGAGCCGGACTATCCCGCCGCCTTTCGCTACCTCGCGGCGCGGAACCGCCGGCGTGCGCTCACCGTCTTCTTCACGGACGTGATCGACCGGACTGCAAGTGAGGCGCTGGTGGGGCAGGTGGCCACGCTCCAGCCCCGGCACGTCCCGCTCGCCGTGACGCTGCGTGACCCTGCGCTCGAGCGGCTGGCCGGAAGCCGGCCGGGGTCGGAGCGCTCCGCATTCGAGCGGGCCGCGGCGGAGGAGCTGCTGCTGGCCCGGGAGGAGGCGCTGATCGAGATGCGGCAGCGGGGGATTCTCGTGCTCGACGTCGCACCGGCCGGTGCGGCGGACGCCGTGGTCGAGCGCTATCACCAGCTCAAGCGGCGCGGCGTGATCTGAGCCGAGCTGGCTAGTCGGGCAGGGGGAGTGTGGTCGGGTCGGGGAACGCTGCGGTGAACGCCGACACCGCCGCGGGGTCGAGCTGGGTGCCGGCCACATTCCGCAGCTCGCCCAGCGCGTCGGCCGGTGCCCGCGTGGCCCGGTAGGGCCTCTCCGACGTCATCGCGTCGAACGCGTCAGCCACCGCCACGATCCGTGCCTCCAACGGGATCGCATCGCCCTCGAGCCCATCGGGGAAGCCGCCGCCGTCCAGCCGCTCGTGGTGCGAGCGGACGATGCGGAGCACGCAGGGCGACTCGCGCGCGAGCGGTGCCAGCATCCGCTCTCCCAGCACCGGGTGCTCGCAGATCTGGTCCCGCTCGTCGTCGGTGAGCGAGCCGGGTTTCTGGAGCACCGCCTCCCGCGTGCCGATCTTGCCGATATCGTGCAGCTCGCCGCCCAGCCGAATCTGCTCGATCAGCGGCTCCCCGAGGCCGAGTCGTCTGGCGGTCTCGACGGCGTAGCGGCTCACCCGCACCGAGTGCCCCCGGAGACACGGGTCCTTGGCCTCGAGCGCGCGGGCGAGCATCTGCACTCCCTCCAGAAACAGCTCGCGAATGCGCTCCGCCTGCTCCTGCACCCGCCGCTCGAGGTGCGCCTGGTAGTAGCGGTTCTGCATCACCAGCGCGCGCTTCTCGAGGGCCCGCGCGACCCGCGCGTGCATCTCACTCACGGAGATCGGCTTCGTCAGGAAATCGGCGGCGCCGAGGTGGAGGCACTCGACCGCAACGCTGGTGTCCGCCATGCCGCTCAGCATCACGACCGCAGTATCGGGGAACAGGCGCCGCACCTCCGCCAGGAATCCCATCCCGTCGAGCTCCGGCATGCGGAGATCGGAGATGATGAGCGGAAGCTCGCCGGTTCCGTGCAGGACCTCGAGCGCCTCCCGCCCCGAGCCGGCCTCGAGGCAGGCGAATCCCTGAGCCTCGAGCATCCGGCTGACTGCTCGGCGGACGACCGGCTCGTCGTCCACGACCAGGCAGCGCATCACGAGGTAACCACCGCTTCGCTGTGCCGCCCGCGCGCGGCGTCGAGCACCTCACGGACCTTGGTGGCGAGCGCTTCCGGGGAGAAGGGCTTCTGGAGGAATGGGGCGCCCGGCGTGAGCAGACCCCTCCGAATGATCTCGTCGTTCGTATAGCCCGACATGAAGAGAACGGGCAGGCCAGGGCGGAGGCGGGCGAGGTGGTCGGCCAGCTCCCGGCCGCCCATGCGCGGCATCACCGCGTCGGTGAGGACGAGATCCACCGCGTCCGGCTCGGCCCGGAGCAGGGCGAGGGCGTCCACACCGTCGCTGCTCTCTCGCGTGAGGTAGCCCTCATTGCGGAGGAACCGGCAGGCGAAGTCCCGCACCAGCTCCTCGTCTTCGACCACGAGAATCCGCTCGCCGGCACCACGCGGCGGCGCCTCCGCGACGCTCCAGGCGGCCGCGACACCGCTTTCCTCGACCTGCGGGAGGTAGATCTTGAACGTCGTTCCCTCGCCTGGCTCGCTGTAGACCCAGATGTACCCGTTGCTCTGCTTCACGATGCCGTAGGCCATCGAGAGCCCGAGCCCCGTGCCGTGGCCGACCGGCTTGGTGGTGAAAAACGGATCGAAGATCTGGGCCTGGGTGGCCGGGTCCATCCCGCGACCGGTGTCGCTCACGGTCAGCAGCACGTACGCGCCCGGGCGCACTACGGTGGCCGGGTGGAGGCGGGCGTAGTCGGCGTTCAGGGTGACGAGGGTCGTTTCCATGGCGAAGCGCCCGCCCTGCGGCATCGCATCCCGGGCGTTGAGCGCGAGGTTGAGCATGACCTGCTCCAGCTGGGTTCGGTCGGTCTTCACCCAGCTCGCCAAGCCGCCGAGCCGGAGCACCACGTGCCGGTCCTCGCCCATGAGACGCCGGAGCACGGATTCCATCTCCACCAGCACGTTGTTCAGCTCCAGCACGCGGGGCTGGAGCAGCTGGCGCCGGCTGTACGCGAGCAGCTGGCGACTCACCTCAGCGGCGCGCTCCGCCGCGCGGGCGATCTGGGCGACGTCCCCGAGGCGCTCGTCCGCCTCCTCGAGACTCTTGGCCAGGAAGGTGCAGAACCCCAGGATGACGGTCATCATGTTGTTGACTTCGTGAGCGACGCCCCCGGCCACGCGCCCGATCGCCTCCATCCGCTGGGCCTGCCGCAGATGCTCGTCGACCCGCTTGCGCTCGGTCAGATCGCGCACCACGAACGCGCCGGCCAGCACCCTGCCGGTCTTCGCGTCACGGATGCCGAACGCATTGCACTCCACGTCGATCGGCTCGCCGGTACGGACGTGGCGCAGCCGGCCGTCGAAGTCCCACGACTGGCCCTCGCCAAGGCGGGGGAGAACGTCCCGCCAGACGGCCTCCCGGGAATCCTCGTGCCAGAGTCCGGTGATCGGCATGTCGCCGACCATGGACTCCGCCGGAAGACCTACGAGGGCCCGGCCGGCCTTGTTGAGGTAGACTACCCGCCAGTCCAGGCTCACCATGGCGATGAAGTCGCCGGCGTTCTCGACCAGTGACACGAAGCGCTGAACGTCCTCCTCGATGCGCACGCGCTCGGTCACGTCGGTCGCGAGCACCAGCCGCGCGCGCATCCCCCCGAACAGGACCTCCTGGCTCGCGACCTCGACCTCGATCGTGCCACCGTCCTTCCGTCGATGGCGGAACCGGCCGCCGACGGTGACGCCGGGGCCGCGGGCCCTGAGCCGCGCGTCGAATGCCGCCAGATCCTCAGCGGGCCGGATGTCGCGGATGCTCATCCGGAGGAACTCCTCCCGGGTCCAGCCGTACTGGTCGATCGCGGCCTGATTGACGTCGAGGAAGCGCAGGGATTCGTAGTCGTAGACCCACATCGGTGAGGGCAGGCGGTCAAACAGGCTCCGGTAGCGCGCCTCGCTCGCTTGCATCTCGGCCTCGGCCCGCTTCCGCTCGCTCTCGTCGATCACGAAGCAGGTCCACTCGAGCGGCGACTGCCCCGTGATCGCTCCGCCGATCACCACCGGCACTCGCGCGCCGTCCTTTCGCAGGTACTCCTTCTCGAACGGCCGCACGACGCCCGTCTCGCGCAGCTCCTGGAGCGCGCGCGCGTCCGCCTCGGCGAACTCAGGCGGCGTCATCCCGCCCCACTGGATCGCGCCCGCGCGCATCTCGTCCCGGGAGTAGCCCAGCAGATTGAGGAATGCATCGTTGGCTTCGATGATCCGCTCCGGGTTCGCCACCAGCATTCCGATGACGCCGGACTCCGACAACGCCCGGACGCGCGCCTGACTCTCCCGGAGCGCGGCGACCAGGCGCTCGCGCTCCATGTCCGTGCGCATCCGCGCCGTCATGTCCAGCACTGTGGCGCCGACCCAGACGACCCGCCCGTCCGGGCCGCGTACAGGGAAGAGATTCCCGTAGAAATCGCGCACCGGCTCGGACGCGCTCGGCTCACCGAGCCGGACGTGCACCCCGAGCACCGGCTCGCCGGTGTCGAAGACCCGGCGGATCAGCGGCTCGGCGACGGTCACGGCGCGGGCCGGGAGCAGCTCCTGCACCGGGCGACCGACGTGGGCCTCGGGGGTGATGCCGTTGAAGCGGGCGAAGGCGTTGTTGACGCGGACGAAGCGGAGATCGCGATCGGCGAAACCGATGCCGATCGGAGTGACCGCGAGGGCCGCCTCCAGCGTGCTGGGAGGCGGAGCATCCTCAGGCGCCACGGGCCGGGGGCGGTGGACGCGCTGGATGAGGCCCCGCGCGAGCCACCCGATCGCGCCTGCCGCCAGCAGGGCCAGAAGTGCCACCGGCCCGCTCATACCGGCCTGGGTTGCCGGATCAGCCGGATCCAGGGCGCCCTTTTCGTCGCTGGCGTCAACGACCCGTAGCGTTCTTCAGCTTGCCCGCGCGGACAAGCGGAAACTCGGCTTGGCACCTGGGCGCGCTCCGGTTGTTCTCCGAGAGAACCCACTCGCCGCTGGTGAGGCGGGCGTAGGTACAGAACTGCACGACCATCGGGTTGCCTCCGCCGTCCATGCACTCGGGCCAGGTCCGACCGGCCTGCGGGTCCGACCACGGCCCCTTGGACTGGATCGCGTCCCGGCAGGCGGGAGTCATCGCCGCCACCGTCGGGCTCTCGGGCGTCGTGAGCAGCGCAACGACGGTTTCCGCGCCCCGAGCCATGGCGTGGGCCGAGACCGGCGCCGCCGGAGTCGTGCTCTCGGCGGGCTTCGCGGGCTCGGGGAGGATCGTGGGTTGTGGAGCCGGGGCCGGTGTCGCGGGGGAGACGGAGGAGTCGGGCTGTCGGGAGGCGGCCGGATTCTCCACGAACTCCGTCGGGGCAAGGTCACCGGTTCGGCCGACGCGTTTCTTCTCGGCCTTCGCCGTGAGCCACATGGCGACTGCGACGCCCACCACGATGAGGGCGAAGAGCGTCACCCACAAAGCGCGGTCTGCCTCCTTGCGCTTGAGCACGCGCCGCTGCATGTGATGGATCTTAGAGACTTTGGGTCGCCGGCGCCACGGCGCTGGCAAGATGCCGCCCGCCCGGTACCTTATGCTACGCTTCTGAACCCGCGGTACGCCGGTGCCCATGGATCTGCCCGATAGCCTGCTCGAACTCCCCGCCGACGAAAGCGCGCGGCTCATCGCGCTCCGGCTCCTCGACGATGTCGTCGTCGCGCGGCTGCGCCTGTCGCGGCCGGAGGATCAGGAAGCACTCCACGACTTCCGCGTGGCCCTCCGGCGCCTCCGGAGCGCGCTGCGGGCCTGGCGCCTGCCGCTCGGCCCCTCGGTTTCCAAGCGGGTCCGCCGCCGGCTCCGCGAGATCGCCCGCGCCACGGGCCGCAGCCGCGACCTCGAGGTGCACATCGCCTGGGTGCGGAGCCGGATGGACGGCCTCCGCGACTATCAGCGCGCGGGCGCGGAATGGCTGCTCCTCCGCCTCGAGGCCCGGAAGGAGCGGGCGGACCGCCGGCTCGAGCGGCGGCTCGCGCGCGATTTCGCCCGCACGGAGGCGAAGCTTCGGACCGCGCTGCCGGGCATCCGGGTGACGGTGGTCCCGGCGCTGGCGGTGGCGCCCGGCGGCACCGGGGGCGCCGTGCTCGGGCACCTCGTGGGAGAGCTCGGAGCCGGGCTGGCGAGCCAGCTTGCGCTGGTGCGGAGCATCGGCGATCAGGTGGAGGCGCATCGGGCGCGCATCGCGGGGAAGCGGCTCCGCTATCTGCTCGAGCCGGTCGCTCCCCGGTTGGAGGAAGCGCCCGCACTGATCGCCCGGCTCAAGGAGCTCCAGGACGTGCTCGGCGGTCTGCACGACGCGCACGTCTTTGCCGGCGATCTCGCCCGGACGCTCCAGGTCGCCGCGCTCCAGCAGGCGCGGCGGGTCTCCCACGAGCTCATGGCCTGGGCCGAGCCCGAGGCCACAGTACGCGATCCGGAGCCGGGTGAAGACGACCCGCGGCTCGGACTCGTGGCCCTCGCGCACCGGCTCCGGGAAGAGGCGGAGGCCTCGTTCGCGAGGCTTCTAACGGAGTGGCTCGACGGCGGCGGAGGCGCGCTCGTGAGCGATGTGGATGCGCTCGCGCGACGGCTCGCCGCGACGGAATCCGTCGCCGGAGTTACCGGCTGAGGTGTATATTCCGGCCATGTTGTCCGTTCGAGTGCTTCCCTCCCTAGTGCTCCGCGCCTGTGCAGCCCTCGTCATCCTGGGCCAGGTGCTCAGCCCCGCGTTGCTGGCGGTTGGTGAGAGCGGGCACTGCTCGGGCGGGCACCGGCACGCGGGCCACGCCGCCCTGCCCGCGCACGCCGCCATGCCGGGCGACGCGGTCCGGACCGGGACGCCGGCGGGTTGTTCGCATTGTCCCGCGACGGAGTGTGCGTTCCTGGTGCAGTGCGCGGGCACCGCAATCGCCCTCTGCGCCGACGGCATGCCGGTCGTTCCCTCGGCGGATCCCGTCCGACCCGCGGCCGTCGACGCGACGGCCGGGTTCCGCTCTCTCGCCCTGACCCCTCCGACTCCACCTCCCCTGCACACCTCGTAGGCCGCGTCCGCGAATCCCTCGCGGTCGCCGGCATCAACCGACTACGAGGATCAGGCATGCGATACGTTCGCAGGACCGCCGCCATGACGGTCGCCGCGCTGCTTCTGGGCGTCACATCCGCTGCGGGCCAGACCGATTACCGCAATCTCGACGATGGCCGCCCCGTCCACACGGAGGACGCCTACCCGGTCGAGCGATACGCCTTCGAGCTGGTCACGGTGGCGGCCTTGGAGCACGCCGCCGGCGGGCTCGAGGCCACGACGTTCACCCCGGAGCTCGAATACGGCGTCGTGCTGAACGGCCAGGTCGGGCTCTCCGCTCCCCTCGCGGTCGTCCGCCCCGCCGGCACCTCGGGCCTCGGGGATTTCGGCCTGGCCGGGCTCCGGCTCCACGCGCTCTACAACTTCAACACCGAGAGCCCGGCCCTCCCGGCGCTTGCCTTGAGAGCCGATCTCGCGTTGCCGGTCGGCGCGCTCGCCGGCGAGGTCGCCCGGGTCACGGTCAAGGCCATCGCGACGCGATCGTGGGGGCTCACCCGCGCGCACGCCAACGCGGCCTGGAGCTTCGGGTCGGAGAGCGGGCTCGCGGAGACCGATGCGGGGCCGCGCTGGTCGGCGAGCCTCGCGCTGGACAGGACGCTGTTCCGCTCGAGCCTCCTTCTCGTGGTCGAAGGGTTGATGGAGCAGACCGTGCGCGGCGCGCCGACGGTCGCCACCTTCGCGGCCGGCGGTCGCTGGCAATGGTCTCCTACGGCGGTGCTCGACGTCGGCTTCGCCCGGCGCCTCACCTCCACCGGGCCGAGCTTCGCCATCACCGTCGGTGTGTCCCGGGTGTTTGGTGCTCGCGGGCTTCTGCCCGCGGGGCGGGAGTGAGGTAGCTATGCCCACGAGGATGCGGTTGCTGACCTGTGCGCTCGTCGCCGTGACGATGCTCGGGGCGGGCCAGGCTCCCGCCGCTGCGCAGGACCGGCGCGACGAGCAGTTCTACTATCCCGGCGGGTTCAACTGGCGCTTCCTCCAGCAGTATCCGGAGGCTGCCCGGCTGTTCAACGCCTTCGACTACGGGCACGCGATTCTCTATGAGATCCTGCTCACGCGCCGGGGCGCCGAGGCTGCGCGCGAGCTGGACCGGGCCTTCGCGTATCTCGTGGGCGATCTGCTCGTGCGCCCGCCCAGGTTCGGCGTCCCCGAGGAGGCCATCATGCCGCGGTACGCGAAGCTCGCGTGGCGCGCGAAGGTAATGTTCGACTGGGCCCACATCCTGCACCGCCAGATCTACGACGTCTATGCCGACGACCGGCTGCCGATGGCGGCCAAGGACTCGCTGATCGAGCGGATCACCGACTATTACCTGTCAAAGAAGGACTACGCATTCGCCGCGGCTCCGAAGGCGATGGAGCTGATGGACGGGCAGGCGTTCAGCCAGGTCTTCCGGCGAGCCTATCCCCGGTTCAACGGGCTCATCTGGGCGTACCACTGGCTTCAGGTCGGGCTCTACGAGCCGCTGGTGGTCTACGGGACGGAAGCGGAGCGTCGCGCCGGAGTCGATGCCACGGTGGCCCGATTCCGCCGGATGCTGGCGGCCCCTCCCGCGTCGATGCCGCAGGTGATGCCCATGACCGCGGCGGTCGCACCCGAGTTCGCCCGGCGGCATCCACGCGCAGCGGCGATCTTCGACAACCTGCACATGATGCACGACATCGTCTCGGATCTGCTGCTGGCCGACAGCCTCGACGGCGGCGGGAAGCGCGCCGCCATCTACGCGCAGCTCGGTGAGTTCCGCGACTCGAGCCGGAACGTCATGCCCTGGGACCACTGGTGGATGATGGGCGACATGATGGGGGGCGTGG
Source organism: Gemmatimonadota bacterium (assembly GCA_041488455.1). Taxonomy (GTDB): domain Bacteria; phylum Gemmatimonadota; class Gemmatimonadetes; order Gemmatimonadales; family GWC2-71-9; genus DASQPE01. Next base: position 16,561 of record JBGPPG010000004.1, read on the forward strand.
ACCTGATGGGTGGCACCGGCATCGGTCCGTGGACCGACTCGACGGCGGGGGCACCCACCCGGTAGCCGCACTCGCGCAGCCGCAGGCCGCAGGGTAAGATGGGTAGCGCGATCGCCCGTCTGGAGGCCCATGCGGTCAGCCGCCGGTCGTCTCACCACCTTCATAGCGCTCTCCGTCGCCATCGGCCCGGCGGCGCTCCCGACGCTCGGACAGACGGCCGGGGACGCGGGCGGGTCGCGGGGCCCGCGCCGCCTGTTCCGGGACGAGACCCCCCTCGCCCTCACGCTGGCCGCCGACTTCCGCTCGGTCTTCAGCAGCCGGGACACGGTGAATCCGCGCCGGGAGCCGGCCCGCCTCACGTTCCCGGGCGATTCCGGACCGGTCACCGTCGCGGTCGAGCTCAGCACCAGGGGGCACTTCCGGCTGAAGTCAGCGACGTGCCCGTTCGCACCGCTCCGCGTGCACTTCCCCAAGGATCAGCTGAAGGGGACCCTGTTCGGCGGGCAGGGCTCGCTCAAGCTGATCACCCACTGCGAGAAGGCTCCCAAGTACGAGCAGAACCTGCTGGTCGAGTACGGGATCTACCGGGCATACAACCAACTCACCGACATGAGCCATCGCGCCCGTCTCGCGCGGATCACCTACGCGGACACCCGCGATTCCACGAAGACGATCACCCGCTACGGATTCTTCCTCGAGCCGGACAAGGACATGGCCGAGCGAAACGGCGGCCGCGTGCTCGAGCACGGCGGCGGGAGCTACTCCGAGATGGATTCCGCGCAGATGGACCTGATGAGCGTCTTCGAGTGGCTGATCGGCAACACCGACTGGTCGGTGATCATGAATCACAACGTCCGGCTGCTCGAGTTCGCAGGAAAGCAGTGGCTCTATCCGGTGGCGTACGACTTCGACTTTTCCGGGCTGGTCGGCGCACCGTACGCGATGCCGGATGCGCGGCTCCCGATCAAGAACGTGCGCCAGCGCCTCTATCGCGGCATGTGCCGGCCGCCCGACGTGATGGCGTCCACGCTGGAGCGGTTCATGGCCAAGCAGGAGGCCATCTACGGGGCCTTCCGCACTCTTCCCGATCTCGACCCGAAGCGGCTCAAGGAAGCGACGGACTACCTGAAGGACGGGTTCACCACACTCGCCAAGCCCAAGGACTTCATGCCGGAGCAGGACTACAGCTGCGCCCGAGCAGGGCATTGAGTCCGGCGCCTCGCGGGCGCCTGACGCGCCGAGTGGCTCTCGTCGGACTCGGCAACGTCGGCAAGAGCTTCCTCCGAATACTTCAATCCCAACAGACGCTGCTCGCGGAGCGGTATGGCGTCGCGTTCCAGGTGGTGGGGGCCGCTGATTCGGGCGGCATCGCCGCCGCCCCTGGTGGCCTCGACCCGGCGGCGATCCTGGCCGTCAAGGGGCGGGGTGGCTCGGTCGCGAGCCTCCCAGGCGGCTGCGCCGGAGCACCCGCCCTCGAGCTGGTCGAACGCGCCCCGGCGGATGCCCTGCTCGAGGCCACGCCGGTCAACCTCAAGACCGGTCAGCCGGGACTCGACATCACTCGGGCCGCACTCGGGGCCGGCGTGCCGGTCGTCCTGGCGAACAAGGGCCCGCTCGCGCTCGCGTACGGCGAGCTCGCGGCCCTGAGCGATCTCGGCGGCGGCCGCACGCCGCTCCGGTTCAGCGCGTGCGTCGGCGGGGCCATGCCGACCATCAATCTCGGGGTGCGCGATCTCGCCGGGGCCCGGATCCTCCGGGTGGAGGCGGTGCTCAACGGGACCACCCAGTCCATCCTGAGGGCGATGGAAGAGGGAGGGAGCTACGCGGAAGTGCTGGCGGACGCGAAGCGTCGCGGGCTCACGGAGAGCGATCCGTCGCTCGATGTGGACGGCTGGGACGCGGCAAACAAGCTGGTGATCCTGGCGAACGCGGTCCTGCGCCAGCCCACGACGCTGGCCGACGTTTCGGTGGAAGGGATCGCCGCTCTCACGTCCGGTACGCTCCGGGCGGCGTCCGCGCGGGGGGAGCGGATCGTCCTCCTCTGTCTGGCCGAGCCCAATGGGGCCGACGGGAGGTTCCGGTTGAGTGTTCGCCCGGCACCGTTGCCGCTGGATCATCCGCTCGCGCGGATGGGCGGCGACGAGATGGGCGTCGTGTACTACACCGACATCGCGGGGCGCATGAGCGCCACGACGTCCGAGCGCGATCCCGTCCCGACCGCGGCCGCCATGCTCCGCGACCTGCTGGAGATCACCCTCTCCCCCTCACCAAGTGCCGGCCGAACATGACGAGGCCGACTCCTTCTCCTCCGCTTTCGCCTTGATCTCTTCCAGCTCGCCCTGATACCGCCGCATCCGCTCCGTCAGCACCGGCTTGCCTGCTGCCAGATGCGGAGCCGCTGCCGCCTCCGCGACCGCCTCGCGGAGCTTCTCGGCCTCGACTCCGGGTTGCTCGGGCATGGATCCGGAGGTTGAAAAGGGCGCCGACCGGCCCGGGGAAAGGCAGGGCGGGCCAATGCACACGGAAGGCCCTTCAACGACGCCTGTTCGATCCGCGTAGTTCTCGTCGAGGCAATCTCGCGGCCCTTTCGGGTGGGCCGTCCCAGCGGATCGGAGGGGTTGTGATCGTCACCATCGTGACGCTGTTCTACTCCGGCCTGCTGCTTGCCAAGTCACTCCTCTTCCGGTTGGCGCTGACCTGCCGTTCCGCGGTGAGACCCCTCACACACCCTGGAGCCAGTCCCCGGCACAGGCCGTAGTCGATCCGCGGCGGCGTCGTTTCTGCAGGACCGATCTGGAGGCTCGACTCGACTTGCAGGAGGCGTGAGTGCGCATTGCGCTTATCGCTGAGGACTACTACCCCCAGCTTGGCGGCGTCCCCGAACACGTACACAATCTGGCGCTCCAGTTCCGCGCACGAGGTCACACCGTCACGATCGTGACCTCGAGGATGCAGGAGCTCCATCGGGACGACGACTTCGTGAAGCGGGTCGGACGGAGCCTGGTCATCTATGCCAACGGGGGTGTGTCGCGAATCACCCTGGGCCTCCGCCTCCGGCAGCGCCTGGAGGCGCTGTTTCGCGGCAATTTCGACGTGGTGCACGTGCATGGCGGGCTGGCGCCGACCTTCGGAGTCCTCGCCCCTCTCGCGGCGCGCCGGGCGGGCATCCCCGTCGTCGCGACATTCCATTGTTGGTTCGAGAGCTCGCCGGCCTGCGTCGTGCTTCGCCGTCCGCTCCAACGGCTGCTCGATCTGCACGCCGCGCGGATCGCCGTCAGCGCGCCTGTGGTCGACGCGATGTCGCGCTACTTCCGCGCCCACTGGGACGTCATTCCCAACGGAGTGGACCTGAGCCACTTCCAGCCGACGGGCCGGCGCCCGCCGGGACCGGGAACGTTCGCCCCCAGGCTCCTATTCCTCCATCGGCTGGAGCCGCGGAACCACCTTGGCACGCTGCTCGAGGCCATGCCGGGGATCCTCGCCCGATTTCCGGCGGCCCAGCTCGCCGTGGCGGGCGACGGTCCCTGGCGCCGCTATTACGAGCGCCAGGCCGCCCCACTCGGGTCCGCCGTCCGCTTCCTGGGGCGGATCACTGATCGCCCCGCGGAATACCGCTCGGCCGATCTGTACCTGTGCCCGACCACCCAAGGGTCCTTCGGCATCACCCTGCTCGAAGCGATGGCCTGCGGAACGCCGATGGTCGTGGCCGACAGTCCCGGTTTCCAGGCGCTCGTAAACGGAGGCCGCGAGGCGGTAACGCTCCCCCATGACGATCCTGCCCGGTGGTCCGAGACGATCGTGGGACTGCTGGGCGATCCCGCACGGCGACGGGCGATGAGTGCGGCCGGGGTGGCCAAGGCGGCCCGCTACGCATGGCCCCTCGTGGCCGAGCAGGTGCTGGCGGTCTACCGGCGGGTCCTGCACAGCGCGCCGAGCCCCCGACGCCAGCGTGCGAGGAGGCTGGTGCTCGTTCGTCTTCAATAGTGATCCCGCTCCTTCGAGGACGGCCATGCTGGCTCAACGTCTTCGCGGACTGCCGACCCGGCTGGTCCGCGCCTTCGCGCTCCCCTCCCTGTTGATGCTGGCCGCCTGCAAGGGTGACCCGACCGGCGTGCTTCCCTCGAGCGTCGGTGCTTCCGGGCCCCAGGCTACGGCTGGCGGCTCGATGCCCTCGGCGGGCGGCGCCACAGTCAACGTCGCCATTCAGGATTTCTCGTTCGCGCCGGCGATGATCACGGTGAAGGTCGGAACAACGGTGAAGTGGACCAACAACGGCCCGTCTTCACACACGGTCACGAGCGACGCCGGGAGGTGGGGCAGCGCCACCCTGGCCCCTCCCAACACGATGGGCATGGGCATGGGAATGGGAACGGGAATGGGAATGGGTTACGGCACGGACGACATGGGCGGCGCCGGCGCGTCATTCCAGTTCACGTTCACCGAGCCCGGCACCTATGGGTATCACTGCACCATGCATCCGCCGGCCACTTATCCGGCGTTCGTCGGGGTCGTGACCGTCGTCCCCTGAGCGCCGCGCCCGGATCGGGCCGCCCCGCGCCGGCTGGGCCTGAGAGCCTCGGTCGGAACTCACTGACTTCCCGCGATCACCCTCACACCCGGTCGGCATGATCCACCCGGTCACACGGAGTGTGACCCGGGCGGTGGCCCTGCAGGCCCGGCTCCCTTAAGTTGGGGCCGATGACAGCCTCGCTCATTTCGCGGGTCCGGGAAGTCCTCGTCACCGGGCCCACTGCCTCGGCCGCGTTCGTGCGCCGGTTCGCGCACGAGACCCTGCCGCCGGGCTTGAGCCGGGTCCTTCCGAGCGGCCAAGACCTCTACGAGATCGCGCCCCAACTGGGGCGGCTGTTAGCCAACCTTGTCCTCCAGGACGGGCGGCGTCGCGTGCTCGAGTTCGGCGCCGGCGCCTCGTCCGAAGTGCTGGCGAGGGCGTTGGTCGAGATGGGTGGCGGGATGCTGACCTCGATCGAAGCCGATCCGGCGTGGTGCCGGGATCGGTGGTCGGCCGTGGAGGCGACGGGCGCCGATGCCGTGCTGGTGCCGGCGATCCTGCGGTTCGCGATCTCTCCCTTCGGGGCCTACTTCGCGCAGCCGGCCGCCATTCCAGCCGTGCGCGACCGGGGACCCTTCGACCTCGTCGTCGTGGACGCGCCTGACGGGCGCCACGGCCGCACGGGAACGCTGCACCAGGTCGCGCCGTGGCTGGCGCGCGGTGCGCTGGTCGTGGTGGACGACGCTGCGAGGCCGTTCATCCAGGGGATGCTCGCCGGCTGGCTGCGGGTCTATCAGGGGCTCACGCTGCTGGGTCAGGATGTCTCGTTCGGCGGGCGCGGTGTGGCCGTGCTCCGCTGGGACGGCGGTCCGGCGACGTTCTCGCTCCGTTCCTGGCTCACCAGCGCGTACGAAGCGCTCAGCCTCCAACGGCGCCGACGGGAGCGATAACCCGGCAGAAACTCACCGTCCAAACGGGGCGGCCGTCGGTCAGTTCGCCGGCGGCCGTTGCCGTTCCCGCTCCCGGATCCCCACGGTCCGCTCCAGCTCGTCCGCGTGCTGGAGCACCTTTCGCCGAAGATCCAGCGGGAGATCCGGGTGCTGGGCGAGATACTCCCGCACGGTCCCGAGCGCGCGGTCGCCGGTCTGGCCGCCCAGGAATGCCCCGAGCCAGCCTTCCAGGAAGAAGATCCGCCGGTTCGCCTGGATGAAGGGCAGGGAGTCGAGCGCTGGGCGCAGATACGGGAGCGTGAGCGCCTCGTGCTCGATCGCGTTGAACGCATCGAGGCTTCCGGAGGCCCAGTCTTCGTTCAACGCCTGGTCCTCGAAGTAGCGTGAGAAGTACTCCCGTTTGGTCTCCGCGCTCCGCTTCCCCGCGCGCGCGACGAACGCGCGCCGCCGGCCGTCGGACGTCGTGTCCCTTGCGTCTTGTGCCGCGTATCGGTCTTCGGCCTGGGGTGCCGCGAGCACGAGCAGTCGCGTTACGATCTCCCAGCGGGTCGGGTCGCGCAGCGGCTCCCCGGCCGCGGAGTCTGCCGACAGAAGCGAGTCGAGCTTGGCGACCCCACCGGGCGAGGCCGCGAGGTCGATGAATGCGTCGAGATATGCCTTCCGAACGCCGTACGGGCTGGAGCCATCGCTCGCCCGATCCCACAGCGTCTTCTCCACCGCCGGAGCCAGGCTCTCCCGCTCACCCGGGCTCAGATACGCGGACACGGCGCGCCCGAGCCGGCCGAGCACGACCGGGACGATCTGCTCGTCGGGGTCGCGGGGCAGGTCACGGAGTGCCAGCCGTACGAAGCTGGTCGGCGCCATCCGAAACTGGCGCACCTCGTCCCAGAGCGCGCCCCACAGCATGGCGCGCAGAAACGGCTCGCCGACCCCTGCGAGCGCTCCGCCCTCGAGCGCGCGCACGCTGGCGCTGTCGAGCAGCAGCAGGAAGTAGCCGTAGTCCTGCGAGTTCGCGAACGCGAAAACCGGGGCGGGCAGCCCGCGCGCCCGGACGACGTCCGTGACGCCACCCGTGAGCTCGACCGGAATGCGCACCGGCGGCCGGTCCCCGTAGGCGAGCAGGACCTCGGTGCGCTCCGTCCACGGCCCCGGCCCCGAGAGCGGCTGCGCCGGGCGCTGGCTCAGCGTCAGCCCAGCGATCCGCCCGTCACGCACCTCGAGCCGTTGCTCTACAATCGGCATCCCCGGCCGCAGCATGAAGTCCCGGCCGAAGCCGGCGAGGGGCCGGCCTGCCGCACTGCCGATCGAGCCGAGCAGATCCCGCCAGGTCGCATTGCCGTAGGCGAACCGGACGAGGAAGCGTCGCACGCCCACCCGGAAAGCGGACTTGCCGACCAGATACTCCAGCTGCTTGAGCACGGCGGGCGCCTTGTTGTAGACGATCGCGCCGTAGTTGCTCTTGGCCTGGTCGAGATTGTCCAGCTCCTGCCAGAGTGGACGGGTCCCTAGGCTCTGGTCCACCCCGTAGGCGGGCGGCTTGTTCGCCAGGTAGAACGTCTTCCAGGCGCCGGCGGAGGAGTCGATTTCGGCGAGTGCCTCGGCCGCCATGAAGGTGGCGAAGCCTTCCTTGAGCCAGAGGTCGTCGAACCAGCGCGGCGTGACCAGGTCGCCGAACCACTGGTGCGCCACCTCGTGGAGGATGGTTGAGAAGCGGCCGAGCCGCCGAGGCAGCGTCGGCCGCTCGCGGAAGATGAAGCGGTCCTCGTTGTAGAACACCGCACCGGGATGCTCCATGCCGCCGAACGGGAAGGCGGGCGCGAGCACAAAGTCGAACTTCTCGAACGGGAAACGACGGGCGAAGTACCGCTCCATCCAGTCGAGCGCCCGATGGTTCAAGGCGAGCAGGGTATCGAGGTCCGCCTCGCCCGCGCGCGAGCGGCGGACGTAAGCGTGCATGGTGCGGCCGTTCACGGTGGAGGTCGCGCGGTACCAGGGCCCAGCGGCGAAGGCGATCAGATACGTGCTGATCGGCCTGGTCTCGGTGAAGCGGCTCGTCACCTGGTCGCCGGAGGTGTCGGCGGAGGCTAGCGAGCCGTTCGCGACCACGGTCCACCCCGCCGCCGCGGTGAGCGAGAGGCGCACCCGGGCCTTCAGGTCCGGCTGGTCGAAGCAGGGAAAGAGCTGATTCGCGTCGGCCGGGACGAGGAGCGTGTACAGGTAATCGCTCCCGTCCGCCGCATCGTGCGCCCGGATGATGCTGGCCCCGCTCGGCGCGATGTCGGCGACGAAGCTGAAGGCGACGGCGTTCTCTCCCGGCCGGAGGAGCTCTGCAGGGACGCGTATGTGAGCACCGTCGGCGGCGCCGGCCGGGAGCGCGCGGCCGTTCACCAGTCCTCCGGTGAGGCGGCGGCCCCGGAAGTCGAGGACCGCGTCGCCAGTCCCGAGGTGCCGGAAGCGCACCGTCACCGTCCCCACCGCGCTGTCAAGCGCAGTGACGTCGAGCGCCAAGTCGTACCGGACGTCGCGAACGGTGCGGGCGCGCCACTCGGCAAGGCGGCGGGACACGCCGTGGCCGGCCGGGTCCGCGGAAGAGTCGGCGGGCGCCGGGGTGACGAGTACTGGAGCGAGGATGACGAGGAGCGCGGCGATCACGACGTGTGGAATCTGCTTCCGGCGGGTGGTCCTACCAATAGATGATCGTGGCGAGCAGCGGGTCCGAGGGGACGTCGGGAAGCCGGGCCGCAGGGTAGCTCAGCAGGACGGAGGCGAGGCCGATGTCCCGGCGCGCGGGGGCCGGGGCGTCGGCAAGCGGCGGTCCCGCCTGGGCGGCGAGACCGCTGGTCGCCTGCATCGTCGCTTGGGCCTCGCTCAGATCGATCACGGTGGCTGTGGCCACGATGGTCGCCCGGGCCTGGGCCGCTACCGGAACCGCGGCCAGCGCGCACAGGCCGAGCGAGATGGAAAGACTCCTGCAACCAGCCACCAGACCTCCCGGCGACAACCAATCGAACGCCACCTCCATCGAGGCAGCTTCCGGGCCAGGAATGAGCATTTGCTAAGCCATTTATGCAAAGCAACTTGGGCTGCCAATCAGACGCCGTCCAGTGTGTGGTATCTCGACACTCCGTTGCGTCGGCTCAGCGCACCAGAATCCAGTCCACCGAAACCGCGTTGCCTCCCCCGGGCGCCTCCTCGCAGCGCACATGGAAGCCCTGCGCGGTCTTGTCGGTCAGCCACACGCGGCGCGCGCCGGATGCCGGCTTGCCCCGGACGCTGGAGACGGAGCAGGTCACGAAGTAGGCGTCGTCAGGCTCCGGCGTCGGCAGCTTCACCTCGGCGTCGGTCGCGTTGCCGGTGAGGCTCACCGATCCCCGGAGGTTGCGGGCCGGGACCTGGGTACCCGATATGCCGTTGGTCACCAGCGGAGAGAAACCCTGCCCGTGCCGCAGATAGAAGCCGCCGGCGTCGTTGATGTCGTCACCGAGGAAGAGCGTCCCCCGGCCCTCGTCCGAGAGTATGCGAGGGACAGGCGCCGGGCCGGTGGACATCTGGGGGAAGAGCAGCTTGTTGTGGTTGGCGCCTTGATCCACCCGCATGTAGCCCGACTTGTAGACCGCCGGGCCGATGCCGTTCTTGAAGTTGGGCGTCAGCACGTGGTTCCCCGTGGCGTTCCCGGTGAAATGATAGGCAAAGTCGGGACTGCCGCCCGGCGGGCCGGCTCCGTGATCGATCCCGATGAACTTGTTCCGCGATCCGTCCACCTCGATCTGCGACGTGCCCTTCCCCCAGCCGGCGATCCCGCCGACGAACGAGCAGCCGATCGTGTGGCGGTTGAGCCGGATGAGCGGCCGGCCGGGGGCCCCGGTCTTCGGATCGCCGTGGCACTTGAGGGCGAAGAACTGGAGGGTGTCGGTGGGATTAGCGGCGGTGCCCGAAATGTCGAGATGGGTGGTGTCGGCGTTCGTCTCGATGTGCACGTTCAGGAATACCACGTTGTTCATGGACTCGGCGCCGGGCGATTCGGGCGAGCGGCACACCACGGCCGGGTCGGTCGCCGTGCCGCAGCTCTCCACGAACACGTCGTCGAGGATGGAGTCCCATGCGCCGTCCAGCACGAGTCCGGAGCCCCGGACGTTGCAGATGTACACCCGGTGCAGACTGAGTAGCGACTGCGCGGCCAGACTCACGGCGGTGCCCGGGAGCCCACCCCCGTCGACGGTCAGGTCCTCGATCGAGCAGCCGAACTCGGTGCGCCGGTGCCCGGCCGTGCAGCTGACCAGAGTCGAGGCGGTCGCCGCACCGCCCGGACGGATCCGCGTCAGCGTGCGCCCCTCGCCCCGCAGGTGCCACACTCGCGAGGACGGGAGCGCAATCGGGCCCGACACGACATAGTCCCCGGCGGGCAGGTGAACGATTCCGCCAGTCTTGGCTGCCTCGGCGACCGCGCGCTGCATTGCGCCGGTGTCGTCCGCCCGGCCGTCGCCGACGGCACCGAAGCGGCGGACGTCGAACACGCGGCCCGGCTCGGGGCCCTGAGCGAAAGGTCGCGGCACTGCCGTGAGAGCGAGACCACCGAGGAAAAGCCGCCGTTCCACACGGGCCTCCTTTCCGAAGAGAGCTGGGACGAATGCGGGAGTCGCAATAAGTACGGATGAACTATGGCACATCAGGCCGCTCGCGGCATCTATGCTAGACTTCCAAGGATGCCTGCAGACTACACCATCGACACACGCCCGGAGGCGAGCCGGGGTCCCCTGCGCCGACTCCCTGAAGAATCAGCTATCCTCGCTTCATCTCCGCTTCACGCTCCCGGTGCTAACGATGCTCCCATCGTGCCAGGGAGGCCCTGATGTATCGCCGGATTGTCGTGCCGCTCGATGGCTCCGCCTTCGCCGAGGCAGCGTTGCCCGCCGCGGCCGCGATCGCGCACCGGACGGAGGGGTGCCTCGAGCTGCTGATGGTGCACCAGTCGCAGCTCACCGGTGCGAGCCCGACGGCCGCGATGGAGCTCGACGTCCGCCTCCGCCAGGGCGAGAGCGCCTACCTGACGCAGCAGGCGAGACGCATCCCGAGCCCCGAGATCGCGGTCACATCGGCGTTGCTCGACGGCCCGGTCGTATCGACGCTGATCGCGCACGCGCGATCGACGAACGCCGATTTGGTCGTGATGAGCACGCATGGCCGGGGCGGAATCAGCCGCTTCTTCCTTGGCAGCACCGCTGACCGGCTGGTCCGCGATCTCCATTGTCCGATCCTCCTCGTGCGTCCGACGCAGTCGCCGACCGCGTTCGGCCTAGGGAACGTTCGGCGGATTCTGATCCCCTTGGATGGCTCGCCGCTGGCCGAGTGCATCATCGACCAGCTGGGCACCTGCCTCTCGGGGATGCCCGCCTTGGAGCTGATCCGGGTGGTCGTGCCACCGATCTTGACGCCGCCGCCAATGGCGGGCGCTTCGCCACCGATCGCCGCCGAAGTGCTCGACCAGAAGCTCGCCGTCGCCGACCAGTACCTTCAGGCGGTCGGCGCGAGGCTCCGGGCGCAGGGTTTCGCCGTTCGGGGCGCCGTGGTCCCCGATCTGAGCCCAGCCGCGGCGATCACCGCGCGCGCCGAGGAGCGCCAATGCGACGCCATCGCCCTCGCGACGCGTGGGTCGGGGGGCCTGGAGCGGGCGTTGCTCGGCAGCGTCGCCGACAAGGTGATCCGGACCGCGCAGGTCCCGGTGTTGGTGTGGAACCCGCCCGCCGACGCCGTGACTCGAGACCCGGACGCCAGGGCTGCCGCGGGCGCCGTGGGCACGGGGGTAGACGCGTGACGCCGTCAAAGCGCGGTTCGGCCCTCCTAGCCGGCCTCGTGGTTCTGGTTGCCGGCGCAGCCGGGGCCCAGGTCAACCCGGAGCCACGGCCGGCGGGCGTGACGGACAGCGCGGTCGCGTGGGGGAAGGCGCTCTTCCACGGGTCGGCGAACTGCAGTGCCTGCCACGGCGCCGAGGGAAGCGGGACCGATGTAGGGCCGCCGCTGACCGGTGGCCTGTGGCTACACGGACCGGGCACTTACGAGTGGTTGGCCGACCAGATCCGGCGGGGAATCCCGGCGCATGGCTCGATGAGCGGACTGGCGATGCCGATGCGGGGTTGGTCGATGATGAGCGACCACGACGTGAGCGCCGTCGCGGCCTACGTCTGGTCGATCACTCACCCACCGCGATCTCCGCGGCCCATGCGACGCTCGTCTTGAGCGATGCCGAGCCGCTACTTCCGCGCAATTGCGCTGGATTACGACGGTACGCTCACGACAAATGACCGGCCCGACGCAACGGTGCTCGATGCCATCGCCGACGCTCGACGCGAGGGCCGACGGCTCATCCTGGTGACCGGGCGCATCCTGGCCGAGCTCGAGCAGGTCTTTCCGGAGGCGCGGGAGAGCTTCGACGCGATCGTGGCCGAAAACGGCGCCGTCGTCTGGCAGGCCACGAGAGGCGTGCGGACGGCGGCACTACCGGTGAGCGTGGCCCTCGAGGAGGCGCTCCGCGGACGGGGCATTCCGGTGCGACGCGGTCAGGTGCTGCTCGCCACCGCGGCCGTGTACGACCAGGCAATCCTGCAGGAGATCGCCCGGCTGGGGCTCGGGGATCAGCTCGTGCACAATCGTGCCGCGCTGATGGTGCTGCCGTCCGGAATCACGAAGGGGACGGGCCTCCTCGAGGCGCTGGACGACCTCGGCGTGTCGCATCACAGCACGATCGGCGCGGGGGACGCGGAGAACGACCACTCGCTTCTCGATGTCTGCGAGCTCGGGGTCGCGGTGGCCAATGCGGTGGATGGGCTCAAGGCGCGAGCCGATGTCGTCCTCGCCGAACCGGACGGGGCGGGTATCACGTCTCTCCTTCGAGGCGCGATCCTCCGCGAGGAGGTTCGCATACCGCCCAGGCGCTGGGAGGTCCGCCTGGGCACGCTCCCGGACGGGCGTGCGGCGACGGTGCCGGGGGCGCAGGTCAACGTGCTCATAACGGGAGGCACGCGGAGCGGAAAGTCGTGTCTTGCCGGGCTCTTCGCCGAGCGGCTGATGGCCCGGCGGTACTCAGTGTGCGTTCTTGACCCCGAAGGCGACCATCTGGGTCTGGGCCAGCTCCATGGCGTGATGACGCTGGGTGGCAACGAGCCGCTCCCCAGCGCCGAGCTGCTCCGGCGTATCCTCGGCCACGGTGTCGGGAGCGCGGTGATCGACCTGTCGCTCAGGCCCGCTTCGGAAAAGCACGACTATTGCCGCCGGGCCCTCGAAGCCCTTGCCCGGGCACGCGAGGAGACGGGACTCCCGCATTGGGTGTTTGTCGACGAAGCGCATCTCCTGCTCGGGTCGCGGAATCCGCTCCTCCAGCCCGAGGATGTGCAGCGCGGCCTCTGCTTCGTGACCTACCGCCCTGGCGAGCTGGACTCCGCCACTCTGGAGGCGATCGACGTCGTGCTCACCACGCCCGGCACCGAGGCACTCGCGCTGGCGGATGCGCCGCTGCCTCCACGGCTCGCTGCTCAGGTCTCTCGCCCCGCACTCGAGCGGGAACTCGCCGGTCTGCCGCTGGGCTGGGCAGTCCTCTTCGATCGCGCGGGGCCGCGGCGTTTCGTGGTCGATCGCCGTACGAGCAGCCACATCCGTCACTGGCACAAGTACCTGCACGCTTCCCTGCCGCCGCATCAACGGTTCTTCTTCCGCGCGCCAACCTACGCCACCGGCGTTGCCGCCGCGAACCTGGCGGAGTTCCACGACGCGCTGCTCCGAAGCCAGCCGGATGTCATCCGCCACCATGCGGCGTGCCGGGACTTCTCGCGTTGGCTCGGCGGCGTGATCCGGGACGACGATCTCGCGCGCGACGTCAGGGACATCGAACGGACGATCGAAGCTGGTGCGGACGTGGAGCTTCTGCGGCAGCAGCTGGTCGGCCTGATCGAGCAGCGATATCCGGAAGAGGGGCTGGATCAGGCGCCGGTCACTTGGTCTGTACGGCCTCGATCGCGATCGTGATCTCCACCTCATTGCCGATCACCGGACCGGCGGCCAGCCACTCGTTCCAGATCATGCCGTAATCGCGCCGATCGATCACCGTGCTCGCATCGAAGGCGATGCGCGGGTGCCGGTCGGGATCCACGGCGATCCCCCGAAATTGGCCCGTGAGGACCACGTGGTGCGCGCGCCCCTTGATCGTGAGAATCCCGCCGATCTCCACTGTGCTGTCGCTTGCCACAATGTCGGTGCTTTCGAAGGTCAGCGATGGGAAGCTGTCGACCGCGAAGAAGCGGGCGGAGCGGAGATCAGCATCCCGATAAGCGTTGCCCGTGCTGAGGCTGGCGGTCTGCGCCGACACGTTCACGGTGCCGTGCGTCCAATCCTGATCCTTCGTGACGATGATGCCATACCAGTCGGTGAAGGTGCCGCGTACCCGGCCGACCAGGTGCCGGACGCGGAAATCGATCTGGGAGTGCACGGGATCGATCACCCATTTCGTGCCGGTGACAGCTGGATGACCGGAGGCACGGGGAACCGCCTGGGCCCTCGTGTGCGACGGCAGCGCGAGCACAAGTGCAGCGGTGACGAGGGCGCCCATACTCGCGGGGCGACGGATCATGCGGATCATACGGATCATGGGGACCCCTTCTGGCGCCGATCAGCCTGCGAGCCGGTGCGCGGCGAACGCCCGGACGATGTCGGTCTGGGAGATGACGCCTGCGAGCACGCCATCTGTCTCGACGAAGAGGCGGTGGACCTCTCCGTACAGCATGCGCTGCGCTGCCTCGCGCACGTCGGCATCTCCTGGAATCGTGAGCCCCGGGCGGGTCATCACGTCCTCCACCACCCGGTCTTCCCAGAGGCCGCCGCCTGCCATCAAGCTCTCGGCCTGGGCCTCGAGGATGTCCGTCGTCGACACAACGCCCAGGATCTTGCCGTGCCGGTCTACCACGGGAACGCCGCTGATGTGCGCGTCCGCCAACTCTTCCACCACATCGGCCAGGGTTTCGTCAGGGTGCACCGCCTGCACATCTCCGCGCATGAGGTCGGAGACTCTCATGAGGCCACTCCTCCGGCTGCATGGGCGCGCCCGTCGGCCAGCCGATGGGTCACGGCCACCAGTGAATCGGGGTTCAGGGAAATCGAATCGATGCCGAGGCCGGCCAGGAATTCGGCGAAGTCGGGGTAGTCGCTCGGGGCCTGACCGCAGATCCCCACCTTGCGACCTTTGCGGTGTGCCGCGCCGACCACCATCTCGATGAGCCGCTTGACACCGGGGTCGCGCTCGTCGAAGAGCGCGGACAGCAATTCCGAGTCGCGATCGATGCCCAGCGTCAGCTGGGTCAGATCGTTCGACCCGATCGAGAATCCGTCAAACAGCTCGCCGAACTCCTCCGCGAGCACCACGTTGTTGGGAATCTCGCACATCACATACACCTCGAGCCCGTTCCGCCCTCGTGCCAGGCCGTTGCGGTCCATCTCGGCGAGCACCTTTCCCGCTTCGCCCAGGGTCCGGCAGAAGGGGATCATGACCGTCGTGTTGGTCAACCCCATGTCGTCGCGCACCCGCCGGATCGCCGCGCACTCGAGCGCGAAGGCCTCGCGGTAACGCTCATGGTAGTAACGGGAGGCGCCCCGGAAGCCGATCATGGGATTCGCCTCGGTGGGCTCGAACGCTGCCCCGCCCAGGAGCCCCGCGTACTCGTTGGTCTTGAAGTCCGAGAAGCGGACGATCACCGGGCGCGGGTAGAACGCGGCAGCGATCTGCCCAACGCCCGATGCCAGGCGTTCGATGAAGAACTCGGCGAGGGGCGAGACGCCGCCGGTTCGCTCTTCGATCTGTGCCCGGATCGATCGATCGGTCACCCGCTCCGGGTGCAGCAGGGCCATGGGATGGACACCGATCCACGAGGAGACGACGAACTCGATGCGGGCGAGCCCGACTCCGGCGCTCGGCAGTCTGGCGAGGTGGAACGCGCGTTCGGGATTCCCCACGTTCAGCATCAGGGGGACCCTTGGTGTCGGAAGCGTCGCCGGGTCCAGCTCGGTGTGATCGAACTCCACGCGTCCCTCGTACACACGCCCCTCATCGCCTTCGGCGCAGGAGACGGTGACGACGGCGCCATCCGCGAGCGTCTGCGTGGCCGTGCCGGTACCAACCACGCAGGGAATGCCGAGCTCGCGCGACACGATCGCCGCGTGGCAGGTCCGTCCGCCCTCGTCGGTGATCACGGCGGCCGCGCGCGCGAGCACGGGCTCCCAGTCGGGATCGGTCATCCGCGCCACCAGCACCTCGCCGGGGCGGAAGCTCGGCAGCGCTGCCGGCGACCCGACGACGTGCACCGGGCCTGCGGCGACCTGGGTGCCCACGCTCCGGCCCTTGAGCAGGACCCGGCCGGTGCCACGGCGCCGAAACAGAGACAGCCGGGGTGACTCCTGGGAGTGGACGGTTTCGGGGCGCGCCTGCACGACGAAGAGCTCCCCGCTGCGACCGTCCTTCGCCCATTCGAGGTCCATGGGCGTGGGCCGCCCGGCCCGGCGAGAATAATGCTCCTCGATCAGCACCGCCCAGCGGGCGAGCTGGAGCACTTCATCATCGCTCAGGACGAGACGCCGGCGGTCGGCAGCCGCGACACGGACCTCGGTCACGGCCTTCGAGCCGCCTTCGGCGTATACCAGCTTGACGCCTTTCGCGCCGATCTCGCGTCTGATGACGGCGCGGAAACCGAGCGCGAGTGTGGGTTTGTGAATCCAGAACTCGTCGGGGCGGACACGGCCCTGGACCACCGTCTCTCCCAGGCCCCAGGCTCCGCTCACCAGCACCACATCCCGAAAGCCACTCTCGGTATCAAGGGTGAAGATGACGCCCGCCGATCCCAGGTCGCTGCGAACCATCTTCTGGACCCCGACCGAAAGCGCCACCGCACGGTGGGCGAAGCCGTTGGCGGTGCGGTAAACGATTGCCCGATCGGTGAACAGGGAGGCAAAGCAGGCGCGCACGGCGGTATCGAGCGCCGCGACCCCACGGACGTTCAGATAGGTCTCCTGCTGGCCGGCGAACGAGGCGGTTGGAAGGTCCTCTGCGGTCGCGCTGGACCGGACGGCCACGTCGGTTGCCGGGTCCCCGTAACGCTTCGAGAGAGCCTCGTAGGCGGCGGTGAGCTCGGCCGCGACCGCAGCCGGTAGGGGCGCTTCGGCGATCCGCTGTCGAATCGAACGCGCCGTGACGGCGAGTTGCGCCACGTCGCCTGGATCCAAGGCGTCCAACTCACGGTAGATCTCGTCGGCAAGCCGGTTCTGAGAGAGGTGCACGCGGAACGCGTCGGCCGTGACGGCGAACCCGTCGGGGACCTGAATGCCCTTGGGGACGAGGGCATGCACCATCTCTCCCAACGATGCGTTCTTGCCGCCGACCTGCGCCACCTGGTCGAGCGTGATGGCATTGAACGGGATGACATACTTCCCGGAGGATGGGAGTGCGGAATCGCGTCGCACGGACGGCGCAGCAGCCGGGGTCGCCAAGGTCATCACTCGCTTGAGGCCGGCTCCAATAGTCACCCACGCTCCATGAAGGGGTGGTGAAGACGGCGAGAAGGAATCTTGGTGGCCGCCGGCGGATCGGCTCAGCCGACTCTCACATCGCCTTCACGCCCGCTTCAGGGCGGCAGAGCGATAGTGGTGATGCGTTGTGGTCGTCCAAGAGTCACTTTGCAGGTCACTGAGGCAAGGAGGTCAGCATGAAGCTCACCAAAGCAGCGCCCACCGCTCTCGCCACCGTGCGCGACGATTTCGATCGGCTCTTCGACCGGATGTGGAACACGGGCGTGTTCGGAGCGCCACCTCGCGCATTCGAGACGATGTGGTCGCCATCGCTGGACTTCTCGGAGAACGAGAATGAGTACATCGTGCGGGTGGAAGCCCCGGGGATCCCCAAAGAGGATCTCGAGGTGAAGCTCGACGGGCAGAACCTCACGATTTCCGGGCGTCGGGAGTTCGAGAAGGAGGAGAAGACTGAGGAGTACTTTTGGCGGGAGCGCGAGGCCGGGAGATTCGTGCGCACCGTCCAACTGCCCGGCGCGGTTGAGCTGGCGAAGATCGCCGCAACCTATCAGGATGGAATCATGACGGTCCGCCTGCCGAAGGCAGAGCCGGCCGAGAAGACCCGCATCCAGATCAAGTGATCACGAAGGGCGGCGGGAGGCCTGGTCACGACAGCGATCGGGTCCAGGCCTCCCGAAGGTCGCGCCCGGTATCGAGGTAGAGATCGTGCCTCGTCAGAGGTACGGCTTCGCCGCGACCGACTGGCGCCTTCGAGAGCAGGAGCTGCACCACGCTGATACGGCCGTCGGCGAATGCGGATGCGGATGCCGCGAGGTACAGCCGCCAGATGCGGAACGTCGCCTCGCCGACGAGAGCGACGGCCTCATCCGCGCGCGCCTCCAGACGGGCGAGCCAGTGGCGGAGAGTGAGCACGTAGTGCTCCCGCAGGCTCTCGACGTCGCGGGTTTCCAGTCCTGCCTGCTCGGCGGCGCCTACCACCTGCGCCAGGGGCACGAGCTCGCCGTCCGGGAACACGTATCGCTGAACGAAGCTGCCTTGACGCCACAGCCACTGCCGGAGCCGATTCCCCGCGTCTCGGGGGCGGGCCAGCTCGAGGTCGACGATTCCGTGGTTCAGGAAAAGGCCTCCCGGCCGAAGCACTCGCGACGCTCTCTCGAAATAGTCTGGCAGGCGGCGTCCGCCGACATGCTCGAACATGCCAACGCTCGCGACCTTGTCGAAGGTGGGCCGATCGGAGAGGTCGCGATAGTCCAGGAGCTCAACGCGACACCGGTCACTCAGCCCGTCCGCCGCGATTCGCCGTGAGGCCAGCCGGGCCTGCGCAGGACTCAGAGTGATCCCCAGCCCCTCGACCCCATAGTAGCGCACGGCGTGGCGGATGAGCGCGCCCCAGCCGCAGCCGATGTCCAGCAGCCGCTCGCCCGGGCGGAGGCGAAGCTTCCGGCAGATATACTCCAGCTTGGCGCGCTGGGCCGCTTCCAGATCCTCCATGCCCGGCGCGAAGTAGCCACACGAGTAAACGCTCTGCGAGTCCAGCCAAAGCCGGTAGAACTCGTTGCCCACGTCGTAGTGGTGCCGAATCGCCGCCGCATCGCGACGGCGACTGTGCCGGCGACCCCCGGGCCGAGGCCCATGAGACACGGGTGATGCGGACGTCCGCTCGCGTGAGGGCAGCGCAAGGAGGAGGCGTGCCAGCCGGATGAGGCGGCCGGGAGAGGACAGGCGCTCGGCCACGATACGTGCGATGGGAGCGGCGGCCTCCAGGTTGCCATCGAAGTCGATGTCGTCGCGAAGAAAGGCCTCACCGAAGGCCAGCTCGGAGGGTGGGAGCAACATCGCTCGCAGGGCGCCGGGATGCCGGATGAGAAGCGTAAACGGTCCGAAGGGACCCGCTGCGCCGGGTTCCCACGACCCGTCCCAGTAGCGGATCGCGAACGGACGCTGACTCGGCGGACCGAATACCTCTGTCGTGACCTGGCGCGCGAGGTCACTCTGTGACGGGGCGCTCAAGTACGTGGTCATTCTTGGCCTGGATCTCGGCGATGGGGTCGGCTGGAAAGTAGGGTCCGTTCCATGTCGAGAGCCCGAGATTTGTGTGAAACTCCCCTTACGCCGGGAAGGCTCACGGCGCTTTCACACTTCGCTCATGCCGCCGGGTCGATCTTTCCCGGGCTAGCGAGGTCGAGCTCTATGGCACACGAGCCTCCCGAATTCCATGCCGACTTCCGGGCAGTGATCGACGCGTCCCCTGACGCTGTGTTGATCGTCGATCGCGCGGGCACGGTCGTCGCGCTCAATCGCCCGGCGGAAACGCTGTTCGCCGTCACGGGCGACCAGCTTCGGGGGCAGCCGGTTGAGACGCTCCTGCCCACACGCCTCCGGAGGGCGCACGCGGCAGCCCGCGCCGCGTATGCGGTTGCGCCCCTGGTGCGGCCGATGAGCGCCCGGAGCGACCTCGTGGGGCTACGGGCCGACGGAAGCGAGTTTCCCGTGGAAGTGTCGCTTGTGCCCGTACTCGGCTCCCCTGAGGGTCTGGTGATGGCGGTGGTGCGCGACATCGCCGCGCGTGGCCGGCTCGAAGCAGCGTTGGAGCGCGGCGACCGAGCGGCGGGGGCACTCGAGGCGATGCCCGACGCCATTCTGACGACCGACGCCGCCGGCGCGGTGGACTTTCTCAACCACGCGGCGGAGCAGCTCACCGGCCGGAGCCGCGAGGCAGCGCTCGGCCGACCCCTCCGCGAGGTCTTGCCGCTCGCGAGCGAATCGAGCGGCGAACCGCTGGAGATCCCGGTGCCCCGGTGTCTCCGGGAGGGACTTCCTGCAGGCCCGCTCGAGGCGGTGTGGGCTGCGGGCCCCCGCCGCGAGAGACGGGTGCTCGACATTTCGGCGGCGCCGATCCGGGATCGGTCCGGCGCAGTCGTCGGCGCCACGGTCGTCGCGCGGGACGTGACCCGTGCGCAGATGATCGCACGCGAGCTCTCGCACCAGGCGACGCATGACGCGCTCACCGGACTGGTGAACCGGGTCGAATTCGAGCGTCGCCTGGACCGCGCGCTGGCGAGCGCAGCGGAAGAGCACATCGAGCATGCGCTTTGCTTTCTTGACCTGGACGGGTTCAAGAAGGTGAACGACGCCCACGGCCATCTGGCGGGTGATGAGTTGCTGCGCCAGCTGGGCGGCGTGCTGCGTGAGCACATGCGCTCCCGGGACACGCTGGCGCGCCTGGGGGGCGACGAGTTCGGCATGCTGCTGGAGCATTGCAAGCTGCCGAAGGCCGGCCGGATCGCGGAGGGTATCCGGCGCGCGATCGGCGCCTGCCGGTTCAGGTCTGGCGCTGAGAGCTGCGCTCTGGCGGCCAGCGTCGGAGTGGTACCCGTCCGGGGGGACAGCGGGGGTGCGAACGAGGTCCTGCGCGCCGCGGACGCGACCTGTTACGCCGCGAAGCGGGGTGGGGGGAACCGGACCGCGCTGCACGATCCAAAGCAGCGGCCGATGTTGCGTCGGGGCTGACGATCAATCGCGACCGGCCTGGACGGGGACGACCAGTACCGGGTCCGTAGCGCCGCGAACCACCTTATCGACCACGCTGCCGAGCAGCAGCCGCTCGGCCCCGTGCCTGCCGGGCGTGCCCACCGCGATGGCTCCGCTGCCCAGTTTATGGGCGAGCGCAAGGATCTGAGCCCCAATACCCCGGGCGGCGACCACGTGCGTCGTCACCCCGACACCCAAGGTCCGCAGTCCCCCGGCAAGGCGCTCCAGGCTGGCCGTTGCTTCGGATTGCTGTTGCTCGATGAGCTCGGCGCCGATCGGGTTGGGATAGACGGTCAGATCATCGACGATCGGGACGGGCGGCTCGACAACTTGGACGAGCGAGCAGTGTGCTTCGTGGTATAGCGAGGCTAGGGCAGCGGCCACCTCGAGCACCTTCTGGTCAGCCGAAGACCCGTCGAGCGCCACCAGTATGTGGCGAAAGTCCGTCCGTTGGGGCTGCTCCTTAGACCGGAGCAGCAAGACTGGCGTCGTTGTGCGCCGGAGCAGCCGGTCCGCCACGCTCCCGAGCCAGAAACGGCCAAGGCCGCTCCGGCCATGCGTGGTCATGACGATGAGCCCGATCTGTTTAGTGCGGGCGTAGTCAGCCAGCGCCTCGGCCGGTGGGCCGTCGAGCACGACGCCGGTGGCTTCCAGACCGTGGCAGGTGGCGACGGCCTCGGCCGTGATCGCGAGATAGGCGCGTACGCGCTGCTCCGCCTCACGCTCGATGCTCTTCGCGATCTCAGCGGGGACATGTGGATACCGGGGCGCCACCGGCTGCACAAAAGCGAGCTGGAGCGCTGCGCCGGCTCGCCGGGCCAGAGCGGCGGCCACTGGAATGGCCTTCTCCGCAAGCGGTGATCCGTCGACCGGGACCAGCGTCGGGCTGAACCGCGAGGTCCCCATAGCTCTTCTACTTGTGGTCCTCGAGCAGGAAGGAGAGCTTCGCGTTCACGCGGAACTCGACGATCTTGTCTCCCTGGACGACGCCGTTGAAATTGTCGATCCAGATGCTCTTGATACCCCGTACGGTCTTCGCCGCTTCTTTCACGGCTTGCTGTGCCGCGTCGTCGAAGCTCTTCTCGGACTGGGCGATGACCTCGATCACCTTCACGAGCGTGCTCATGGATGCCCTCCGAACCTATGGGGTCATGCTCGACCTCTGATCAGGGCCACGGTGCTGGCCTGGGGCCCCTTGTCGCCCGGCTCCGCAGCGTACCGCACCTCGGCGCCCAGCTCCAGGCGGTCAAACGCGGCATCCAAGACACTGTGCCTGTCGAAGTAGATCTCGCAGCCGTTCGGTGTGGTGAGAAATCCGTAGCCCTCCCAGGGCAACAGGCGAGTCACGACAGCGCGCGGGGCAGTGTGGGTGAGCTTGATATCCCCACGCTGCTTCCGGATCCGGTCTTGCAGGCGCCGGGCAGCTGCCCTGAAAGCCTCCTGCGCAGCGGTGAGCAGGGTCTCGTCGGCCTGCCGCTTGATCACGATCTCGCTGCCGGGGACGGCGACGTCGATGCGGACGTTGTACCGGTTTCCCGTCTGGCGTCTCCGGCTCTGGAGCTCGAGCAGCACCCGGCAGCTCGTAATCCGGCTCGCGAACGATTCGAGCTTCGCAGCCGCGTTCCGGATCATCTGCTCGTCGGCCGGCGACAGCTCGAAGTTGCGGGTGGCGATCTGCAACGGCAGTTCCATGGTTCCCTTGTATTCGCTCAATCCCGAGCGGAGGCCGCGCCCGGACGGGTGACCCCGATGCTCCAAGGCACCGGGGTCAGGTGCCTTACACGCCGATCTTGAGCTCGTCTTCCACGGCCGACACACCCGGCGCGGCCCACGCGGCCCGCTCAGCTTCCTCCCGCTCCGCCCACGTCCGGACCCTACCGCGCAGCGTCACCCGTCCGTCGTGGGTCTCGACCTGCACGTTCCGAGCATCGAGCTCGGCGCTCCGCCGGAACGCCGCCTCGATGCGCGCTTTGACGTCGCCGGCCCAGACGCCAGGCTTGATGGTGATGAAGTTGTTCACGCCTTTCACGCCTGCCAGGTGGCTGGTTGCGCGTTCGGCTGCGGCGCGCTGAAATTGGAAAGTGACCTCTCCCTCCAGGGTCACGCGACCGTCCGAGATGCGGGCCTTGACCTTGTCGTGCGGCACCGCGACGTCCCATTCGAGGGCCTGCACCACAGCACGCGCGATGTCGGTGTCGGTCCGCTCGGCGCCGAAGGGCGGGTGAATCTCGAGTTCGCTGACCAGCGCCTTGACGCCAGTCACGCGTCTTGCCGCTCGCTCCGCGTTGAGCTTCTCGGCATAAGTGGGGACGGTGCCGGTCAGCGTCACGACCCCATCGTTCGCGATGACCCCGATGTGGGCGGCATCCACGTTGGGCTCCCACTCGAGTTCGGCCAGCACTTGGCGCTTCAACTCCAGTTCCTTCTTCTCCAGTTCGCTCTTCATACATCCCTCCTGATCGGGCCCTGCTCGGCGACTGCGATGACGAGCTCCTTCCGGAGCGTGCCTCCAATGCAGCACCAGTCTACGATGGCGGCTGTGAAGCAGCGATGAAGCCGGCGCGAAGTTTCTTTCGGGCGCGCCGCGTCACTCCGTCCCTTCGCTTGCCCGGGTGCGGTCGGGCTCTTGCTCGGGCTCCAGGTCGTACTCGGTGATGAGGCCATGCCGATAGGCATACTCGCGGAGCTCAGTGGCGTCGAGCCGGCGAAGCAGATCACCCACCGACCGGAGCCCTGCCTCCTGCCCGTCGGTACTGAAGGTCCGATCCAGCTGCTCGAGCAACAGCCGCACCAGGTGCTCCTTGGCAACCACCGCGGATTCTGCGGGCTTCGTGGGTTTCATTGCGCTCCTCGGATGTTCAAGTCGAGTGGAGTGGCCCGCCACCTGCGGCGGCCGGCAACAACAAGGCGACCCGCCTCGCCGAGTGGTGCTCGGAGTGCGGGCCGCCCTACGCGCTGGCCACCGGGAGTCACAGAATCTCTTCTCTATTCTTCTCCTCTTGGCGCCTGTTGCACGGCACGCCGCGGCGCAAGCTAAGCGTTGCGACTGAAGAGGCCATGAAAGGGAGATGAAACCTCTGTCACGATGCCCCATCGCATTCATCACCGGAATCGGAGGAACGCAGCGAGCTGGTCCACGGCCGCTGCCGGGCCGGACTCGGGGAGCGTGACGACCTGGAGCCGCTGCCGCAGAGCGTCCTCCACCGCTTCGGCCACCGGATCCAGAACCGGCGTCGGCTCGCCTTCGCCTCGACACTCCGTCTTCGTCAGGACCAGCCGACCTGTGGCGGAGCAGCGGAACCCATCGATCGCGGCATCCTCTCGGACGAGCAAGGTCCGCACCTGCCCGCGCGCGAGCGCACGGAGCGTCTCGCGGGGTCCGTTGACGGCCCACTTGCGCCCCATCGCTTCGCCCAGCGCGACCACCAGCGCGGACGCCTGGGCCTGGTCGTGCTCCGCGGCGGCGGCGAACGCGGCGCCGTGCACCTGAGCCGGTGTAGCGGCAGTGGGGTTGAGCCTGGCGGCGCCGAGGATGCACCGAGCGAGCCCGGGCGGCACGAACTGCGCAAGCGCCGCAGTTTCCTTGTGCGGCCCGGCCAGGAGAATGCCCCGGGCCGGGTAAGCCCGCATCAACGCTTCCAGGTGCCGGGCGATCGCCTCGAGATGCCGATGTCGCTCCTCGCGGATCCGACCGTGGTAGAGGCGCTCCCCCCATCCCGGCGAATCGCGGCGGTCGGGGTAGAACTTGCCGCCCCGACGGCTCGTCTCCACCAATCCGGTCAGCTCCGTCGCACCGAACGCGGTCGCGCTGAAGAACCGGGCATGGCTTCGATCGAAGACCGCGGCAAGCAGGGTGCCGAAGTCTTGCTCGGCCGAAATCAGCTCGCGAAGCCAGGGCGTGTCGTCCACCACCACGCGAGTGCGATGTACCCGGGGCAGGGGAATCACCTCGAACAGGCTGAGCCCCTCGCTGGCGAAGATGGCCAGGCCGCGCGCGGCCGGCAGGGTACGGGCGTCGGCCAGGTAGTCGGCGATGCGCCTGAAGTCGCCCGCGGCTGCCTGCTCCCAGGCGGCCGCGCTGCGCTGTTTGACCTCGGTCAGGTATCTCTGGCGCCTGCGGTCCTCGGGTGCGAGCCGGAGGTAGCAGCTGACCACACGATGTGGCCCGGGCTCGATCGCCACAAGCCGATCGAGCACGGAGGCGGCGGTGCGGCCGGCTTTCGGCGCGGTCCGAGTCGGAGAAGGCGCCTCAGCACGGGGAGTAGTGGTGACCACGTAGCTCTCCTGCATGTCGGAGCTTCCAAGCTGGCGAGCCGCGATGAAGAGCGGCTGAAGCGGCACCCAAGAGACCTTCATGATCCTCTCAGGCACAATGACGACTGTTGGCTCCTCGCGTGGCGTCGCTCAGGCTCGCCTCGCTCCCAACCTGGCCGATTACGGGCAGGCACGCGCGGCCTTTTCCGGTGCGACATCGGGCTAGGGCGCTACATAGGCACGCGGGGGTTTTGCTTCTCGACCAGGTGACCGATGGAGTGCGCATCCAGGCTGAGCAGATCCAGAACGTCGTCCAGACTGAGAATCCCGACCATCGGGTGGTCCTTGCCCGTCACGATCAGCCGCCGGGTCCCGGCGACCGCCATCTTCGAAACCGCATCTTCGATCGCTGCGTCCTCACCCACCGTCTGCACCGGCGTGCTCATCACTTTCGTGACGGGCATTATATCTGGGTCGCCGTCCCTCGCGACGCAGCGGATCACGATGTCCCGATCCGTGAGGATACCGATCGCGTGGCTCCCTGCATCAGGCTCGACGACGACGACGGTTCCGACATCATGCTCCGCCATGCGCCGCGCCGCCGCTCTCACGCTCTCCGAGGGCAACGCCGTCACGACGGCCCGACTGCACAAGCCTCCTGCCGTCATTGCTGCCTCCCCGCGGATTCGCCGACTGCCACCCGCAGATAGCGCTCGAACCAAGCGCGCGCCAGCTCCGCGACCCGATCGAGCGTACCGGGCTCCTCGAAGAGGTGCCCAGCGCCCGGGACGATCACGAGTTGCTTCGCGCCCACCTGGAGGTGGGCGAGCGCGGTTCGATTCATCTCGATGACCGGCGTATCGTATCCCCCGACGATGAGGAGCGTCGGCGCCTTCACCCGGGGGAGGTACGGCCCCGCGAGGTCGGGGCGGCCGCCGCGGGAGACGACCGCGTGAACCGACTGCGGCCGGAGCGCGGCGGCGACCAGTGCCGCTCCCCCCCCGGTGCTGGCTCCGAAATAGCCTACCGGCAGCCGGCGCAGCTCCGGCCGGGACGCTACCCAGTCAGTGGCCTGAGCCAGCCGCTCCGCCAACAGGGCGATGTCGAAACGCAGCTCGGCCGTGACCGCGTCGCGCCGCTCTTCCTCCAGAGTGAGAAGGTCGAACAGCAGCGTCGCGAAGCCCCCCTCCTGGAGCTGCCCGGCGACCCGACGATTCCTCGGACTCTGCCGGCTGCTTCCACTCCCGTGCGCAAAGACGACCATGCCACGCGGCACGGCCGGCACGACGAGATCGCCGTCAAGCGCTACGCTGCCCGCGCGGATCCGCACCGACCAGGCTTGGGGATAAGGGGTTTGCGACAACCTAGTCTCCTGCTGTCTGCCCCGGGCGCTCACAGCGCCGACGGGTAGGTCTCGAGCAATTCGGGTTCGCCGCGCTCCCAGAGGGGCGTGCGCTCCAGCGGCTCCACCGCGCGCGTATGGTCATAGTGGAACACGGCATCGAACTGGTGCGGGAGCCGGGCGCCGAAATAGTGGCTCGGACGCTCGGTCTCCGGACGGTAGATCACGCCGATTGCACGCTCTAGCCGCGGCTGCTCGAGGGCGGCAATGGCATCGCCGGGAGAGCGTAGATCGAGGAAGAAGTTGCCCAGTCCGCACTCGTGAAACAACGCTTCGTAACTCTCGGGCAGCGCCGGCCGAACCATCTTTCGCTCGGCGTCGGCGTTCCAATCGGATGCGGCCGTCACCGTGCCGGTGTAGGTCGTGAACCCGACCAGGATGGCCGCGCGCCCATAGCGCTCGCGGATCAGCTGCCCGACGTTGAGCTCGCCGCGCCGGGAGCCCATTTCCGTCGCCCGGGCGTCGCCCAGGTGTGAGTTGTGGGCCCAGACCACGATCTTTGCGCGTCGCGGGTCCGCCTCGAGGAAGGCACTCAGGGCGCCAAGCGTCTCGGCCATGTGCTGATCGCGGAGGTTCCAGGAGGCCGCATGATCCTCGAACATGGCCCGGTAGTACCGCTCGGCGTTCGCGACGACTTTGGCGTTCTGCTCTGCGAAGAAGAGATCGTCGGGAGCCAGGCGGCCGTCCCGCTTGGCGTACTCGGCGGCTGCGGCCCGGAGCTCGACCAGCTGGCTGATGACCGCAGTCTCGCATGAGGGGGCGAGCCTGAGCTTGGTGGTGTAGCCGTACACTTGCGGGTCGCCGCCGAAGCTCTCGAAGCAGGCGTACCGGTGCGCTGCCCTCACCGCCGCCTCGGGGTCCACCACCTTCAGATAGTCGACCACCGCGTGCATGGAGGCGTGCAGGCTGTACAGGTCGAGGCCGTAGAAGCCGGCCTTGGCAGGGTCGGCGTCCCGGTCGTCGTTGTGCTCGCGCAGCCATCCGACGAAGTCGAGGACGTCGGCGTTGCGCCACATCCACTGGGGGAACCGCGCGAAGCCGCTCAGGGCGTCCGCAGCGTCGGCGTCCTTCGAGCGGCCGCGCACGTAGCGGTTCACCCGGTAGGCGTCGGGCCAGTCGGCCTCGACCGCGACGGCGCTGAAGCCCCTCTCGCGGATGAGCCGTTTGGTGATCTCGGCGCGCACCCGATAGAAGTCATGGGTGCCGTGCGACGCCTCGCCCAGCAGCACGAGCCGCGCATCGCCCACGGCGGCGAGCAGTGGGTCGAAGTCGGCGGGCGTGCCGTGCAGCCGATGGGCCGCGTCCCGAACCGCGGCGACGACCAGACGGTCAGCGCCGGGCGGCATGGCGCTTTTCCCTGTTCGCCAGCACCTCTGCGCCTTCAGCCGGCGCGGGCACGGCCGTGGCGTGCCGGAGCAGCGTGCGGACCTCCTCGTCGGTCGTCTGGGAGAAGTCGTGGTACCACATGCCCACGGCCTGAAACGCCTCCGGGATGGCCACGGCTTCGCACCGATCGGCCGCCCGCGACAGCATGTGCCAGGCGCTCTCCGACATCACCGGTGCGGCGGCGATGATCGCGCCGGGCCCATGCTGCCGCAGCGCGTGGATGGCTGCCAGCATGGTGGCGCCGGTTGCCACCCCATCGTCGATCAAGATCACCGTCTTCCCCCGCAGATCGGGGAAGGGGCGGCCGACGCGATAGTCACGCTCGCGGCGCTCCAGCTCGATCTGCTCGGACGCTGCGACCGAGTCGGCCACCTCGCGGGGAATGTTGAGGCGCCGAAGCACGTCCTGGCTCTGGACGCGAATGCCGCCGCTGGCGATCGCTCCCATGGCGAACTCCGGATGGCCCGGCACGCCAAGCTTACGCACGACGAAAACGTCCAGCGGGGCGCCGAGCGCCGTCGCCACCTCGGCGGCGACCGGTACTCCTCCACGGGGAAGGCCGAGCACGACCAGATCGGTCCGTCCAGTGAAGGTGGACAGTCGGCTGGCGAGCTGGCGTCCGGCGTCGTGGCGATCGGAAAAGGGAAGCGTCATGGCTTTACCACTAAAGGTCCGTCAGGGCACGGCATTGATCGGCGGCACTGCTCCCCGATCTGTTGGCTGCTCCCCGAAATGATGGCACGTCGAGGATGAAGCAAGCATGAGAAAAGGCGGAAACGCCTTTAGAGGGCCGGCGCGCCAGGGTGTCGAGCAGCATGGCATCGTAATCGCCGGGCTCCAGGCCGTACTTTCCCGCCGCGCGCAATTCGTCGATCGCGGCGAATCCCGCTCGCGAGAGTTGCGACCCGTCGTGCCAGATCAAGGTGTCGGGCGGAGCACCATAGAGCCGGGACACGTCCGTCACGTAGCGGCCGAAGTCGGGCCACCGTGCCTATGGATGTCGCGCGGTCGCGATGAGCGTCCGGACCGAGACAGCGGCGCTATCTTGGGCACCGGCGGCAACCGGCGTCACCCACCCGAGCGCAAGGATGGCTGCCAGCAGGCGAAGCGATCGTGAGAATCTCTTCAGCCGCGCGGCAGCTGTCCCACATCCGCTATATCGTTCCGGAACCGGAGACAAACCCGAGCCATACCGGCAATGCCGAGGAGATTGTACAGGAGCTTCGTCAGTCCTTCGCGGGCGATGGCAGGCCGCGCCAGCTCGACAGAGCGGCCTGACGCCGCGCCTGACGGACTGCGAGAGTTCTGGCGCACCCCGCTGCCCGAGCTCTTCGCGCTGCTCGGCTCGCGCCCGAGCGGGTTGACCGCGGAAGAGGCCGCAGCCCAACTCACCCGGTACGGTCCCAACACGCTCCATGTCGCGCGGAAGCATACGTTCATGCGTCTGTTCGTGTCGCGCTTCCGCAGTCCGCTGGTCATCCTGCTCCTCGTCGCCAGCACGATCTCCGCGCTGACGGGCGACGTTGTCAGCTCGACGATTGTCATCTGCATGGCGCTGCTCAGCGTGGTCCTCGACGCGGTGCAGGAGTACCGGGCCGGAGAAGCGGCCGAGCGGCTCAAGCAGTCGGTCGCCGTGCAAGTCGATGTCCTGCGAGGCGGAGCTGCCACCACCGTGCCGGCCGCCGGCGTCGTCCCCGGCGATGTGGTGCTGCTCTCGGCCGGCGACTTGGTGCCGGCCGACGGCCGGGCGCTCGAGACGTACGACTGCTTCGCCAATCAAGCGCTGCTCACCGGCGAGCCGTATCCGGTCGAGAAGCACGCCGACACAGCAGCCCCGTCCGTACCTCTGAATGAAGCGGCGAACGTCCTGTTCATGGGCACCTCCGTCGTGAGCGGGTCCGCCCGAGTCCTCGTCTGCCGAAGCGGGAGCGAAACGGCGCTCGGCGAGATCAGCAAGAGCCTGAGCGTGGAGCCACCACCGACCGCGTTCGAACAAGGCGCCCGGAGCTTCGGACTCCTGGTGCTGCGGCTCGCCGTGCTAATGACGTTGTTCGTCATCTTCGTCAATACGGCGCAGCACCGTCCCTGGCTGGAGTCGTTCCTGTTCGCCGTGGCCCTCGCGGTCGGGCTCACCCCGGAGCTGCTCCCCATGATCGTGTCGGTGACGCTCTCCCGCGGAGCGCTGCGAATGGCGGCCAAGAAGGTCATCGTGAAGCGCCTGGCCGCGATCCACGACCTCGGGAGCATGAACGTGCTTTGCACCGATAAGACCGGGACCCTGACCGAGTCCCGGATCCGTCTTGAGCAGCACCTCGATCCCCTGGGTCGCAGCACCACCCGGGCGCTGGAGCTGGCCTATCTCAACAGCTATTTCGAGACCGGGCTGAAGAGTCCCCTCGACGAGGCCATTCTCCGGCACGGAGAGATCGAGCCGCGGGGCTGGACCAAGATCGACGAGGTCCCCTTCGACTTCCAGCGGCGCCGCGTCTCCGTCCTGCTTGCGCGGCAGGATGGCACGCGAATACTGGTCATCAAGGGAGCCTTCGAGGACATTCTGCGCTGTGCCGCCAGCTACGAGGGCGCCGGCCCCGACGATCTCCGACCGCTCGACCCCGGAGCCCGCGACGCGATGATACGTCGCTTTGAGGCGTTGAGCCGGGAGGGCTATCGGGTGCTCGGCATCGCATGGAAGGCGATGCCGCCCGCTTGGGCTCAGGCAGCGGTCGGCGATGAAGCGGGGCTCGTCTTCGCCGGGTTCGCGGCCTTCGAGGACCCACCCAAGCCGAGCGCGGCCGCGGCGTTAAAGGCGCTGGCCGAGAGCGGCGTGGAGGTGAAGGTCGTCACCGGCGACACCGAGCTCGTGACGCGCCATGTCTGCGCGGAGGTCGGACTTGCCGTGAAGGCCGTCATGACCGGTCCGGAGCTCGACGCTCTCCAGGATGAGGCGCTCGAGGCGCGCGCCGGCGACGTGACGTTGTTCTGCCGCGTTACCCCAGCCCAGAAGAGTCGCGTGATCCGGGCGCTGCGCCGGCGCGGCCATGTCGTCGGCTTTCTCGGAGATGGCATCAATGACGCGCCCTCCCTCCACGCGGCCGACGTTGCCATCTCGGTCGACACCGGCGTGGACGTCGCAAAGGCCGCCGCGGATCTGATCCTGCTCGAGCACGACCTGTCCGTGGTCCACGACGGCGTCGCCGAAGGCCGGCGCACCTTCGGGAACATCATGAAGTACATCATGATGGCCATGAGCTCGAATTTCGGGAACATGTTCAGCATGGCCGGGGCCTCCCTCTTCCTGCCGTTCCTGCCGATGCGCCCGGTCCAGGTGCTTCTGAACAACTTCCTCTACGATGTCTCGGAGATTCCTATCCCAATGGACAGCGTGGACGAGGAGTTCATGCGCCGCCCCCGGCACTGGGACATGGCGTTCGTCCGCAAGTTCATGCTGGTCATCGGACCGGTCAGCTCGATCTTCGACTTCCTGACGTTCTACATCATGCTGCACGTGTTTCGGGCGGGCGAGCAGCTCTTCCAGACCGGGTGGTTCGTCGAATCGCTGGCTACCCAGGTCTTGGTGATCTTCGTCATTCGCACCCGGGGCAATCCGCTCCGGAGCCGGCCGAGCCGACTGCTCACGCTGACGTCGCTCGGCGTGGTGGCCGTCGGCGCCCTGCTTCCGATTACGTCGCTCGGTCGCACGCTCGGCTTTGTGCCGCCCCCGGCGGCTTTCTTCCTCATCCTGGCCGCGATGGTGGCCATGTACCTCGGTGCCGTCCAGGCGGTGAAAATCTGGTTCTACCGGCGCTTTGCGCCGGAAGTGGTCGGAAAAGGGGCATACCGCATTTGATGGTAGCCACCATGAAGCCAGTCCGAATCCTTCCGTGAGCGCCCCCTGGCACGCGGTGCCGCTGAGCGAGGCGCTGGATCGCCTCGGCTCGAGGCCGGGCGGACTGGACGAGACCGAGGCCGCCGACCGGCTCGCCCGGCACGGCCCCAACCTGTTCCGCGCAGCCCCGCCAGTGTCGCCCTGGATGGTGCTCGCCGCGCAGCTGCGGAGCATGATCGTGCTCCTGCTCGCGGCGGCTGCGGTGGTTGCGCTGCTTTCCGGTGACGCGCTCGATGCCGGGGCTATCGGGGCGGTGCTGGTCCTCAACGTCGCCATCGGATTCGTCACCGAGCTGCGCGCGCATCGGGCCATGGAATCGCTGCTCGCGCTGGAGGTGACCCGTGCGCACGTGGTGCGCCAGGGAACGACGCGCGCGATCGACGCCCCCGGCCTGGTTCCCGGCGACGTCATCGAGCTCGAGGCCGGCCAGATGGTACCGGCGGACGCTCGGCTCCTCGAGGCTGCCGAGCTCCGCGCGGTGGAGGCCTCGCTCACCGGCGAGCCGGTCCCGGTCGACAAGACCGCCGATGTCCGCCTGGCCGCGGAGGTCCCTCTCCCCGACCGTATCACGATGGTTTACAAGGCGACGATGATTGCGGGTGGGCGCGGGCGCGCGGTGGTAGTGGCGACCGGGATGGACACCGAGGTCGGACGCATCGGTCTCCTGGCCCGCGCCATCGCACCCGAGCCGACGCCCCTCGAGCGCCGGCTCGGCGAGCTCGGTCGCGGTCTCGCGGGCGTGGCGCTGGTCGTCGCGGCGCTGGTGGCGGGCCTGGAGGCCCTGCATGGCGTCCCACTCGCCGGGATTGTGCAGACCGCGCTCGCGCTCGCGGTGGCGGCGGTGCCGGAGGGACTCCCCGTGGTCGGGACCATTGCGATGGCGGTCGGCATGCGTCGGATGGCCCGTCGCCGGGCGCTCGTGCGGCGACTGTCGGCTGTGGAGGCGCTGGGCTCCGCCACCGTGATTTGCACCGACAAGACCGGCACGCTCACAGCCGGCGAGATGACGGTGACCGTCATACGGCTCCTCGAACGGGAGGTTTCGCTGAGTGGTGCGGGGTACGCGCCCGAGGGCGAGTTCCTCGAGAACGGGCGACCAGTCGAGTCCCTACAGGACGCGGCCCTGCAACTCGCCCTGCAGATCGGCGCACTGGCAAACCGAAGCGACGTCGTCCTGCGGGAAGGGGCATGGCGAGTCAGGGGCGATCCCACCGAGGCGGCGTTGGTCGTCGCGGCGCGGAAAGCGGGACTGGAGCCCGCCCGCCTGCGCGAGGGGTGGCCCGAAGCAGGGGAGGTTCCCTTCTCCAGTGGGCGCATGCTGATGGCCACGTTTCACCGGACGCCGACCCTGACGGCCTGCGTGAAAGGCGCGCCCAGACGAGTTCTGGAGCTGAGCGACCGGGTCCTCGCGGCGGAGGGGCCGAGAGCGCTCGTTGAAGGAGAGAGAGAGGAGCTCCTTCGGCTCAACGGCGAGCTCGCTGGGCGGGGGCTCCGCGTTCTCGCGCTCGCCATGAAGCGCGTGGACGCCGTCAGTGAAGCGGAGCTCTGCGGCCTCACGTGGGTCGGCTTCGTCGGGATCAGCGACCCGCCGGCGCCGGGGGTCCTGGATACGATCCGCGCCTTCCGGGAGGCCGGGATCCGCACCGTCATGCTGACCGGGGACCAGAAGCTCACGGCCGAGAGCGTCGGACGTGAGCTGGGCCTGCTGGGCCCCCGCGACGGAGCGCTCGATGGCCGTGAGCTCGACCGGCTCTCGGATGACCAGCTCCACGAGGCGGTGGCTCTGACGGCCGCGTTCAGTCGCGTGAGCCCCGAGGCCAAGCTCCGGATCGTCAGCGCCTATCAGCAGCGGGGTGAGATCGTCGCGATGCTGGGCGACGGCGTGAACGATGCCGCAGCGCTCCGCAAGGCCGACATCGGCGTCGTGATGGGACTGCGTGGAACGGACCTGGCGAGGGAAGCGGCGCAACTCGTCTTACAGGACGACCGCTTCGCTACCATCGCGGTGGCGATCGAAGAGGGGCGGGTGATCTTCGACAACATCCGCAAGTTCGTGTTCTACCTCTTCAGCTGTAATCTCGCCGAGATCATGGTGTTGCTTGGAGCAGGGCTGGTCGGGGCTCCCGTGCCGCTGCTTCCGGTCCAGATCCTCTGGCTCAACCTCCTCACCGACACCTTTCCCGCCCTCGCCCTCGCGGTCGAGCCACCAGAGCCGGGGACCATGCGCCAGCCACCCCGTGATCCCCGGGCGGCCATCCTCTCGATGCCGATGCTGTGGGCGACGGTCGGATACGCCCTGCTCATCGCCGGGGTATCGGTGGCGGCGTTCGCGTGGGGGCTCTCGGGCGGCAATGGACGGGCGAGAACTCTCACCTTCATGACTCTGGCCCTCGCGCAAGTCTTCCACCTCGGCAATGCGCGAAGCGACCTTCCGGTGACGGCGCCGGGCCGCGTTCTGAGCAACCGCTTCGCGGTGGGCGCGGTCGTGTTGACGGTCGGGCTCCAGCTTCTCGCGGTCTTCCTGCCGCCGCTGGCACGCGTGCTCCGCATCGAGCCGCTCGGGGCCCGGGACTGGGCGGTGGTCACGGCTCTCAGCTTGCTCCCCGCAGTCGCGGGGCAGAGCTTGAAATGGGCGCGGGCACGGGGATTGTGGGGCCGGTCTCCCTCCGAGCCCGGTTTCTAATGTCCTCACACCGGCCTCAGGCGGGAGAGCCCCGCTTCACGTGGGGCCCGCAGCGCCCGGCGCCCCGGCTCCCGATGCCGGTCCGGGTACCGCGAGCGTCTCCGCCAGCTCCCTGGCGAACCGGTCGACGGCCTCCCAGTCGGTGAAGTCGTAGTCCCGGGACGCGTCGGTGGGCCGCCCCGTTCGGCGGCTGATCATCCTCATCATCCAGCGGACGAAAGGACCGTACCGCGTGTACGGCAAGGCCCCGGCGAAGGATCGCGTCGCCCAGGGCCGCCACCCGGTCTCACGGAGGAACTTGTCGACGTATCCCTGCGGTGGGCCTGCCCCCTCCGGTGCCGACCCCGCCGCAGCCCCGCACACGGAGACAAAGGCCGAAGGAGCCGCGTTGAGTCGGGCGACATGGCTGCGGACGAATGAGCGGATGTAACGCTGGTGCCGGCCAAAGAGGACAGACGCCGCTACGAAAAAGGCGTTGTATTCACCCAATGACAAATCCGGCGGCAACAGATCGCCCCGCTGAACGGTCACGGTGTGACCGGCATCGGTCAGCACGAGCGCGATTCGTTGCGTGATTCGTGCCGTTTGGCCGTAGGCCGTGCCGTAGACGAGCAGAATGTTGGACATCACAATCCCCTTCTCATGAGCGCGGCGGGCGGCGAGGAGCGCGCTGACCCGAGCGGATCTAGTGGCCGGCGGCCAGGGCCGGCGATCGCTCGGCAGCCCCGACGGCGGCGAGCACCCGGCTCCACGCGCCCGGCGGCGGATTCCAGACCAGGAGCGGCACCTGGGCCCCGCGGGCCAGCTTGTCCGCTACGCTGCCGAGCAGCATTCGCTCGACACCGCCCAGCCCGTGGGTCGCGACGGCGATCAGATCGGACCGATGAGTCACCGCATGGGTAAGGATCGCATCGGCGACGGACGGGTCGATGTGCACCTCGGTGTGAACCTGGAGACCCAGCGTGCGAAGGCGCACCGCCACGGCGTGCACGTACCGGTTTGCGGCCAGCAACTCCTGCTTCTCTTTGGCGGCTAGCGCAAACGGTGCCTCGACGGGGAGTAGGAGTCCGCGGAGCGGGGCCACGACCTGGACCAGTTCGAGCACGACCTCATCTCGGGGAAACACCGCGAGGACCTGGTCGATCACCGACTCGGCAAGCGGAGACCCGTCCAGCGGGACGAGGACGCGCCGCCGACGATCCGGCCGAAACCTCGTGACGACGCTCCCGGCGTGCACCAGCAGGAGCGGGCAATGAAGCTGACGCATCAGTCGATCGGCGACGCTGCCCAGGAAGAGGCGACTCACCGTTCCGCGTCCATGGGTGCTCATGACGAAGAGGTGCGGCTCGCGAGACCTGGCATACGCGATCAGCATCGGTGCCGCCGGCCCCTCGAGTACCACGGGCGTAGCGGTCACGCCCGACTCGACCGAAACGCGGTCGGCGGTCTTGCGCAAGTAGGCCTCCTCGTCGGACCGGATCTGTTGATCGAGCGCCAGCACGGCATCCGCGCCCGGCTCGGCCCCAGGCACGATCGGGGGAAGGGAGTGTGCCAGCACCAGCTCCAGCGGCTCCCCGAGTCTCGTCGCGACCTCGACGGCGAGCGGAAGCGCTTCTTCCGCGAAGGTGGAGCCGTCGAGTGGGACGATGATTGGCTTGGCCATCCATGGTCCTCCGTGAGGGACACCACACCCTATTCCCTCGGCTGTGAAGCGAGGATGAAGCCCGGGCGAAGCCGGCGTCATCCCGGGAACGACCGTCACGGAGCCTTCACCGAGCCTTCATGCTCGTTCTGTAGCATTGAGCGAGGGATATCCTCAAACCCACGGTTCGGTCGGGAGTCGAAGCGAGGTACCTCGTGACATCGAGCAGTAAGCGCCCTCGGAGCTCGAGGCGCGACTCGGGCCCGACAATCGCGTCCATCCTGGCCCCGATCCACGCTGATTGGATGAGGCGGACTCGCCGGGCGGTAGAGCCTGTGCTGTCGCCCGAGGCCAGCTTCTGGGACCGCTGGACGACGATCCGGTACGTGGACGACCTATTCGACCACCACTACCGTCACGAAGTCGCCCTGGTCGGGAGCGTTGTCCCGCTTCTTCCGGCTTCGGTGGCGGCACGCCTCACTACCCTGACCGAGACGCTCGACGAGGCGCTGGCGCGGCTCGATCAGCTGGGCCGCCGGAGGGGGATGGCCCGTGCCGTGTCGGTGATCGCCCGGGAGTTTCTGGATCTCCTTCAGCTCTGGTGCGCTGAGGTCGAGGAGGCCGTCGGGGAGTTGCGGAGGAAAGATCTTCCCGAGCCGAGCGAACGACTCCTTGTGGCTCTGGAGGCGGCGGCGACGGCCGAGTCGTGAGCGCGCCCTCGGGGCCGTACAGAGGCGGTGGCTACCGGAAGTACCGCGCAAGCCTGACGGCCTCCGGCGTGGTAAGCGCGACTCGCGGAGAGGCTCGGCCACAGACGACCATTCCGCGCGCTCATCGTCCGTAGAGCGCGCTCCTGCCAATGCATCCGCATCGACGACTTCGTCCGCTACTTCGATCTCCACGCCGATCGGCCGGTCCCGGCTGACACCGATCAGTCCCTCGGGCGCGCTGTAGGGCTTGGCAGGCAGCGCGTGCGGCACGCGCTCGAGGTTAGCGGCCACTCTTGGCGCCCAATTCCTGCCTCACCACCATATAATGGAAGAACCCAGACCCCCTGACACACCTTTACGCAAGGGCGAAGGTTGATGCATCGGCATGATCCTGCATTCCTGCTTCACGAGCAGTTCGAGGAGCAGGCAAAGAGAACGCCTGACAGCATCGCCCTCCACTCCAAGGAGGGGAGCATCACTTTTGCCGACCTCAAGGCGAGCTCGGATCGCGTCGCGGGGTCGCTCCGCGCGAACGGGGTCTTGGACGGATGCTCCGTCGGACTCCACATGGAGCGCTCGATCAACTATGTGGTCAGCGTGCTCGCCATTCTCAAATCGAACAGCGCCGTCGTCCCGCTGCCTCCATCCTATCCGGCAGGCCGTCTTCGCGACATTCTCTCCTTTTCGGCGCTTGACGCGGTCATTGACGATGAAGACACACCCCTCGACCCAGGTCTGAGCAGGCACGTCCTTCATCTCTCCGAGCTGTCAACCGGCGCCGGCGACACGAGCAGTGCTGGTCCGGCGAGCGCCGACCAGCCGGCGTTCGTCCTTTGCTCCTCGGGTTCTACCGGCACACCGAAGATGATCGTCAGGAGTCATCGGTCCTTCTTTCATCGGCTCAACTGGACCTGGGACAATCATCCCTACGTGAGCGGCGAAGTGTGTTGCCAGAAATCGTACATGACAACCACTCACGCGATCTACGAGCTCTTTGAGCCGCTCCTCCGTGGCATCCCGGTGCACCTCATTTCCGATGAAGAGGTGAGAAACCTCGAGTCGTTCTGGGACGCGATCAGGACACGGGGCACCTCCCGGCTCCTCATCGTGCCGTCGGTGCTTCAGGCGTCGCTGGATATGCCGGGATTTGTCGCGCCACCCCTCAAGGTCCTGGTGCTCATGGGGGAGTACGTCCATCCCAAGTTGGCTGGGAGAGCGATCGAGTCATTTCACCAACAGACCAGAATCTTCTCCATTTACGGCAGCACCGAGGCAAGCTCAACGCTGGTTTGCGAGCTGAAGCAGTCCTTCCGAGCGGGTCAGGAGCTCCCGTTGGGGAAACCGATCTCGCGGGATGTACGGGCCTACGTCCTGGGTACCGACCTGGAACAGGTGGCACCAGGCGAAGTCGGGGTGTTGCATATCGCGGGTCCGGCTCTTTTCAAGGAGTACTTCAAGAACCCCGAGCTGACCGAGTCAGTGTTCGTCAAAGCCCCTGACCATGAGGACCCTGTATACGACACCCACGATCAGGTCCGTCGAATGCCGGATGGCGATCTGCAGTTTGTCGGACGCATCGATCACACGGTCAAGATAAGAGGCTTTCGCGTCGACCTTCAGGAGGTAGAGAAGACCATTCTGCTGCATCCGGAGGTCAGGCAGGCGGCCGTCGTACTGAGCGAGGGTGACCCGGGAAGCGCCATGCTGCTCGGATTCGTTGCTCCCGGAACCGTCGATCAGTCGAGCGTGTATCAGGTGCTGAGAGACCATCTCCCTGCCTACATGGTGCCGTCCGTCGTCGTCGGGCTGAGCTCATTACCTCTCACACCCGGTGGTAAGATCGATCGCCTGAAGCTCCTGGCAGACTATGCCAAGCGCCCCTCGACCAGTTCCGTAAGTCGAGATCAATCCGAGACTCAGAGAAGGGTGTCTGAGGTGTGGAGGGATGTACTCAAGCACGGAGATATTCAACACGATAGCAGCTTTTTCGAAGTCGGAGGCACCTCGCTGACGGTGTTCGCTGCGTTGCACCGCCTGCGAGAGGCGTTCAAACTGGATCGAAGCCAGCTCTCCGATCAGGCCATCTACCAGTTCCCCACCGTCGACGCGCTCGCCGCGTACATCGACAGCGTAAAGAGTGGAGGCGCGCCGATTGCGGCTTCGACGAACGCGATCCTGGTCACTCTGAAAAGGGGCGACGGCGGCAGCCTTCCACCATTGTTTGTCATTGCGCCTTCCGGCGGTACTGTGGGCGCGTACGACAAACTGGCAAAGGCTCTCAGGACCAAGCGCGACGTAGTTGGGGTGCGAGATCCGTTCATCTGGGGCGAGAGAGACCCCACGATGGGGTTTCAGAGCTGGGTCGCTCTCTATGTCGGCGCAATTCGGGAGCGACAACCCCAAGGTCCCTATTACCTAGGAGCCTATTCGTCAGCAGGGTCATTCGGCTACGAAGTCGCCCGGCAGCTTCGGCGAGTTGGCCAGGAGGTCGCACTCCTGGCTCTGATCGATCCGTTGGGCATCGATCAGGAGAGCA
Source organism: Gemmatimonadota bacterium (assembly GCA_041488455.1). Lineage (GTDB taxonomy): Bacteria > Gemmatimonadota > Gemmatimonadetes > Gemmatimonadales > GWC2-71-9 > DASQPE01. The sequence goes on from JBGPPG010000004.1 coordinate 55,610, forward strand.
GACGACGGTTTGGCTACTGGGCGTTCCGGGCGAGGTTCATGAGGCGGTCGTTCATGCGGATCGTGTTTCTGGGGGGATGGTTACGCCGGGCAATGCTGGGTTTAATACCAGGTGACGGGGCATCGGGGTGCGAAAACAAGAATGCAATGACGAAGGAGCAGTTTCTCCGATGCGCGGCGCGGGCGAGGAACAACAAGGCGCATGTTGCCAGCCTCTCGGCATTGCTGGAGCTCAACACAGGTCTCCCCGTCGCTCTTACCGATGCGGAGCTGTCGCAGGTAGAACCGGATCAGTGCTTGGCTCTGTTGCTTGCGCGGGTGACGGCGGTCGCTCCGGATATTGAGCCGGAGACTATCGAGAATATCGCGATCCAATACTACTGCCTTCAAACACGAGCAATGCAAGGTTACAGGCTCCAGCGCTACGACGGAAAGGTGGTAATGTTTGAGCCGGATGGCCCCCACAAAGGACTCGTGTCTGTCCAGTTCAGACCGCATGTGAGAGATCTTCGCGTACGGTATTTGAAGGTCGGCCGGCAATCCGATAGAACGCGAACTGTATCCGAGCGCTTCGCCGAAGGCCTGCGTCCACACTACCTGAGCATGCGTGACGACGAGTTTGTGAAGAGGTTGGCCGAGGAGCTGGAGCCATTGCTGCGATGAGGCCTGGCAGGCAAAACCCCGCAACTACGTCCACGACCCCGAGCCCCCTCCTTACGTCCCGGCGCCCTGGCGGGATCCTTCCAGCCGCGTCAACGTTGATGGGCGCGCAGCCGTTATGGCCGCAGCAGCCATCTGGCAACGGCAGTCCTTACAGAACAAGATGTACAAGGGACTAATGTATGAACGTGTCGCAGGCACTTCGTCTCGTCCGCAACAAGTACACGGAAGAGCAACGGGGAACCCCAACTGGCGCGATCGCCGACGGTTACCGGCAGGCTTGCGAGGCATTTCCGGTGACAATGGCTGTGGCTCATCACATCTTCGCCGAGGGGTTCAAGCAAGAACAGGGATGAGATCCCCTCTCGAGCCTCGCGCTCGAGCGCATCCACGCCGGCCCAGAGCGCGGCGACGAGCGGTTTGGCCACGGGATCGCTCAGCGTTGGGGGCCGGGGAAAGCGCGGATGAGGGCCCTGGGGAAACCCGTCTTAGTGGCGAGCTGCCTAACCCGCGCCTGCAGCCGACAGGCGCGGCACTCTGGCAGGCCCGCTTGGGGGCTGCCGGTCACTGGCCCCCGCCGTAGCTTTGGCCGTGCCCTAAACACGGGAGGGGGCCATGGGCCAGTTCGCGTGGACCGAGCAGGTAGCGACCATTAGCTCCATGCTGGACGCCTTGGAATACCAGGCCGCCCACGGCGACCTGGCCACGGCCGGCCTAGAGGATTTCAAGAGCGCCCTAGACGGCTTGCGGCTCCGGGCCTGGGGACTGCTAATGGCAACGAGCGCGGATGATTATGTCGGGTTTCAGAAAGGGTTCCGCATCCGCCGCGGGAAAGAGATGTGCCGCGCCCTCGGCGCTGACCTGCGGGCGGGGAAGCTGAGCGGACGCCATCCCGAGTTGCCGGAACTGGGCGCAGCCGCACGCGACCTCGCGGCGACGGTGGAGGAGGCGCGGCAGCAGGCCTTCTAACTACCTAGCGCCGCCCCGACGGAGTTGAGCGGCGAGGCTGCCGATGACTTGGTTGAGGGGGGCACCCATGGCCGACAATGACCGAAAGCTGGGCTTCACGCTGAGCTTCATCGTGTCACATGAGCAGCGTTCGCCGGGACGCGGAGGCCTCGCGATCATACTCTGTGGCGGGTGGTAGGCTCCCTGACTAATCTCGCCGCCGCACTGAAAGCAGATCATTCAATTCCTCTCAAGCCGAGGTTCAAGTACCGCCTCTACGCCTAGCACTTTCCGGGCCAACCAGAACGGCCACGCCCTGCGTCAAGGACGGGGAGTGGCACCCGAAGCTCGTCACCCGGGGCCCCGAGGTTTACCGCTGCAGCCGCCAAGGCACCCGGCTGGCGCCCATTTGTCGAAGGGATGGCTCATGCAGCTGGAGCCTGGCGGGGCGACGCCCGGGCGGCCAGCTTCTGCCGACGCCCAAGCGGAGGCAGGGATGAACCAGGCGAACGTGGCGGCGCTTACGGCACTCCTGGTTGAAGTGCTGGAGCCGGGCAACTTGTCGGCGGAGGAGATCGGCGACTTGGCAGAGGACCTCGCTGCCCATGGCGTGCTGGCGCCCAGCTCGTTGACCGACGAGCAGGCTCGGGAGGTGGTATCCGCCCGGCTCGACTTCGAACCGCCGGGCACATACACCGTCCGACCCCGGCTCGTCATTGCCACGCTGGAGCGCATCGCGCGGGGCGAGCGGCCATGATCGAGTGCGGGGTAGCGGGCGCCGACGGAACAAGGTGCGGAGGGGCCGGCGAGAACTCGCCGATCGCAGTAAGCCGGGAACTCGGCCACGGCTCGGAGGAGATGGTCCAGCGGGTTTACTCGCACCTGGGGCAGGTGCGCCACCTCGCGGAGGTCGTCGAGTACCGGATCGAGCGCACTTCGAGCGGCTCGGCGAGCAGCTCCGGCGGCTCGGGTTTGACACAACGAACGTCACAACGGCGGGGCAGGGGAGTGAGAATGAGAAACCCGCCGACCACATAAGTGATGGCGGGGTGGAGAATTCCGACACATGGGCCCGGCCGGATTCGAACCGGCGGCCTCTTGCTCCGGAGGCAAGCGCTCTATCCAACTGAGCTACGGACCCGACTGCCGAGCGGCTGAACCTAGCACCGGCGCAGGGTCGTAACAAGCCGATGCCGCGCCACACAGGGCCCAACCTCACTCCAACGACGGCAGGACATCGGGTCTATAATACGGGTGGCGCACGAGGCCCCGCCGGCCGACCTGCCCACCGCAAGAGCGCTCAAGACTCCGGCCCCGCGCCGGTGACCTTCTTAGCAAGACGACCTCTAGTTCTTAGGAGACATCCATGGCCCGTACCGCTGCCCCACCGCGCCCCCACGCCCCGTCCCGGAATTCCCAGGAATCGCTGCGGCCGCGCGCGACCAAGCTCTACTCGACCAAGAACGACCTGCCCGAGGCCTCCCGCATCGAGGCGATCGAGCTCCTCAACCAGCGCCTGGCCGACTGCATCGACCTCCAGACGCAGTGCAAGCAGGCCCACTGGAACGTGAAGGGGCCGTCGTTCATCGCCTTGCACAAGCTTTTCGACGAGGTGAACGAGGACGTCGAGGAGTACGTCGATCTCATCGCGGAGCGGGTGGTCCAGCTGGGAGGGATTGCCGAGGGCACCGCGCGCATCGTCGCCCAGCGCTCCGCGCTCATCGACTACCCGCTCTCGCTCTCGACCGGCGAGGAGCACGTGGCGGCGCTGTCCGACGCGCTGGCCCAGTTCGGCCGCACGGTGCGGATCGGGATCGACGAGATGAACGACCTCCAGGACGCCGACAGCGCCGACATCCTGACCGAAATCTCCCGCGGCGTGGACAAGTGGCTGTGGTTCGTGGAGGCCCACCAGCAGGCCAAGGCCTAACCTCCGGCGCCGCTGACCGGGCTCGGTGCTTCGGGCTCGGTCGCCGGCGCCAGCTCGCTCTCACCGTCGAGCGCTCCGGGCGGCGCCACACCGAGCCACGTCAGCATCACCGGAAAGAGATCTACCGTGCGTAGCGGTCCGGCGGGGAGCGGCTCGCTCGACCACACACCCGTCTGCATGTGGGCCCGCGTCAGGCTGCCGTGGCCGGCGCGGTGCTCCGGAATTTCCCAGCGCCGGCGGAAGTCGTAGCCCGGCCGAGCCACGACCACGAGGTCCCCGGTGCGGGGCGAGCGGAACTGGTCGAGCAGCTGGTAGGCCGCGTCGGGATAGTCCGCGCTCCAAGTGGCCTCCAGCCACTCACGGTCGCTCGCCAGCCATGGCCGCCCCACGCCGAGCGGGTCGCCCGTGAGGGGACGGTAGCTGATGGCCGGTCCCAGCCGGCGCACGGCCGCCTCGCCCTCCCACGACACCACCCGCACGGCGCCGTCCTCGTCCTCCGCGGCGACCAGCGCCACGGAGGGCTCGGCGAGTAGCGCCGCCACGAGGTCCTCGCCCGACCCGAACGCATTCCGCTGCCGGAGCCGGTCGAGCGGCCAGCGCGTGGTGCGGGGCTCGTCCGGACGGGCATAGACCATCGCCGACCCGTTGCCCGCCACCATCACCGCGGCGCGCGGGCTCCGGGTCCAGAGCACCGGGTGGGTCAGCGTGGGCACGCCCCGCTCGCGGAACCACTCGGCGAGATCGAGATGGGTGTGCACGCGTGCCGAGCCGTGGTCGCTCACCACCAGGATCAGGGATCGGTCCAGCTCCCCCCGCGCGCGGAGTCGCTCGACCAGCCGCCCGATGACGCCGTCCACCTTGCGGAGGGCGCGGCGCACCGATGGCGCGTCCGGCCCGTCCTGGTGGGTGTATCCGTCCACAGCTGGAAACTGGGCAAAGACGAAGCGCGCCCGGCCGTCGGCCGCCGCCGCCAGGTGCTGGCCCACCGAGTCATCCGAGGGCTGGTGCCAGCGGGCGAAGTGCGCGACCGCGCCCCAGAGCTTTCGGGAGAGACGGGTCGGGTCGCGCTCGGGCGAAAGGCCGCGCGCCACCGGCGTGAAGAGCCCGAGGCTCTCCGGCACCAGCTCGAAGATCGTCCGTACCTCCGGCGCCAGGTCGGTGTCGAGAAGCGGTGCCTGGTAGCCGCAGTAGCTCCTGAGCGCCGCTCGATCCTGCCACCAGCGGCCGCGGTACGCGCTCCGGTCAAGCCAGCGGATCGACGGGATGTTGCAGCGCCCGGGCATGCAGCCCGTCAGGAAAGGGAGATAGGCGACGCTGGTCGTGGACGGGAACGCAGTGATGGCGGAGGCGTGACCGCCGCGCGCCGCGATTGCGGCGAGGTGGGGCAGCCGCCCGGCCGCGAGCTCGGCCTCGGCAAGGTCGGGCCGGAGACCGTCGACGAGCAGTAAAAAACAACGGGTCATGGCGGCGCCCGGGTCTGCCTACTTCTCTGGTGAGGTGCGGCTGGGGCGGAAGGGGTCCAGCAGGGAGAGCCGCGGCGGGAGCGGTCCCGACCCCGCGATGCGCTCCTCCAGCTCCACCACCTCGAACTCCATGGTCTTGGCGTCCAGGCCGGTGGCGGCTTTGATCTGCGCCCGCTGCTCGTCGGTGAGGACGAGGCAGAGCGATTTGCGTCGGTTCATAAGGGGATGATGCAGGCTGGAGGCGCTCGCGCGCAAGTTGCGACCTTGCCCCGGCAGTGCAGCCGGAACCCGGGCGGGCGCCGGGTTGTTGCGCTAAGGTCCATTCGGCGGCATGCTCTCGAGCCGAGAGCCAATCTGGAGAAAATCGATCAATGACCCAGCTCACGGCGGGTGGAGCAGTCCAACTTCCCCACGCTGCCACGGGCAAGCGGCTCCGGAAGCTGCCGCTCCAGCCGGGGCTCTCGGTGCCGGCTTAGGGTGATTCACCAACCACCTGGAGGTTCCCGCATGTTGTCGCACTGGTCACGCCGCGTCAGCGTACTCTCTAGTCTCGCGGGCTTCCCGCTCGCACTCGCCGCGCAGCAGAGCCCGCCGGCGCCGAGCCTGCCGCAGCAGATCGCGGACGTGATGGTGCAGCTGGCCGGCGGCATCCACCCCGGCTACCGCTTCACTCACTCGAAGGGGCTCGTCTGCACCGGAACGTTCACGGCGGCGCCGGGCGCCAAGGCTGTCAGCAGCGCGGCCCATCTCGCCGGGGGCACGGTCCCGGTGACGGTGCGGTTCTCCGACGGCACCGGCAATCCGCAGATCCCGGACAACGACCCCAACGCGGCGCCGAGGGGGATGGCGATCCGCTTCGCGCTGCCGGGCGGCGGCAACACCGACATCGTCGCCAACTCGCACAACGGGTTCTTCATCGGCACCGGCGAAGACTTCCTGGCATTCCTCAAGGCCATCGCGGCGACGACGCCCAAGAGCCCGCACCCTGCGCCCATCGAGCAGTTCCTCGGCGGCCACCCGCGCGCACTCAAGGTCATCGTGGACTCGAAGCCGCTGCCGGTGAGCTTCGCCACGCTCGACTTTTACGGCAACAACGCCTTCGTCTTCGTGGACGGGACAGGGGCGAAGCACGCCGGGCGCTACCAGATCATTCCCGTCGCCGGCGTTGTCCACCTGGACTCGGCGGCTGCGGCGAAGGTATCGCCCAACTATCTGTTCGAGGATCTGCCGAAGCGTCTGGCCAAGGGACCGGTGAAGTACCGGTTGTACGTGCAGCTGGCCAACCCGGGTGACCAGACCAACGACGGGTCGATCGTCTGGCCCGCCAACCGGAAGCGCGTGCTGCTCGGCACGATCAGCGTGACGACGGTGGCACCGAACAACGAGGAGCTCCAGCGGTCGCTCGCGTTCAATCCGATCTATCTCACGAAGGGCATCGAGCTCTCGGACGATCCGCTGCCGGTGCTCCGCTCGGCGGTGTACGCGCTGTCGGTGGCGCACCGGCACTAGCCAGGGCGATGTAAACGATCCACCAGCGCCCCTCGAAGCGAACGAAGCGGAACTCGTCGGCTCCGACCAGCGTCGAGGCGCAGCGCGGTACCGAGACCTCGGCCCAATCGCCGTCGAGCGTGATCACGCCCTCCTCGACGAGCGCATGGGCGTCGGGTGGAGCGCTCCGGCGGGGTACCGGCCGCGGGTGCGGACGCAATCGGGCCCCCCGGGCTGGCCGGGAGCCGGCCCGCGACGACCATGGCCTCTGGGGCGGGGTGATGCGCGACCAACTTTGCCGGCAGGATGTGGGCGGATAGCGCCTCCCAATCCTGGTGCGCAAGGCTGAAATAGAACGCCCGAAGCGTCGTGCGGAGCTGGGCCTGGACGGAATCGGTCCGGCCGGGCGATTGCTGCGCCGAGGCCGGAGGAGCCGAAGCTGCCAGCACGGCCAGGAGCGCCAGGCCAATGGAATGCCTCGGCCGATGTTCTCCAGTTCGGGGCCGATTCCGCGTCCTGCCCCCGCCGTCATTCTGCGTCATGGAAGATGATCCCCGCCGTGTGGCGGCGTCCCGAGCGGATGCGGCTGACGCCGTGGCGCAGATTGACCCGGTAGACGCCGCGCGCCCCTTGCACCGGCCGGTGATGAACAGCGAACGCAACGGTGGATCGGGAACACGTGCTCGCCGTAGAGTCCTGGGCCACAGACGTTCCTGGCTCAGGTGTCGTCTTACGACCGACAGTCTACCAGCGCAGGCGGATCCTCGCGCTCCGGTTCTTGCTATCAAATTCGAACTGGAGAGCGCGAAAAAGCCCGACAGCGGAACTCGCTGTAGGGCTTGATCTTGTGAGTCGCGGCTCCCGGAGTTGAACCGGCGACCTCTTGCTCACGACGGGGTCGCCGGGCCCCCCGCCGTCGGCCTACCGTGGGGCCATTGCCACCAGATTCGCGACCAGGGCGGCGAGCGTCAGCAGCTCGCATCCGAGCAGCATCCATCGGTACGGGTTGGAGCTCGCCGGCTGCTCGGGGCGCCTCGCGATCGGATCTACCATGAAGTCCTCCCGGTTGCGGGGCTACTGTGGGATTGATCGCTACCTGCTGGCGTGGCCTGCATCGGGCTGGCCATGGCGCCACGTCCAGTACTGCTTTTGTTCATCGGCGGGCCGTCGGTTGAACTCCTGATGCGGTCTCCGGGTTTCACCTTCCCACCGCGTGTAAAAGCCGACTTCCTGAGTATTCCACGTGTGATAATCGCTGTAGGCAGGGTCGTACACCCGATGGGTCGCACAGCCGGTCACCACCGCAAGGGCGAACGAGATCACGAGGGCGCCGAGAAATCTGTCTCTATAGTACATAGCGTGCCTTATCCGTTTTCCGGTTGGTCCCCTCACCGCTGAACGGCGGAGTCCCGACCGCGTTGGTGTCGGTTGCGCGCTGAACGTCAGCGCTGCCAGATGTAGAGCCCGTACAGTCCGATCGCCGCGCCGCCGATCGCGATGACGGTGCCGCCCGTGTCTCCGATGAGTATGCCTGTGATCACCGCGGCCCCGCCCACGATCGCCAGGACGCGGCCCTCACGGCGGCCCATGGCCCTGGCTGCCGTGGCGTTGACGGCGGTCGGCTGGTCGCTGACGTCCGTGATCCCGAAGCGTACGGCGCTCATCGTGGGCGCAAGCGAGGCAGCTGGCCCCAGGGCGGGGGCGTTTCCCGCCGCGCTCTGCTGCGCTGCGGCTGCCCCCGCGAAGCAGAGAGTGAGAAACAGCGCGCAGACACTCCAGAACCCACCGGCTCGAGCCATCGTCTCCTCCGACTACGGCGTTCCTGCTCTCCAACCTGCGGGCACACGACCGGCCAGCTCCTTAGCGCTGCCGACGTGCCGGCTGTGCGAGAAGGGTATGGGGAGCATGAGAGGGTCACAACTGATCGTTCGGCCTAGCTCCGAAGGACTACGCGTATGGAATGAAAGAGCCCTGCAACGAATTCCGTTGCAGGGCTCCTGGTTACTCAGTCGGGGCGCCCGGATTTGAACCGGGGACCTCCTGCTCCCGAAGC